>JAGOXU010000042.1 GCA_018059515.1 Ignavibacterium sp.
TCTTTACACCGTTCGAAAGCGTCGTTACTTTACAATTATCCACAATTCCGTCTATTAATAATGAATTAAATGAGGTTCAAATATAGATAAAGTGGTTTAGTCAATCAAGAAAGGAAAATGAAGAAATGTGAATTAGAAAAGTCATTTCGAACCCGACTTTAGTCGGTGAGAAATCTTTTATGAATTATTAAACAGATTTCTCACTTCGCCTGCCTGCCGGAAAACGCAGGTTCGAAATGACTTGAGTAATGATTTAAATTAAGCTTCAACCAAATCAGAAAACTTTTCCTGATATTTCACAAAAAACTCACCAATAGCTTTGTAGGCTTTTTCAAGAATTTGCTCATTTGGTAAAAACACAACTCTAAAATGTTTTGTTCCGGGAACTTGCCCAAATCCACTGCCGGGAACAACTACAACTCCGGTTTCTTTTATCAACTCAGAAACAAAATGCGCATCGGGTTGTTTCATTTCTAATTTCGGAAATGCATAAAATGCACCTTCTGGTTTTACGCAAGAAATACCCGGAATTGCATTTAACATCTCTACAGTTAAATCTCTGCGTCTGGTAAGTTTTTTCATTCCTTCTGTAAGATGATCTTGATTTCCTTCGAGCGAAGGTTTAATTCCATATTGCTCAGGGTGATTTGCAGATAATCTTGCCCGCAGGATTTTATTAATTGCTTCTATATAATCAGCAAGAATTTCTTTTCTTCCGCTAACAATTCCCCAGCCAATTCTAAAACCGGGAACCATATAATTTTTTGACAATCCGCCAAACGTAATGCAGCTTACATCTTTATTTAAAGATCCAATTGAAATCTGCTCTTTACCATCAAATAAAAGCTTATCATAAATTTCATCAGCAAAGATTACAAGATTATGCTCAAGTGCAAGATCTACTATTTGCTGTAGATTTTCTTTTGTGTAAAGTGAGCCGGTTGGATTGTTAGGATTGATAAGAATAATTCCTTTTGTCTTATCATTTATTTTTGATTTGATGTCTTCGATATCAGGCAGCCATCCGTTTTCTTCATCTAAGTAATAAGGATTTTCCATCATCTGAAGTTTGCTTGAAATAGCAGTGTAAAGTGGATATCCTGGTGATGGTGTTAAGACATTCTCTCCATCATTTACTAAGGCGGTTAAACAGATTTCAATCGCTTCGCTTGCGCCTGTTGTTACAAAAATATCGTGAACGTTTGTTATTCCTTTTCTTTCAGCTTCTCTCTCGATTGCATCAACAGCATCTTTTATTCCTGATGAAGGAGCATAACCATTTAAGTTTTTTAACATTGCCTGATAAGTTGCCTCAATAAGATGTTTTGGCGGAACAAAATCATAAAGATTTGGATCGCCGATATTTAAATACAACATTTCTTTTCCTGTTTTTGCAACCTTATTTGCAAGAACAACAATATCTCTAACTGCGTAAGTAATGTTATTGGTTCTAACTGCTGGGATAATTTTTGAATGCATAATTTTTCTCCGATAATTCTTTTTATTTACTCATCAAACTTAACAAAATTTTTTATGATTGAGTGCAGAATTTGTAATAGATTGATAAAAATCAGCAACAATTAATTATTTCTTTTAAGCAAAAGAACTATAAAATTTAAGTTGTAAATATCTTTTTCAGTTTGTTTATTTGATTCTATTTTATTTTATATATCATCTTTTGAGAAAAAATTTATTGCTTGGTTACTATATCACAAGAAAAAAAGAAAACTACTTATTGAAAAAATCTCTTATCAGCTTTAAAGTTGCTTCAGGTTCTTCAACTTGCGGATTGTGTCCGCTTTTTTCAAATATCACATACTTCGCTTGCGGACAGTATTCTTTATACTTATCCATCATCCACGGAACTGCAACACGATCATATCTTCCACCATAAATTAGGATTGGCATTTTTAAATTTTTTAATCCTTTTCTGAAATCAAAATTGCCGATATCATTACTAACCAAAAAATCTCCATCTTTTCCAACCATTTGATAATACAATTTAGTGTTCATAAAATTTGGATATGGTTTACGTCCGCTTCGTCTAAAATTTTCCGGATTGTAGGCGTATAAAAATCCATACGGTACACGGCTGTAAATATCCTGATGATTTTGATCGCTTGAAACTGCGCCTTCTTCCCGTACTTTCATTAAATCAGACCAAACTTCCGGGTAATTGGTTTTTATTTCGTGATTTGAATTATCACAGTTTTCCTGCCACATAAGAAAACTGTGGAATGAATTTGCAAGTATTAAGTGAGAAACATTATCCGGATATTTAATTGCATAAGCCTGCGCAACAACTCCGCCGTAAGAGTGTCCTAAAATACTAAATGATTTATAGCCCATTTCTTTTCGCAAAGCCTCAAGATCTTCAACGTCTCTTTGCAAAGAATATTCACCTACGTTTTTTGCAGTATCAGATTTACCTCGACCAAAAGCATCAAAGTAAACAAGAGTATTTGTAGTTGATAATGAATCAAAAGCTCTTAAATAATAATGCGCATTGCCTGGACCGCCGGCAATAAAAAATATTGGTTCGCCTGTTCCAAAACTTACAGTCCATATTTTTGCACCATTCACTTCATAATATTTTCCATCTGTTTCACTGTCTGGAAAATTTTGTGCAAAAGCAAAGATTGTTAGACTAAAAATGAATAAAACATTGATCAAGATTTTCATAAAACACCTAAATAATTTTGATAGCTAAATTCAGATAAAATGATTTATTAATCAAACACTAAACAAAAAACCCTCAACATTTTTGTGCTGAGGGTTATATTAATTTAATTAAAAGACGTTAAATTTTATTTCATCAACATCATTTTTCTAACGCTTGTGTATTGTGCAGTTTCAATTTTGTATAAATACATTCCACTTGGTAATGATTCTGCATCAAAGCTAACATTAAATGTACCTGCACTCATATTTTCATTCTTAAGAACTTTTAATTCTTCACCCAATAAATTGTAAACAGCTAATTTAACAAATGATGGTTCTGCAATTGAAAAATTAATTGTTGTTGTTGGGTTGAAAGGATTTGGATAATTTTGATCTAAAGCAAATTCTAAAGGAGCAGTTACATCAACAAATATTTCATTGCTGTATTCAAATGTACCATTAAAATCAACTTGTTTTAGTCTATATGTATAATTGCCAATTTGAGCATTAGCATCTGTAAATGAGTATTCTTTTCTTTCAGTAGTTGTTCCGTTACCCTGAACGTGACCGATAGTAATGTATTGACCATCAGCAGTTTTTCTTTCAACTTCAAAAACCTGGTTGTTTATTTCTGTTGCAGTTATCCAATTTAGAATAACATTTCCATTACTAATTTTTGCTGTAAATGATGTAAGTTCAACAGGAATAAAACCACCGTCACCATTCCAGCATGTTGCCTGGTAATTTGTAGATGTACCTCCTTCATTTCCACCACCGAAGAAAATTTTGCTTTCAGATGGGAGATAAAATGCAAGTGCTAATCCTCTAATTGCCGGAGTATCACCATCATAAGCCCATACGTTTGTTGCAACATCATAATAAAATACTTTTGGATTGGAAGGATAAGTTGAGTAGCCACCTCCGGACCCAACCAGCACAATCTTACCAGCTGCAACAGTAGTAGTCCACTTAGAGAAATTAACTGCTTCAGGTAATGAAGCAATTGCGCTCCATGTATCTGTTGCAATTTCATACTTCATACATAGAGTAGGATCGTCAGCGGTAAGAACCAATCCACCAACCAGATAAAGAAAGCCATTATGATAAACCAAACCCGGATATCTTTTAATGATTGAGGTTGGTGTAAGGTTTGACCAGGAATTTCCGGAAATACTATACCTTGATAAATAAGAAGCTGGAGCAGTTGTACTGTAATTGGAACTGTGAACATAAATGTAATCTCCACCGTCCCAGGCAGCAGCGTTTTGAGCATTCATTACATCTGTTGGTCCGCCCGTTAGGACAGTCCAGGTACCTGTACCTGTTCCATCAGGTGTAAATTTTTCCATGGTAGTTACTGCACTTGTTCCGGAAATCTTATAAAGTTCGCTTCCGGTAACAACAAATCCGCAGTTATAACCAGGATCAGTTGGAACTGTTGATGCACTCCAGGTATTTGCAGATATACTATAGGCAGCTGCCATGCTATTATTTGCCTGTCCCCCAAATACATATATATAATTACCAATAACTCCCCCAATAGATCTGCCAAAAGGTTCGGGTGCAGCAGTAATGCTTGTCCAACCCAAAGCGACTTGCAGTTCATCATAGCTGGAAATTATTGTTTTTGCACCATCTCCGTTTTCTTCAATATACTGTTGAGAATATTCGCCTTGTGAGTATAGGAGTGCAGTTAATAAAAAAGAAACAAAAATGGAAAGTAGTGTTTTGAACATAGAACCTCCTTAAAGATGTTAGAAGTTAAGGTGAACTTGTAGAAAACTAATATTAATAGTTTTGATAATCAACGATTCAAAAAAAAATATCTTTAAAGATCAAACTACACCACACTCATTTGATAAGAGGAATTTATTAATTCTTATTTATTGCCTGGTCCTTTACCGATATTTGATTAAAAATATTTTTTTCAAAAAATATTTCAGCATTAAGCCTTTAGAAATAAACTCTCCGCTTAATTGTCTGCGTTAAAATTAATTTAGGTCATATAGCGTACCGCTGTTATAAACGCTGTCATAGTAATAAATTTTTGTTCCTTCAGAATTCTTGATCAGGTAAACGTAATAATCATTTTCCCAAACTAACTTTTCAGCGATGGTACCTAAATCGCCCAAAGAAGATTCAAGGTTCTTTTTATTGTCAACTGAATAAGAGCAGTATTCTATTTCATCATGGTTTTCTAACTTCTCAAGAGTCTGAAGACAAAATTTTTCATTTTTAACATCGTCTTGACCAATAGCAAGATCGATAATTATTGAAACCATATCTAATTGGATTTCAGCTAAATCTTCATCATCATTAAATTCTTTACTTGAACCAAGTGATGGTGCATTTTCATACCTGGTTAAATTATAACCTCCTCCACATCCAACAATCAGAGTTGTAACAGATAGAAGTACAAAAAGAAATATTATTTTTTTCATGGTTTTTCCTTTTAATTATTTAATAGAATTTTTTATTACTTAATTAGTATCATTGATTTAGTTTCAGAAAATTCACCAGCATCAAGTTTATAGAAGTAAACTCCGCTGCATATCCGTGATGCTTCAAAGTTAACTGAATGTACGCCTGCATGTTGTTCTTCATTAACAAGAGTTGCAACTACATTTCCCAATACATCATAAACTTTTAGTGAAACGAATTGTGTACCTGCCTGTCCGGTAGGCAGGTTGCCTACTGTATATTGAATGGTTGTACTTGGGTTGAATGGATTTGGAAAATTCTGTTTTAAATTGAAATCATTTGGTATCAGATTTTCAGCATTGACTGAAGTGGTTCCCGTGCTTTTGTAAACGTTTTCAACTGTTGTAGCATAAATAGTTCCATCTGGCCCAATTGCTAGTGCAAAACCAATTAAATTTTGAAAACCTTGGTTATGTAAGTCCCAATTAATTCCATAATCAGAAGTACTTAAAACACCAATACCCATTGCACCTACATAAATTTTCCCACCCGATGCTACTATTCCTTCCATATAATATTCATTATTATCAGATTTAATTTTTGTCCAGGAATTTCCATCATCTGTAGATCTGTAAATTCCATCGTGGTTTTCATCAGCAGTACCGGCATAAATGTAATTATTGGTAGCAACTGTTAAAGAATAAACCTCAGGACTCTGGTTCATATTTGTAAGAATCCAGGTAGCTCCATCATCGGTTGAGCGGTAAATTCCTCCACTTTCTTTAACAGCTAAAAGAAGTGTTCCGTTATTAGTTATATTAAACGCACCGCAATTATCTACAGGAACTGGGCTGCTAGCAGGCAGCCAGGTTACTCCATTATCAGTTGACTTTCCTAATCCATGGTCATAAGTGGAGACATAAATTGTATTAGATTTAATTTTAACATCTCTTGTCTCAAAACCTGCGGTTTGCGAGCATTGCTGCCATGTTGCACCGCCATCAGCAGAGCTAAAAACACCATCTCCGGTTTGATTTTCTCCGGTAGTTAAGAACATATAACCATTAGGTGCAAATGCGATATCCTGAATTTGATATGAAGTACCAACAATTATAGTACTCCAGTTATCTCCATTATCCGTTGACTTATATAATTTACCATCAAGACCTCCAGCGAATACGATACCATTCCCAGAAACTTTAATGCTGCTGGCTCCAACATTAAGTCCTGTTGGTTCCCAAACAATTTGTGCATTTGTTGTTACGGAAAAGAGGCAAAGAGAAAATAAGTAAACATACTTTTTCATTTCGTTTCCTTTAATTAGTTAATAATGTTATAAATGTTTTGATGAATTCTAACTGAAGATTAGCAAGGTATCAATCGCATTTTAATGTGATTTTATAAGGATGGATGGAATAAATTTATTCTACTCGTATGTCAGCATCCTGAATTTACGAACGATGATTTACACGCTTTAACCATGTGTTTGTGCAAAATTTAGAAGACTGAGAGTAAACGGCTGATATTATTTTTTATAATATTTTAGAACAGCATCTGTGCGTGAGCGGACTTGAAGTTTTTCATAAATATTTCGGATGTGAGATCGGACAGTATCTATGCTGATAAATAATTTATCCGCAATTTCTTTATACCTGTATCCCTTAGAAAGATGAATAATAATTTCTTCTTCCCTATCTGTTAACAACGGCAAATTATTATCTCCTTTAATTTTTGCCTGAAAAGATTCAACTACCATTCTTGCAATCTGACTGGACATTGGCGAGCCGCCTTTATATACCTCTTCTATTGCTTCAAGCAGTTTTACAGGTGGTGTGCGCTTAAGTAAATAACCACTCGCTCCGGCTTTCAGTGATTCAAAAATCATGTCGCTGTCTTCATAAACCGTCTGCATAATTATTTGAAGTTTCGGATTTTTTGCTTTCAGAATTCTTGTGCATTCTATTCCACTTTTACCGGGAAGATTTATGTCCATCAGTATTACATCAACATTCAGAGAAGGTATTCGATCAATTGCCAATTCTGAGTTATTGAATGCAGCAATACATTCGAATCCGGCTGAGCCGGAAATTAGAATTGAGAGACTCTCTCTTATTCCATCGTTATCTTCAACTATAGCTACTTTGATTTCCATCATAACACATTTTTGTTGCTTAAAGATATTATTATCTGAGTTTTCTACCAATCGCATAAAGATGTTATTCCCAGAATTCAGAAGACAGAAGTCAGGAGTCAGGAATCAGGAGTCAGAAATCAGGAGTCAGAATTTAGGATTGCTTTAGAGTATGCAAATAAGAGTTTACTTACTTCTTCGGCTAAGCTGAATGCATCATTGTTATCAATTACATAATTTAAATCCTTAGAAAGGATCAAATAATATTTACACTCTTCTAAAGAACCTTCTGCGATATTGAAATACTTAACTTTATCCTTTTTACTTCTTTTTCTGTAACCTTCAGCAATATTAGCAGGTATTGAAACAGCAGCTCTTCTGAATTGTGATGATAGTCCATAGATTTCCTCTTTAGGAAAACCCTTTGTGATTTCATAAACGGTCAACACAAACCGATGAGCTTTCTGCCAGACGATTAATTCAGTAAAAGATTGAGATTTCATTTATCTATTCCTTTCAATTTAGTGACTAATTTTATTTTGCCAGTCAAGTTTTTCCCACTAAATACTCTCTCCCAATTCCTATCTTCTGACTTCTGACTTTTGTCTTCTGACTTCCGTCTTCTGACTCCTGACTTCTGATTCCTGACTCCTCCTAAATAAATATCTTCAAACGTATTTCTGAACCTTCACCTGCTGCACTAATTAATTCAAACTCACCATCGATTAAACTAATTCTTTCTTTCATATTCTTAATTCCATTTCCTGTTGATGAAATAGATTCAGGAGAGAATCCAATCCCATCATCTTTAATAGTAAGAGTAAAAAAAGATGACTCAATAATCAATGAAATGGTAACTCTCCTGGCTTGTGAGTATTTAAGCACATTGTTTAAGGCTTCTTTAATGATAAGAAAAAGATGATGTCTTTTTTCTGAAGTTAAATTTATTTCATCAATAGTATCCGGTAAGGAGAATCGGCATTTAATTTCTGATGCGTCAAAAAAATTCTCGGCGTATTCGCTTATGTAGGCTGTCAGGTTTTTTAAATTGTCATTAGACGGATTTACAGCCCACACAATCTCATCAAGTTTTTCAATGGTTTCATTAACTGAATGAGTTATTTGATTTAAAGAAACATCGTTCTTTTCTTTATCCGACTGAGAATTAATGATTCCGCTGAGTATTGAAATGCGGGTAAGGTTCGCACCAATTTCATCATGCATATCGCGCGCTATTCTTGTCCGTTCTTTTTCAAGAGCCTGTTTCTCTTCCAGCTTTTTTATTTTTTGTTTAATCTTTTTGAGTTCGAGATAACGAACAGAACTGCCAACAATGCCTATTAAACTCAAAATAATTATCACACGAAACCACCAGGTCATCCAAAATGGTGGTATAATTTCTATAATTATTGAAAACGGTTTTTCAATCCACACTCCATCACTATTAGTTGCTTTTATAAGCAGTGTGTACTTGCCGGGATCAAGATTGGTATAAATTGCTTCACGCCTTTTGCCTGCTTGAATCCAGCGGTCATCGTATCCATCCAGCTTATATTGATATTGGGTTCTTAAAGGATCAGTGAAATCAAGCAAAGCATATCTTAACGAAAAAACTTTTTTTTCATACGGGATTTGGATTTCATTGGTAAACGAAATTTCGTTTTCGGTAGGAATAGAAACTCCATTAATTTTAAAATCCGTAATAACAATTGGAGAATTATTTGGATTATCCACAACTGAATCGGGATGGAAATAGACAATACCGTTTGGGGTTCCAAAATAAAATACACCTTTAGAGTCCGTTGCAACAACTGCCATATTGAATTCGTTTGAAGGAAGTCCATCATCTATTGAATAAGAACGGATTAAAAATTTTCCATCCGGCAATTCTTGCAGTCTTATTAATCCGCGGTTGCTTGTAGCCCATATTCCTCCCTTTTTATCAACCGCAATACTCCAGATTTTATCATTTGGTAATCCGTCTTTTACATGATATCCTTTGATTGTCTGTTTGTGAAGATCATACTTGTACAAACCTGCTGTGGTGCCTATCCATAAAATCTCTTCGTCTGATATAGCAAGTGATGTAACAGTTGGTTCAGGCAATATGATTGTATGTTTACTTGTGTCTGAAAATAACTGAAATGAATTTTGTAATTCGTTCCGGTACAGAAGACCGTGGCTTGTGCCTATCCATAAATTTCCATTTGCATCTTCTATAAAATCATCAACAACTGCGATGGAAGGAATAAATAATTGTTCAGAAAAATTTATTAAGGTTTTTATAAAACGCCTCTGGATAGCATCAATTTCAAAAATACTTTCCTTTGTTACACATATTAAATTTCCAGTGCGGCTGCGGACAAATGCACGGTAAACATTATTGATTTCAAATCCATCAATCCTTAATTCTTTTGCTTCCGATGTTAATGTATTATAGATGTATATTTTTTTATTAGCAAGAATGGCTAACAGATTATCTTTCAATGAATAGATTTGTCTTGTATTGTATGCATACAAATTATTTGGTGATGATGAAAAATGAAATTCTGCTTTTTTATTGAATTGATCAATAAAAGTAATTCCGTTGCCTGCAATCCACAGATTGTTGTTTTTATCTATGGTTATATCCCTAACCATTGGATCTTCAAGTTGTTTTGGATATCCCGGATGGTTGGTAATCGTAGAAAATTTTTCTTTCTTTAAATCAACCCGACACACGCCCCTATCTTGAATTCTTATCCAAAGATTTTCCGATCGATCTTCAAAAAATCCAAGGACTGCTCCTTGTAAAATACTTGAAGGATCTGATGGATTATTTTTATAGAGAACTGATACTCCTTTCTCGTCATCAATTGCAATAACTTCATTCTCCATTCCAAGCCACAACATGCCTTTAGAATCTTTATGGATTGCATGAACCGACAAACTCTTCTGCTTTAAATTTTTCATACCGGGAAAAACTAAAGGCGTAAGAATATTGTTTTGAAATTCAAACACTCCATTCGTTGTGCCGATCAATACTGAACCGATTTCTTTATTAAACCATGCACAATTTGCCAAAACACTTCTTGGAAATTCGGCTATCGGCTTAATACTTTGAGTATCATGATTGTACAACAAAACCTGGTTATTTGTTATTACGAAAACGGTGGTTTCGTCTTTGGGAATTATGCCGACAATATCAGGTGCCGGTCTTCCAATCATTGAATTAATATCGTAAATAATTGAAAATTTTTTTGAATTTATATCAAATTTAAATAACCCTTTTCCCGTAATTCCCAGGAGTAGTGTGCTGTCATTTATTTTAGTCAATGAATGAATATCTTTTGAACCCATACCTTGTGTTTGGGAAGTAGATGGAACAAACATTTCTGCTGAAATAGTGATTGGATCAAATAACATCAACCCAAATTCAGTGCTGATCCAGAAAGTAGAGTCTGAGTTTTCTATGCAAGAGAAAAAATAAACCGGCTGCTTATTTATTCCTTTAATATTGCGGTAAGTTTTAAATTCAATTCCATCAAAACGATCAAGACCACCTGCAGTGCCAAACCATAAAAACCCCTGATTATCCTGATGGATAAACGTCACCAAATTCTGTGAGAGTCCGTCATCAACATTTAATTTATGAAACTTACGAAACTGTTCCTGTGGAAGAAGATGTGATATTGTTTGAGCAAAACAAAATGAAACGGTGATAAGAACAAAAAAAATAATGTATTTCATATTACATTATTCCGGAGGATATTAAGTTTAGAATCATCATAAAGTATAAATCATTAATGTTTCAGACTAAATAAATCCATTAGTTTATTGGATGTTCAGCAATTTTAGAAATCCATTTTCTGAAAGATATGTTTATTATTTTTCATGATGAAGGAGCCAACCCCCTTTTATTATTTTAGAAGCATCATTTTTTTTGTTTGAGTAAAGCTTCCAGCTTTAAGTTGATAGAAATATATTCCTGATGCTGGGTTCTTGATACTTGATTCTGGATTGAATTCAACATCATAACTTCCTGCATTTTGGTATTCATCAACAAGTGTAGCAACTTCTCTTCCCAAAACATCATAAACTTTTAAAGTTACATTTCCTGCTTTTGGTAATTGGTAATTAATAACCGTACTCGGGTTAAATGGGTTTGGGTAGTTTTGTTCTAAATTAAATATTGTTGGAGTTTGATTTTGTTCTTCTTCAATACCAACAATGTCAGTTGTATCTCCATAAAGTACTCCATTTATTACACAGCCTTTTAAAGAATTTTCACTGCCACCAAACTCAAAGAAAAATGTTCTTGCTAATCCAAAACCTTTAATTAAAGTGTGTGAACAACTGCACGGAAGATATTCCATATAATTTCTCTCAAAAGTATTTAATCCAAGATAAGTGATTGGCTGCTCATCCATTAAAATGTAAAACGGCATTATTGGAACTCCGGGATGCATTATTGTATCCCCAATTTCTGCATTCAAATCATGAAATAAATACTCATTATTAAGCTCCTGCCAATACTCATATATAAAACCGGTTGTTGAATCCACACGTAAAAACATTTTTGGTTTAAGTACCATATTTGATAAATAATCATTTTCTACAACAAAATATTTTTTATTTTCAATTGTTGTATCCTTTGTTACTTCCATAAACTTAGTGCCAGCAAAATAAGAAAACCACCCGCCATACAAACCTTCTTCAATTGAATAACTGTTATAAGCCCAAATGTTTCCAATCGCTAAAGGAAACCAACCATATTCTTCAACAGGAGTTGGAAGTGATTTGATTATTGAAATAGAATCTGGAGTTATTCTAAATATTTTATTCTTGCTAGCTGCATAAAGAATTCCTGAGTTTGGTTTTTTATAAATACCAATAAGTTTGCTTGGCAAGGATTTGTATTCAGAAAAAGTATATCCGTTATTAATCGATTTATAAATCCTTCTTCCATCTGCTAAATAAACTACACCAGATTGCGTTGAATCTATTGTAAAGAAAATTGGATTTTCACTCTGGTATGTTTTTGTCCACGTAAAAGCATTGCCTTTGTTGTTTGAAACATTTAATGAATATCCGCTATATGTTTTATTAACTCTGTAAATGTGGAATTGATTTACATCATAGAAAAATGTTGAGTATAGGTCCCAAAATATTTTTGAAGTATCAACTACAACTCCATTTTTTGCAAGCTGCTGTTCTTCATTTAATCCAAATAAAATATCATCATCAAAATCTGATAGAGCAATCGGGATAAAGTTTGTAACCGCAGGAATTGAATCCAAAGGAAAAGTGTACCCTCCATCCCAGCTTCTAACCGGACCACCGCCGCCAAATACAAATACCTTTTGCGGATTATGTTTTGAAATATCAACTCCAGTAAAACCATTATAACCACTAAAAACAATCGTATCATTTCTTGCAATGTATGAATGATTATCAGGATTAATTTCATAACCAACATTCATAAAATTGCTTTCATCATTTGGAAAAAATTCAAAATCCAAAACGGCTTTAGCTAAATCACCGCCGGGAAAATTATTATAGTAAGCCTGTATCAATAATGATTCTTGAAGTGTGTTTGTGCTAAATTTATAAACAGGGTTGTAGATATAGTATTGCTCGCCCAAACGATAAAGCAATTGTGTGTTGCCTTGCTCATCTTCAATTCCATCTAAAGAATTGAATTGTTGAGGATATACTGAGATTGCTGAAAAAACAATGAACAGAAAAACTATCAAAGATTTCATAACACCTCCCGTAATGTATATCCAAACGTATGAAATAAACTTTTGAAAGTAAAGGGAGGTTAAATATTTCTTTGTCTTAAAATCTCAAAAAGTAAAACACCGGTTGCAACAGAAACATTTAACGATTGGATTTTTCCCTTCATCGGAATACGAACAAGGTAATCGCATTTATCTGCAGTAAGTTTTCTTATTCCTTTTTCTTCGTTACCTACTATCACAGCAATCGGCATTTTGTAATCAACTTTTGTGTAGTCTTTTGCACCCTCTAAATAAGAACCAACAATCCAGAAACCATTTTGTTTTAGTTCATCAATTGTTTGTGAAAGATTGTTTACCTGTGCAATCTTTACATGCTCACTTGCGCCCGCAGATGTTTTTACTACTGTTTCGTTTATTGGTGCGGAATTATGTTTTGTAACTATAATTCCATCAACGCCGCTGCAATCTGCACTGCGTAAAATTGCGCCTACATTATGTGTATCCTGGATAGAGTCTAATATTAAAAGTAGAGGAAAAGCCTCACCCAAACCCTCTCCTAAGGAGAGGGCTTTTTTGTGTAATTCTATTTTGGATTGTGCTGATTGAATAATTTCTTGAAGTATATAATATCGCTGTGATGATTTTATAGCAGCAACACCCTGAGCAATTTTACTTTGCGTTATCTGTCTAAATTTTTCGTACGGAACTTGATTAACTTTTATTCCTTTTTTCTTTGCGGCGGCACGAATCGCATCTATGATTCCGCCTTCCTGCCCGAATAAAATAAAAACTTGAGAAAGTTCCTCATCGGAGTTAAGCGCTTCTAAAACCGGTTTCCTTCCGATTATTAAACTCACTTGCTGTATTCCTTTGAGTAGGTAAAATTATCTTTATCAATTTCAAACATGCAGAATTTACTGTTGTTCTTTTTCTCTGGTAAGAATTCTTTTATAATTTCAATTTCTTTTTTGTAGATATTAAAATTTACAAGTGCACTATTAATGCTACCATCCTGCTTAATAACATTTACAGTGTAGTCACCAAATAATTCTTCAAAGTCAATTTCAACATTAGCAGGCTGTACTTTTGCCATATAATCATTTAAAGCTGTCAAGCCAAGCAGACTTATATCAATTACCTTTTTTTCTTTACGAGCCTGAACCGTTAGTTTGTAATTAAGAAATGAAAAAATCTTTAATGTTTCAACTTCAAATCTGTATTTCTGTTTTCCATTTATTCCATCTTTATGAAAATAAATTTTGCAGTTAAACTCAATTTCTGTTTTCTTTTTTGTGGGAGTAACTTTTTTAAGCTTATCTATTTTCTTTTCCCGTGCTTTGGAAATCTGCGGAACTTCTTTTGGTTTTTTTAATGCCATTAACTTTTTAATAACATTTTTAGTTTTTCAAAGTCGTTAATTTTTATTAATTGCTGTTCGCCGTTAGAAAGGTTTTTAACATTTAATTCACCGCGCGTGTATTCATCCCCGCCAACAAACACAACAAACTTTGCGTTAAATTTATTTGCCTCCCGCATTTGAGCTTTTACACTTCGGTCATGGTAATCATAATCACAGCTTAAATTTTCTATTCGTAGGTTTGAGGCAAGATTTGCAATTTCTAATTCGAATTCACTTTTAACTTTAAGATCGTCATTAATCCTAATCAAATATACATCTATTGAATCATTCGGAAGTTTAAGTGATTTTTCATTTTCACAAGCTAAAAGAATTCTTTCCATTCCCGCTGCAAAACCTACACCGGGAGTAAATTTTCCGCCAAGTTCTTGAACAAGCAAGTCATATCTGCCGCCGCCGCATAAAGCACTTTGCGAACCAACACTTCCGCTTACAATTTCAAATGTAGTAAGTGTATAGTAATCTAATCCTCGTACAAGCGTTGAATCAATTTCAATAGGAATTCCAACTTTAAAAAGATAATTCTTAACGATCTCAAAATCTTTTATGCTCTCCTCAGGTAAAAAACGGAGTAATGAAGGAGCATCTTTCATTATTTGTTGATCAACTTCAATTTTACTGTCAAATATTCGCAGGATGTTTGTATCAAATCTTTTTCTGCTCTCTTCAGATAACTTGTCCTTTTTATCCTCAAGATATTTGCGAAGAAAAAATTTGTATTTTTCTCTCACATCGGGAGTCCCAATTGAATTAATTTTTACAGATAAATTTTTCAGTCCAAGATTCTTTAAAATATTAAAAGCAATCTGAATCATCTCAGCATCAAGCAAGGGTGAATTACTTCCCAATGCTTCCGCCCCAAACTGATGAAACTGTCTAAGCCTTCCCGCTTGCGGTCTTTCCTGTCTGAACATCGCTCCGATATAATACAATTTATTTAATGACTGTTGTGCACCGAGTGATTGTTCAATAAATGATCGTACAACTCCCGCAGTGTTTTCAGGACGTAAAGTTATGCTTGTCTCGCTTCTATCTTTAAAAGTGTACATCTCTTTACTAACGATATCCGTTTCTTCTCCAATTCCGCGAGCAAATAATGCAGTCTCTTCAAATATTGGAGTGCGAATTTCTTTGTAATTAAAAGTTTTAAATGTTTCCCTTAAAAGATTTTCAAGATAATGCCATCTTGAAATTTCTGAAGGAAGTATATCTTTTGTTCCGGTTATTGCTTTAATCATAGACGTTTTGAATGTTCGTCACACTGAGCGAAGCCGAAGTGTGATGGAATTAATAAAAATAGGAAAGTTCATCCTTCGTCTTCGCTCAGGATGACAATGGTATTACAATTCTAAAAAATGTTCCTCTTCATCACTAAATAGTTTAACAATTTCATCTACGTTGTTAGCTTCCATCAGACGATTTCTAAAATCATCTTTGTTCATCAAGCGCGAAATTCTGCTTAACAATTTTATGTGTGTGCTTATCAAATTATCTTTACCAACAAGAAGAAAAACAAGATTAACTGGATTTCCATCAAGTGCATCATAATCAATCCCATCTTTAATCTTACCAAAGGCTCCGATAATTTCATTTACAGCATTTGTTTTTCCGTGCGGAATTGCGAAACCTTTTCCTACGCCTGTGGACATAACTTTCTCACGATCAAGAACGGCTGATCTTACTTTTTCGATATCTTCTATTCTGGGATCATCTTTAAATAGATCAATTAATTCATTAATTATTTCTTCTTTGGTTTCACCCTTTAAATCGGAAATAATAAATTCTGGTTTTAGCAGTTCACTTACTTTCATTTAAACTCGGATTGGATTTTTGAAATAATCTAATAATACAATTTTTCTTGGCAGTAATTTAACAATGGATTTATAGTTATACAATCAGAAGTTTGACGATGTGAAAAATTAATTCATCATTGCAGTTAATCTAACAAACGCATTTTTAGCAAGTTCGTAGTTTGGATTTTGTTTAAGAGCTTCTCCGTAACAATTAAGTGCAGAATACCAAGCACCCTGCTTTTCATAAACTTTACCAAGATTATAAAACGGAAAATAGCGCGGCTCATAATCAGGTGCTTCAATCGCTTTTTCTAACCAGTAAATTGCTTCATCGTATTGTTCAAGATTTATTAAATATGATCCAATATCGTTATATGGATTTCCAAAATTTGGATCAAGATCAATTGCAATTTTACATTCATCAATTGCCTCCTGGAACTTGCCGTTAAGACTAAAAGCCCATCCCAAAAATGTGTGCGCTTTTGGCGTGGGAAAATAATCAATTGACTTTCTGTAAGCATCAATCGCATCTCTAATATTGCCGCTCATGTGAAGCTGATAAGCTTTATTAAAATACTCTGTTGCTAACTCTATTTTATCTCTATCGAACATTTTTTATCATAATTAAATTTGATTCTGTGCATAGATAAGCAATTCATTGCATAATTTCAATTTTGAAAATCATATCGTGATTCCAATCAAAAACTCTTTTCTTATTATCGAAAAAACTAGATAAAATGTTACTCAAAATTTTCTTTATTTGGATTGAACACAAGCTAAATCTGGTTATTGCCGCTGTCTATCACCGGATTTTCACATTGTATTTGCATTAACAAAATATGTTAATTGTCATTATAGTGATGTAAACGCACAAGGTTAAATAATTGATCTTACAAAACACATAAATAGATCAATTGATGTGTTTGGCAAAATAAATTAAGACAAAATAAACAAGCGGCTTTTGTTAACAGTTTTTTATGTTAGGAAATGAATTCTCTCCATAAAAAACAATTTTAGGATTAAAAGATTTTATTTCGTTCATTTTATTTCTCAAATATTTTACAGTAGCAGCACAGTCCACCGTGGCGGATTAATCTATGCTGCTATATTATTTTCCCCAGCGCCAACTTTGATTGAGAACCACTTATACAATGCCGGAAGTACCAATAAAGTAAGTATAGTTGAAGTGAACAATCCACCGATTACAACAGTTGCAAGCGGTCTTTGAACTTCACTTCCTGTACCTGCAGCAAATAATAATGGAATAAGCCCCAGTGCTGTTGTAAGTGCTGTCATTAAAACCGGTCTTACTCTTAACAATGCTCCTTTTACTGAAGCTTCATCCATCGTAACACCTTCCCGAAGTAGTTGATTGAAATAAGTTACGAGTATCATTCCATTTTCTAATGCGATACCGAATAAAGCTATAAAACCAACCGAAGAAGGCACAGAAAGATTTTGCCCGGTAATCCAGAGTCCAACAACTCCACCAACAAGTGCAAGCGGAATATTCAATAAAATCAATAAAGAGTTTTTCACTGAACTAAAATTAAAAAATAGAAGCAAAAAGATTAACAAAAGTGTAATAGGAATTACTACTGCAAATCGTGCATTTGCTTCCTGCTGGAGTTTAAACTGTCCGCCCCAAGTTACAAGATAACCCGGTGGAAGTTTGATATTTTCCTCAATAACTTTCTGACCTTCTTCCACAAAAGACCCAATATCTCTTCCACTGACATTTGCCTGTATTGTAATAAACCTTTGGTTATTCTCACGTGTTATTTGTCTCGGTCCAACAACTTCTTCAATTGAAGCAAGCTGGCTTAAAGGAATATTAGTTCCGTTGGGCGCTTGAATTAATATTTGCCCGATTGCTTCCGGCGTTGTTCTGTATTCTGGTTCAAAGCGGACTAGAATATCAAATCTTTTAACTCCCTCAAATATTTGTCCCGCAGTTTCTCCACCGACTGCTGTTCTAATAACCTCCTGCACATCTTCTACATTCACGCCATAGCGAGCAATATCGTGGCGGTTCACAACTATTCTCAACTGTGGTGTTCCACTAACTTGATCAACTTGAATATCTTCAGCGCCTTTTACATTCCTTATAACCGATGAAATTTCTTCAGCTATACTTTTCAATTTATCAAGATCATCACCGAATAATTTAATTGCGAGTTCGGCTCTTACACCTTCAAGCAGTTCATCTACAGTCATCTGTATCGGCTGAGTGAAGTTTGTTAAAGCTCCCGGCATTTCACCAAACTCTTCGCGGATAATTTCCTCAAGTTCTGATTGAGTCATATCCCGCCGCCATTCCTCTTTTGGTTTTAAGATGATATACATTTCGGCGCTGTTTATCGGATCTGTGTGGGCGCCCACTTCGCCGCGTCCAATTCTTGTAACCACATTCGCAACTTCTTTAATCTTCATTAATCTTCTTTCTGCGATTAATGTTAGTCTTGTGCTTTCTGTTAATGAAATTGAAGGAGCCATAGACATTCTTAATACTAAAGTTCCTTCTTGCAAAGTGGGAGTAAACTCAGAGCCAAGCTGCGGGAAAATTATTACTCCGAATATTAAAATTACTGATGCTAAAATTACCGCCGCTATTCTTTGCTTAATAAAAAACTTAACAACCGGTTCGTAACCTTTTTGTAATTGTCTTA
>JAGOXU010000043.1 GCA_018059515.1 Ignavibacterium sp.
GTTGAAAAATTACATAGAAGCAGTTTTGCAGGAATTGTTCCCGATATTCCAGTCGGAGCATTCAGAAAGTTGATACAAGATGAAATTAAAAAATTATCCAAACTATAAAATTCTAATTTCTGTTATTGTATTTTGTTTAAGCATTAGTATTTCTGCCCAAGACTCAACCAGGGTTGTTAAAGATTCTCTTCAGCTTTACTCCTATTCAACAATTTCAGAATTGCGGCAGCAGCTTGATGATATTTTTAACGATACCAGTTTTCGAAATGCAAATTGGGGAGTTGTAATTCAATCACTTGAAAACGGAGAATATTTTTATAAACGAAATGAAGACAAATTTTTTGTTCCTGCCTCTAATTTAAAATTATTTACAACCGCTGCAGGACTTTTATTACTCGGAAGTGATTACAGATTTTCAACAAATATTTTTATAAATGGTTATCAATCAGGCACAACTATTTACGGCGATTTAGTTATACAGGGCAGAGGTGATCCAACAATTTCCGGTAGATTTTTTAATAAGGATATCTATTACATTTATGATACCTGGATTGATTCTTTAATTGATCTTGGAGTTACAAATATTAAAGGCAACATTGTTGGTGATGATAATTTATTTGATGATATCGGATTGGGCAACGGTTGGTCTTGGGATTATGAAACTGATTGGTACTCCGCACAAACAAGCGCAATATCCTATAACGATAATTGCGTTGATATTACAATTCATTACGATTCAAAGTTTGATTCCGTTATCGTAACATCGGCACCAAGTTTAAGAAGCATTGTAATATTAAATCAAGTTACACCTGCCGTTGGAAGTGAAAAAACAAATATTGATGTGAAAAGAGAACGAGGAACAAATGTAATTACTGTCTCAGGAAAATTTAGAAAAGATGCAAGCGATTTGATAACATATTCTACTGTTCTTAACCCTACACAATTTGCAATGATCGTTCTTAAAAATCGTTTAGAGAAGCGGGGGATAAGAGTAAACGGATACGCAATAGATATTGATGACTATGAAAGAGTAATTAATTATGATGATCTTGAGTTATTGTTTGTAAATTATTCAGAAAAACTTGGTGAAATAATAAAGGTTATTAATAAAGGCAGCCAGAATTTTTTTGCTGAGCAGTTGTTAAAAACAATCGGATTAGAAAAACTTGGTTTTGGATCTGTAGTAAATGGAGTGAATGCTGTAAAAGAAATTTTTGCAGAGATCGGATTGAATCCGGATAATATTATTATGGCGGATGGAAGCGGTCTATCACATCTAAATATGGTAACCCCAAGACAGGTAGTTGAATTATTAAAATATATGTATTCAAACAAAAAAGTTTATTATGATTTTTATAACTCTTTGCCAATTGCAGGTGTGGATGGAACGCTTGGAAAGAGAATGAAAAACACATCTGCGGAAAATGTTGTGCGTGCAAAAACAGGATATATTGGATTTGTAAGAAGTTTATCCGGATACGCAGTCACAGGTGATAACGAGCCAATTGCATTTTCTATGATTGCAAATAATTTTAGTGTTCCTGTAAAACTTGCAGATAACTTACAAGATCTTGTCTGCTTACGATTAACAAATTTTAGGAGAAAATAATTTTGGAAAATAGTGCTCAACCTACGGTTAATGAATTAATAAAAAGACGATACGAAGAACTTGATGAGTTAACAAAAAAGGGATTTGAATCTTTTGCTTATTCTTTTGATGTGAACTCAGATTCAAAAAAAATTAAAGATACATTTACAGCAGACACTGAAATGAATGTTAGAGTTGCCGGAAGAATTATGGCAATCAGAAGAATGGGTAAAGCATCATTCGCACACATTCAAGATCATGCCGGAAGAATACAAGTTTATCTAAAAAAAGATGAAATAGGTGATGCTTACGATGCATTTAAGTTGATGGATATTGGCGATATAATTGGAGTAGAAGGCTTTGTATTTATCACGAAGACCGGTGAAATTTCTGTTCACACGCGTGAGTTGAAATTGTTGACAAAATCATTACAGCCTCTTCCAGTCGCAAAAGAAATTATTAATGAACAGGGTGAAAAAGTTATCTTCGATCAATTTGCAGATAAAGAATTGCGTTACAGAAGAAGATATGTTGATCTAATTGTTAATCCGGATATAAAAGATGTTTTTATCAAACGAAGCAAAATAATCTCCGCGATTAGAAATTTTCTTGATACAAGCGGTTATCTTGAAGTTGAAACCCCAATTTTACAGCCACTTTACGGCGGCGCTGCAGCTCGTCCTTTCGTTACTCATCATAATGCTTTAGATACAGAATTGTATTTAAGAATTGCTGATGAGCTTTATCTTAAAAGATTAATTGTTGGCGGGTTTAACGGAGTTTATGAAATCTCTAAAGATTTTAGAAATGAAGGAATGGATCGTTCGCATAATCCTGAATTTACAATGATGGAACTTTATGTTCCTTACAAGGATTACAATTGGATGATGGAATATGTAGAAAAAATGATTGAACACGTTTGCAATAATGTTTTTAATACGTTATTATTTAATGTAGATGGAGTTGAAATAAATTTTAAAGCACCCTGGAAACGAGTTTCGATGATTGAAGCAATTCAAGAAAAAACAGGATTGAATGTTTTAAATTGCAGCATAGATGAACTTAAAACCGCATCAAAAAAAATTGGTATTGATGTTAGCGCAATTCATTCCCGCGCAAAATATATTGATGAATTATTTAGCGCAACTGTTGAACCGGAATTGATACAGCCAACTTTTATAATTGATTATCCGTTGGAGTTATCTCCGCTCGCAAAAAAACATCGTACCAAAGAGGGCGTTGTTGAACGCTTTGAAGGTTATGTGCTCGGCAGAGAAATCTGTAACGCTTTTTCAGAATTGAATGATCCGATTGATCAGCGCAGCAGATTTGAAGATCAAGTTAAAATGAGAGAAGCAGGCGATGATGAAGCTCATCAAATTGATGAAGATTTTATTCGTGCTTTGGAATATGGGATGCCGCCGACTGCCGGATTGGGCGTTGGAATTGATAGATTGGTAATGCTTTTTACAAATCAACCATCTATTCGTGATGTTATATTTTTTCCGCAGATGAAGCCTGAAGTTAAAAGTTAGCTTTGGAATTTATTATTGACTTATTTTAGAACGGTTCATTTTTAAATTAAATAGTCGGCTTACGCAAAAATTAAAACCTCTAAGGTTTCAAATAAATTGTTTTGCTAAACTCACTACTTAAGAAGTAAGAATCTTAAAACCCTGGAAGTTTTTGCCTCATGAATAAGCTAAGTTAAGTATCTAATATTTTAAGTTATTGGAGTACGCGAATGTCATTTAAATCTGTAAAATTTCCTTATCTACTTTTTACCGCTGTAATAGGAATTGTGCTTGGTGTTTTTTTAGAAAAAACTTTTTCCGGTGATAATCTGCGTGACAGCATCAGAAAATTTAATGATGTACTTACGTTTACCGAAAAATATTATGTTGAAGAAGTTGATACTCAAAAATTAGTTGAGTCAGCCATAAATGGAATGTTAAATGACCTTGACCCACACTCTGTTTATATCCCGCCAAAACAAATGACAGAAGTTGAGGAATCGTTCCGCGGTGATTTTGAAGGTATCGGAGTGGAATTTCAAATTGTAAACGATACTTTAACTATAGTATCTGCTATAACTGGCGGTCCCAGTGAAGCTTTAGGAATTTTATCAGGCGATAGAATTGTGAAAATTAATGATGAGTCTGTTATCGGAATTACTAATGATGATGTTCGAAAAAAACTTAGAGGCAAAGCGGGTTCAGAAGTTAAAGTTTCCATACACAGAATTGGAGTTTCAAAACTAATTGATTTTACAATCGTTAGAGATAAAATTCCATTGTATTCAGTTGATGCTCATTTTATGATGGAAGATAATACAGGCTATGTTAGTGTTTCAAGATTTTCAGAAACAACTTATGATGAATTGGTTAATGCGTTAAATGATTTAAATAAAAATGGTATGCAGCAGCTTATTTTGGATTTGCGCGGAAACCCAGGCGGATATTTAAATCAAGCAGTAAAGATTAGTGATTTATTTATTAGTGGTAACAAAAAAATAGTTTACACCGAAGGAAGAAGAAAAGAATTTGATGAAGTGTATTATGCTTCACAATCTTCACCGTTTGAAAATATTCCGTTAATAATTTTAATTAATCGCGGAAGTGCTTCAGCAAGTGAAATTGTTTCCGGTGCAGTTCAAGATTGGGATTGCGGTTTAATTGTTGGTGAAACTTCTTTTGGAAAAGGTCTTGTACAAAGACAATTTGATTTGCCCGATAACTCAGCACTTCGTTTAACTATCTCAAAATATTTTACGCCAAGCGGCAGACTTATTCAACGGGATTATAAGAACAAAAAAAATAAAGCTGAGTATTATTCTGAACGTGATAGTACTGATATTGAAGAAGGCGATAATATAGATCACACTGCTGAACAAGATTCTGTGAGACCGGAATACAAAACTGGAAAGGGAAGAGTTGTTTACGGCGGCGGCGGTATTACACCTGATTATATTGTTAAATCAGAAATGGTAACAACATATACACAAAATCTTCTTAGAAATAATTTATTTTATACTTTTATACTTTCTTATTTGGATAAAAATTCTGCATCAATAAAAAACAAGTACAAAGATGATCTAACCTTTTTTAGAAATGATTTTAAAATATCTGAAGAGTTACTTAAAAACTTTATAGAATTTGCTAAGACTAAAGATGTTGCCTTTAATGATGAAGATTTTAATAAAGATAAAGATTATATTTCTTCAAGATTAAAAGCGCAAATAGCCAGAAACTATTGGAAAAATGAAGGCTGGTATTCGGTGCTGCTAAAACAAGATGTACAATTAGTTAAAGCACTCACTCTTTTTGATGAAGCAAAAGATTTAGCAAAATTAAAATGATAAAGTATTTATCAGCTTTTTTTATTGGAATGGTTATAGTTTTTCTTTTTGGATTTTCAATCATTAATAATCAGATGGCTATCCAATCAACGCCTAAAATAATTGAAGTTGGAGAAGAGATAACTTACGTTGTAAAATATCTTGCTTTTGAAATTGGTGAGATAAAATTAATCGTCAGAAAAGAACAAATAGAAAATAATGATACCCTCTACAACGCAATCGCATACATCAATTCTTATGATGGTATCCCTTTTGTAAATCTCCATCAAATTTATGAAACTAAATTTGATACAAAACAAATTTCACATTACTTCAAAGGTTTGATTCTTTCTAATGATACAACTTATACAAAGTATTATTTCAACAAGAGTAAAAACAATATCCGCATTGTTAAAGGGAAAGAAAGAACGAATGAAATCTGGACTGATTCAACAATCTCGTATGAACGTGATTATCAGGACGGACTTTCACTTTTTTATTTTGCAAGGATGAGAACCGGACAGCAAAAAAAAATAAACGCTCCGGTTTTTATTAATGAAAAATACGAGAAGACATATATTAATTTTTATAATGAAGTTGAGGATATGGATATTGATGCAGTTGATTATGATATTGCCTGCGTTAGATTAGATGGTGAAACTGAGTTTAGAGGAATTTTTGGTCTAACAGGATACTTTGAAGGATGGTTTTCAAATGATGAATATGCCGTTCCTATTGTTGCAAAGATGCAAGTAATTATTGGAAGCATTACTCTGGAATTAAAAGAATGGAAGAAAAAAGGATGGATGCCTCCGAAATATCAAGACTAAAAAAGCACAATACTGAATTAAAACTTTTTCCCTACTTGGATTTATTTCCTGAAATTCACGAATCGGTTTTTCTTGCATCAGGTGTAAAAGTTATTGGCGATGTTAAGATTGGAAAGAACTCAAGCGTTTGGTACAACACTGTTGTACGCGGTGATGTTCATTATGTAAAGATAGGTGAAATGACAAACATTCAAGATTGTTCGATGCTGCACGTTACTAATGGAAGATATCCTTTAAACATCGGAAACAAAGTTACAATTGGGCATTCTGTAAAATTACATGGATGTACTTTACAGGATTTATGTTTGATTGGAATTGGTTCGATAGTTTTAGATGGCGCTGTTGTTGAGACAAATTCAATGGTTGCTGCTGGTGCTGTTGTAAAACCTAATTTTGTTGTTCCATCCGGAAAATTAGTTGCTGGAATTCCCGCAAGAGTTGTTCGTGATCTAACAGAATCTGAGATAAGTGATTTTGAAGAATCAGCACTGCGTTATAAAAAATATACCGAGATTACGATTAAATCATTAAACAAAATTAAAACATAATAAGAGTTTTGTTTTGAAAAATTTGCGTGTTTATTCCATTTCAAAATCGTTGAAAAAAAAGGGAATTCATGATTTAATAAAATCATTATCGAATGAACTTTATTTTAAGATTTTAAACCTTGAAATAAATTTTATTTCAGCAAAATCAATTTTAGATATTAATAAAACTTATCTTAATCACGACTATACAACAGATATTATTACATTTAACTACTCGGAAATAGTTAATGAACTTGACGGTGAAATATTTATATCGATAGACGATGCTTTATCAAATTCTAAAAAGTTTAATGTTTCGGTTTCAGATGAGTTGGTAAGATTGGTTATTCATGGTATTCTTCATCTTTTGGGATACGATGATATAGCTCACTCTGATAAAAAAATAATGAAACGGATGGAAAATAAATTGCTTTCTAAGTTTAAAATTGTTTTATTGTAGTCAGAATTAAACAATGTTGGTAAAAACGAAGTTGATTCCTTACAAAAAAAATATCTTAATACATCTTAACTCTTCTTTTAATTATTTATTTCTACGAAATTTAATGTTGTTCAAATTGAAAATTGAATATGAAGATTAACGATTTAATCAGAAAATACTTGGAAGAAATTAGCAGTATAAGAAGGTATTCCGCCAATACAATTAAATCTTACAAAACTGATTTAGAAGAGTTTGCAATTTTTTGTACCGATCAGGACAGAGCTGATGTTTCAAAAATTACTGAGAGATTTATAAAATCATTCTTGATGGTTTTAAGTGAAAAAGATTTAGATAAAAAAACTATTGCCAGAAAGTTAGCCGCAATAAGAAGCACTTTTAAATATGCTTTTCAAAACGATTTGATAACTGAAAATCCATTATCGTTTATATCAAACCCAAAATCCAACAGAAAATTACCTGAAGTTGTTTCAACTAATTTGATACTTGAAATTTATAAACTTGTGGAAGAGAGCGATGAAAATCCAGAACTTGTAAAAGTTGTATTTGAATTACTTTACGGCTGTGCGCTGCGTGTAAGCGAACTTTGTGATTTAAAATCTTCCAGTATTGATCTTGATAAATCTCAAGTACGTGTATTGGGCAAAGGGAATAAAGTTAGAATCATACCAATTGGAGAAAAATCTTTGCTAATTCTAAATGAATATCTTGATAAATATCCGGTTAAATCTTTTGATGATTACTTGATTCGCACAAAAAAAAATGATAAACTTTACCCAAGATTAGTTCATAGAATGATAAACAAATACTTGTCAAAAGTTTCCGATATTAAAAAGAAAAGCCCGCACATTCTTCGCCATAGCGCAGCAACACACATGCTGGATAATGGCGCTGATTTAAGGGCAGTAAAGGAGATTCTGGGGCACGAAAACTTATCAACTACTCAAATCTATACTCATGTTAGTATAGAACGGCTTAAATCAACTTATAAAAAATCACATCCAAAATCTTAAACAACGGAGGATAATATGAATATCCAGATCACTGCTCGCAAATTCAAAGCTCACGAAACCTTGAAGGAATTTATTAAAGATGAACTATCATCATTAGAAAAGTTTAATGATGATATTATTAGTGCTGATGTAATTCTGAGTTATCAAAATAGTACCAATAGCATTAAAAAAGTTGAAGTTGTTTTAAGTATTCCCGGTCAAACATTAAACGCAGCAGATCAGACCGAAGATTATAAAACTTCGGTAACATCAGTTGCAGAAAAATTAAGAAGACAACTTAAAACAATTAAATCTAAAAGAGTTGCAAAAGCACGATGATTAAAATAGATCCGAAAACTATCAGTCGTAAAGAGTGTATTAATGTTGGTTTTTTATATGAGCAGGCAAAAAAAATATGCAAGCTTACATTAAAAACTGAAGATAACAATTTCGAAAAAAAGATTGTTGATCAAAATGTTCATCGGCCAGGCTTAGCCCTGGCTGGTTTTGTTGAATTGTTTTCTTATACGCGTGTTCAAGTTTTTGGAAATACCGAAATGAGGTATCTTGAGCAGCTTAGTGAAGAAAAAAAAAATGAATCTTTAGATCGCATTTTTAAGTTTAACATCCCGTGTATTATTCTTACTGATAATAATATCCCATTCCCGTTATTGCTCGAAAAATCAAATGAAAATAAAGTTCCACTATTTACATCAAGTTATCTAACAACAAAATTAGTTTATCTATTAAGTGATTTTCTTGATGATCAATTTTCCCCAAGAATAACTTTGCATGGCTCATTTGTAGATGTTTACGGAGTCGGGGTTTTGTTCAGTGGAAAATCAGGAATTGGCAAAAGTGAAGTTGCACTTGATTTAATAGAGAGAGGGCATCGTTTAGTAGCTGATGATGTAATTATCCTTACAAAAAAAGGTGAGAATATTTTAATAGGTTCTGGATCAGAACTTGGGCAAAAATTTATGGAAATCCGAGGGTTAGGTATAATTGATATTCAAAGTATGTTTGGTGTTAGAGCAATAAGATTTCAGAAACGACTTGAAATTGTGGTTGAGCTTGAATCTTGGGATGAAAATGGTGAGTACACAAGAACCGGACTTGATGATAAAACAATTTCAATTATGGATGTTGAAATTCCGTACATTAAGCTGCCAATTATTCCAGGTAAGAACATCACAGTAATTTCTGAAGTTATCAGTCTGCATTACCTGCTTAAGCATTATGGTCACGATGCAGCAAAAATATTTCAGGAGAGACTTAATGAAATGATAAAAAGTAAAACCGAATTAGATAATAGGGGAGTTGACTATTTTGAGCACGATTTTGAGTGATTTTTAAGTATTTTAGATATTGACAAAACAACCCAAAATCTTTAAGTTGCCGCACCAATTATGAAAAAGTTTTACTATTTCTCAGAAAAGAGCCTTAACTTCCTTGAAATAAAGCACTTCAAGGAAAAAGCTGCAGCCGTTCTTATCGTTTCGGTACTGTTGCTTAGCTCTATTTTATTTGGGGTATTTTATCTTGTCTCCAACCTTTCAAATAAAGACGATTATATCCAGTCTCTTAAGAAAGAAAATGAACTTTTAAAAGGAAAGTACTTAAGTCTCACTGATCAGTACGTAAAGCTCGAGTCAGATCTTACATCTTTAACAAAATTAAGTAATGATTTGCGATTGGCTGTTAATCTTGAACCAATTAGTGTTGAGCAGAGAAAATTGGGAGTCGGCGGTAGTACTACTATTTCAAAACTTTATTCTGGTTTAGGCTCAGATATTTCAGATGCGATAGATGTTGCTGATAAAGTATTGAAGAAATTTGAATTTGAAAAAATTCAGTATGATGAAATTACATCTAAACTTAAGATGAATAAAAACCTTTTCGAATCTATTCCTGCAATAGTACCGGCTGATGGAAATTATAGTTCTGAAAGTTATGGTATGAGGATGCATCCCATTTTACATGTTTATAAAATGCATACCGGGATTGATATTATTACGGATGTTGGTACATCAGTTAAAGCTACTGGAAAAGGTAAAGTAATTTTTGTTGGTCCTAGGAGTGGATATGGACTTGCGATAGAAATTGATCATGGTTTTGGTTATCAAACTATATATGCTCATCTCTCTTCAATAAATGTTAAAGAAGGATCAATGGTTAAACGAAATCAGGTAATTGCTAAATCGGGCAATTCTGGTTTGTCTTCAGGCCCTCATTTGCATTATGAGGTTTTGCACAATGGGCAGACGTTAAATCCATCTGAATTCTTCTTTGATGAATACAGTTATTTTGAATCTAGTAAAAGCAATTAAATTTTTTCGGAGGAATTAGAATAAATGATTTGGACAGTGGAACTTGCTGCTTATTTGGATGATGCTCCTTGGCCAGCTACTAAAGAAGAATTGATAGAATATGCTGAACGTATTGGGGCGCCTTATGAAGTTATGGAAAACCTTAAAGAACTTGAGGATTCTGACGAACCTTATGAAACTATTGAGGATATTTGGCCTGATTATCCCTCCGACGAGGATTTTTTCTATAACGATGAGGATGAATAATTTCTGGCGCCTTGAGCGCCTTTTTTTATGAATAGTTTTATTGAAGAAATAACAGGTAATGATAAAGTAAAAATTATTTTATCTAACATTTTAGAAAGTGGTAACATTCCACACGCATTTTTATTTACTGGTGCGGATGGAGTTGGGAAAGAAAATGCGGCAATAAGTTTTGCAAAGGCATTAAATCATAAATATCTCACCTCAGAAATATCTCAAAAAATAATTCCCTTAATTGAAGATCTAACAGAACCATACGTAAAGTATATCTTAGCTTTGCCAAGAGGTAAAAGCGAAACCGACCAGAATGATCCTTACGAAAAACTTACAGAAGATGAGTTAGAGCAAATAAATTCAGAATTTAAGAAAAAGCATCTAAACCATTATTATCGGATTCAAATACCAAGAGCTAACTTTATAAAGATAAACAGTATAAGGGATCTCAAAAAGTTTCTTTCTTTTAGTTATGAAGATGTAAAGTATAGAATAATTCTTGTTTCGCAAGCGCATTTAATGAATGAAGAGGCGCAAAATGCGCTTTTAAAAAATCTTGAAGAACCACCGGAAGGAGTAATTTTTATTCTTTGTACTTCTGCACCAGAAAAATTACGAGAAACAATCAGATCACGCTGCTGGATGGTAAATTTTCAACCGCTTAAAAACGATGATTTATTTAAAGTCTTGATTGATAAATTTGATATTGAATCCGGAATTGCAAAAGAAGTTGTTCCTTTTGCAGGCGGCTCTACCCAAACAGCAATCTCATTAATTGAAAATGATTTTGAAGATTTACTTGAAAAAACTATTAAAATTTTAAGGTACTCATTCGGTAAAAAATATCATTCTGCTTTATTGGAATTTGAAGAGATGCTTAGCGAATCAGACACTACTAAAATAAAACTGATTATAACAATGATAACTATCTGGCTAAATGATTTTCAAAAATTTAGGTTGGATAATAAAGATCAGATATTCTTTTCTAAGCAGATTGAAACACTTGAGAAGTTCAATTCAAAGTTTCCTGATGTAAATATTTCAACTGTTACAAATCAGCTTGACAAGATTTCAACATACTTTAGAAATAATATTAATAATAATATTTCAGTAAGCAATATTATATTTCAATTGTCAACTCTAACATCTGCCAATTAACAAAAACTTCTTCCTGATTCTTTGTTATAATTTCTTTATTTTAGTTCAAAAATAAAATCATTTTTATCAAAGGTTGTTATGAAAAAAGTAGTAATAGTTTCTGCAAAAAGAACTGCTGTTGGATCATTCAATGGCGCTCTCTCATCTTTCAGTTCTGGTCAGCTTGGTAGTTTTGCCATTAAAGCTGTTTTAGAAGATTCAAAAATTGATCCGCAATTAATTGATGAAGTTATTATGGGCAATGTTTTGATGGCTGGAGAAGGACAAGCCCCGGCGAGACAATCAGCTGTTTTTGCTGGTTTGCCTAATAAAACAGAATGTATGACAATTAATAAAATGTGCGGCAGCGGACTTAAAGCCGTTATGCTTGCACAACAAGCTATCGTCCTTGGGGATGCTGATGTGATTATTGCTGGCGGACAGGAAAGTATGTCTAACGCTCCATATCTTCTGCCCAATGCTCGTAATGGTTACAGATTGGGACACGGTGAGGTTAAAGATTCAATTGTTTTAGATGGCTTATGGGATGTTTACAATAATATTCATATGGGCAGTTGTGCTGAATCTTGCGCGAAAGATTTTTCTTTTACACGCGAACAGTTGGATAATTTTGCAATTGAATCTTACAATAGAGCAATCAAAGCAAACAATTCTGGTAGATTTAAAGATGAAATTTATCCAATAAAAATATCCTCAAGAACTGGGGATATTATTGTAGATAAAGATGAAGAACCGGGAAAAGTAAAATTTGACAAAATCCCTACTCTTAAACCTGTGTTTAATAAAGATGGGGTTGTTACCGCAGCTAACGCATCAAGTATTAATGATGGTGCTGCTGCTTTGCTTGTAATGAGTGAGGATAAAGCAAAAGCACTCAATTTAAAACCGCTTGTAGAAATCGTGGCGCAAAGTTCTGCTGCAAAAGCTCCGATTGAATTTACAACTGCTCCGGTAGATGCCATTAATAAGGTTTTAAAGAAAGCAGGAATGACTACAAAAGATATAGGTCTATATGAAATAAATGAGGCTTTTGCTGTTGTTTCATTAGCTGTTAATAAGTTATTAGGATTAACTTCGGAAAATGTAAACGTAAATGGTGGAGCGGTTGCACTTGGACATCCGATTGGTGCAAGTGGAGCGCGCATTCTTGTAACCTTGATTCACGAAATGAAAAAACGGAATCTAGAATTTGGATTAGCTTCACTTTGTATAGGCGGCGGGGAAGCATCAGCATTAATTGTTAAAAATTACAAATAACAGGAGAGATTGAATGGATATTAAAAAAGTATCTGTAATTGGCGGCGGTACAATGGGTAACGGAATCGCTCACGTTTTTGCTATGAAGAATTTTGATGTATATCTAACCGAGATGAACGAAGAATTATATCAAAAAGCGATAAAAACAATTTCAGGAAACCTTGATCGGCAAATCAAAAAGCAATTGATTTCAGAAGATGAGAAAAAACAAATTCTATCCAAAATCAATAAAACAATAGGAATTGAGAATATTCCACAGGATACAAATTTAATTATCGAAGCAATTTATGAGAATAAAGAGGCTAAACTAATTATATTTAAGAACTTACAGGATCGATTAAATCCAAATTGTATCTTCGCTTCAAACACATCATCAATCTCAATAACTGAACTTTCAGCAGTTTGTAGAGCAGATAAGTTTATTGGAATGCACTTTATGAATCCTGTTCCGGTTATGAAACTTGTGGAAATTATCAGAGGATATTCGACATCTGATCAAACTTATGAAACAATAAAAGAACTTACGATAAAATTGGATAAAGAACCTGTTGAAGTTTTTGATTATCCAGGATTTATTTCAAACAGAATCCTAATGCCTATGATTAATGAAGCAATTTTTTCTTTAATGGAAGGTGTCGCTTCCAAAGAATCAATTGACTCAGTAATGAAACTTGGAATGGCACATCCAATGGGACCGCTTGCACTTGCTGATTTTATTGGATTAGATGTTTGTCTCGCAATTATGAATGTTCTTTACGAGGGGTTTAATGATCCAAAATATCGACCATGCCCATTGCTTAAAAAAATGGTTGCTGCAAATAAACTCGGCAGAAAATCTGGCGAGGGATTTTATAAATATTGATGCTTAATCATTTTGGATTTTATTGTTAAAAAATGCTAAAAATATTATTCCTTTTGTTGATAAAGGGAAAAAGTATTTGGAAAAGTTTGCTTTTTCTGAATATACTTTATTTAGTTTATATGCTATAATAATTGGCATTGCTGCTGGTATTTCAGCAGTATTCTTTCATCTTTCAATCGAGTTCTTTAATAAAGTCTTTTTTGACAAAACGACTGAAGGTTTATTTTTCCTCGGTGCTGCTGCGGTTATAATCTTACCCGCTCTCGGAATGCTTATCCAATATCTGATGATTTGGATGGCGCCAGATATTTCAAAAAAAAGGGGGGTGTTCGAGATAATAAAATCTGTAGCAACTAAAAGCGGTTATATACCTTTTAGAAATACTATTTTTCATTTCTTTGCTCCTGTAATATCTATCGGTTCCGGTGGAACTGTTGGTCCCGAAGGTCCTGCCGCTCAAGTTGGAGGGGGAGTAGCAAGTAAGATAGCAACCTTGCTTAAAGTATCAGATCAACGAAGACGTATTTTTACTGCGGCTGGCGCTGGTGCTGCAATTGCTGCAATATTTAATACCCCTTTAGGCGGAGTATTTTTTGCTCTGGAAATAATTCTACTTAATGATTTTCATACCCCTACATTTTCAGCCTTGATTTTAGCTTCGGTTAGTGCAAGCGCTGTTTCTAGAATTTTTCTTGGGGATGAATCGGTGTTTGAATTTTTGGCACCACATATTGTGAATTATCAGTACTTTTATCTATTTATAATTCTTGGATTGATCTGTGGATTTATCGCGATGCTTTTCCTTAAGTTCGATGATTTTTCAATGGAGCTTATTAATAAAAAAATATTGAAAAAAATACCACGATGGTTCTTGATGATTTTTGTTGGATTGTTAGTTGGAGTTAGTGGTTATTTCTTCAAAGATATCTTTGGAGTTGGTTATTCAGGAATTAATAACGTTTTAGATTCCTCAATCTCGTGGCAAGTTGTTCTTATTTTACTTGCATTAAAGTTTTTTTTGGTCCCAATTACTCTGAATTCAGGTGGATTTGGCGGCACCTTTGCTCCAGCTTTATTTATGGGTGCCTGTACCGGTTATTTGTTTTCGCTACTTGTTAACTATCTTTTTGGTATTTCAACAGATCCAACTACATTTACTTTAGTTGGAATGGGAGCAATGCTTGGTGGCATTAATTCAATTCCGATTACCGCTATACTTATGATTTTTGAAATGACACAGGAATATTCTTTTATTCTTCCGTTAATGCTTTCAGTAATTGTAAGCTCTACAATTGTTCAGATTGTGAATAAAGGTTCATATTATCTTAAAAGACTTGAGAAACAAGGCTTTCGAATGTTTGGAAGTAAAGAGTCAGGAATATTAAGAACTATTTACGCTGAACAAGTGATGCAGCTAAATCCAGTAATTATCCACCAGAATGCTGTGCTTAAAACGGTTGTTGCAAAATTAATGGAATCAAAATATCATCGTATTTATTTAGTTGATGACAATAATAATCTTTCTGGTGTTATATCTGATCGGCATATAAGAGAGCTTATCGAAGAATTTGAATCGCTTAAAGAATCCATAATCGCAAATGATATTGCTGATAATAATGTCGCATCAATTACACGTAAGCAGGATTTGGATTATGCTTTAAAGCTTGTTACAAAAGGTGATATTGAAGAGCTGCCTGTGATTGAAAGTGATAAAGATAGGAAGATAGTCGGTGTTATATCCAGGAGCGACATATTATCAATCTATAATAAAGAAACACTTAAGAGCGATCTGGCTGATGGCTTAACACGTGAACTATCCACTTTAAACGAATCAAGAGTTTCCAGAATTGCTGACGGTTATTCAATTATCGAAAAAAAGCCAAGAATGGATTTTATTGGAAAAACATTATCTGAACTAAAGCTACGAAATAACTTTGGTCTTGAAGTTTTAATGATAAAGAAAACAAAAGAATTATTTGACGAAACACATCCGCGTGTAAGGATAGTAATGCCAAGTTATAATTATGTAGTTGAGAGCGATGACATATTGATTTTGTTTGGCACTGATGAAAATATTGGGAAAACTAGTGAATGGTAATAACTGTCCGATAATGTATATTATGTAAACTAACCTGTTTCCTATTTTATCATCTTCCACTAAGTTTTATTATAATAAAAATCAAAGCAATTATAAATACAATCCAGATAATCGGACTCTTCTTCTTATGTTTATATTTTCTATAACTTTGAAAACCCAATCGCTTTTTTAGTTTCTCCTGAGGATCGTTTTCAGGTTTATAAAATCTCGGTGGATAATCAAAAATTCTGTGTCGTGGTTTTTTCATTAACATAATTAAACCTAATTAAAAATCGCATCAACAAATGCGCTTGAATTAAATTCCAGCAAGTCATCAATTCCTTCTCCAACTCCAATAAACTTGATTGGAACATTCTGTTTTGCAACAATTTGAAAAACAACTCCGCCTTTAGCTGTTCCATCAAGCTTTGTAATTACTAACCCGGTCAGATCAGCTACTTTAGAAAATTCTTCTGCCTGAACCAATGCATTTTGTCCGGTATTGCCATCAACAATCAATAAGGTTTCGTGCGGCGCATCCGGGAGCAGCTTTTTCATAACACGTCTAATTTTATCTAATTCAGTCATTAGATTTGCTTTATTATGTAATCTGCCTGCAGTATCAATTAAAACAATATCGTAATCATTATCAATTGCTTTTTTGATCGTTTCAAATACAACGGCAGATGGATCGGCGCCTTTTGTACTTTGAATAATATCAACATCAGCGCGTTTTGCCCAGATTTCTAATTGTTCGTTTGCGGCGGCACGAAAAGTATCAGCCGCACCAACAATTACTTTTTTGCCAATCATTTTGTAATTGTTCGCTAACTTTCCAATCGTGGTGGTTTTCCCTACTCCATTTACTCCAACAATTAAAATCACATAGGGCTTTGCAAGTGATTGATCTTTCCCATTTGATTTTGAAATCGATAAAACATTTGTCAATTCCTGTTTAACAATTTCAATTATCTTTTCTCCGCTGCGATCTTTTTCTGATTTTAAATTTCTTTTTAATGATTCAATTATCTTTTCAGAAGTATCAAATCCAATATCAGAACCGAGAAGAATTTCTTCAATACGATCAATTGTCATATCATCAATTACAGCTTTACCTGTTACAGTTTCTGAAATTGAATTAACAATTTTCTCCCTGGTTTTACTTAAACCTTCTTTTAATTTGTTTAGATTAAAATTTTTAAACAGACTCATTTTTCTTTTTCTTGATAAATTCGGCCGCTCTATAAATGTAAGCAGCTAATGATGTAAACATTAATACAATACTTGTGTAATAAAAGAAAAGATAAAAATTACTTTCTTTATTCACTCCGATTAAGATCAACAGAACCACAGAACCAATAAACAAAACCGTAATTTTTCCAAGCTTGTTTGATGGAAGAACTCTGTCGAGAATTTTTGCAACAAACAGTCCGCCGATAAAAATAATAAGATCGCGAGAAATTATTGTAAAAAAGTAAAAGGCAGATATTTCATTTATTAAATATAGTTTAATTACAACCACAGCCATTGCAACTTTATCCGCAAGCGGATCAATTATTTTTCCAACTTCGGTAACTTGATTAAGTTTTCTTGCAAGATAACCATCAAGCATATCTGTTGCGGCAGCAAATACACACAACGCAAAGGTAATATATCTGATTGATTGTGATTGAAAATCATCCAGCAAAAACCACAAAGGAATTACTAATAGAAACCTTAAAAAACTAATTCCATTTGAAATTGTGAATATTTCTTTTTTACTGAATCTCATCTAACGATTGCAAATTTTCCTAATTTTTCTTCACCCTCATTTTTCGTAGCATCAAGCTGTACGATACGGTAAATATAAATTCCCGTTGAAATTTTATTTCCACTAAAATCTTGTAAATTAAAATCAACACCACCGTTGCCATCTGTTTCTTCAATTTCGTTTACCATTGTTCCATCAATTGTCCAGATAGTTATTTTAGCACGCTGGGGTAGATTTGCAAACGTAACTTTTTCTGTGGATTCTTTACTTGGATTTGGATAAACATAAACATCAGATAAATCCTTTGCAAACGCTGTTAAAACCACATAACTGCCTGCGCCTGTGTTTATTGGAGTATTCCCCGTTGCCGAATTAGAGACAAGATTATTAATTCTTAAAACATACTCCTTCCCTATCGAGCCAACTGGTTTTTGATTTGTTAAATCCAGGTAAACAACTTTAGAATCATTTAGATCAACTGTTGCAATAGTTACTTTATTAGATGGTTCAAAAGCGTAGTTGTTTACATTTGTTGCTGATAAAGCATCAACTGGAAAATTAAATGTAAGTTTTATTTTGTAAGCATTAATAATTTCAAACGAAGAAATATAAAACGTTTCAACTTCTGGTCGTTCGATTACTGTAAATGTTAAAGAGTCTGTTGCAATTGGTGAGTTATAAAAATCTTTAATGTTTTTTACAATTATTTTTTGACCACCAACCGGCAAATTTTCTTTAAATGAAAGCAGATAAGAAAATTGATCATTTGCGGTAACGGAGTTTGGATAACCAACATTTTGTAATTCAAACGCCTGTAAATTTTCAATAGTGTTTTTCATCTTTTCAGAAAATCTAACAATCACACTTTTACTGCTATTGCTATATGCTGTATCCGGTTTAGCTGGAGTGTGAGCATAAACTTCAACAACGCTGCTCATTCCAGAAAGTGGTTCCGGTTTTGATGAATCAAATGCTTTAATTGAATAATAATAAGTTGAATCCAGAATAACATTAGAATCATAATAAGTAGGAGCGGAAGTTGAATCAATCAATTCAATATTTGCACGATTCAATCCTTTATAAATATAAAACTTTGGTGAATCCGAAATCCAATTAAGTTGGACTGTTGATGAGTTTATGCTGAAACCCTTTACTAAGCCAGGAACAATGGTTCTGTTTGAATTTGAGAATTCAAAGAATTTAATTTGGTTATTAATTGTTAATCCAATTTCTGGAACTGAATTCTGGTTAAGATCTCCTGAGAATATTCGAAAATTATTTGCGCCTTCCTTGTAGAATATAATAT
>JAGOXU010000044.1 GCA_018059515.1 Ignavibacterium sp.
CGAGTTTTCTAATTCAGCATCATAACCGGCTTCAAATTTTCTTTCATCTGTAAAAGGAAGCGTATAATCTATCTTAAATTCAGAATCTCTGGAGGGACCAAACTCAGTTGTTTTCATGCCTTTTAAAATCAAATCACCGCTTAAAGCCTTTGTTAAAGTTGATTCATCACCATCATTATATCTAAAATTAAATTCACTTTTTACTTCATGTCCTTTGCTGCCAAAATTATGGATGTAAGTTAGATTTGTTCCGCCGTATTCTCCATCCCTGCTTCTATTGCTAAAGTTTTTATAAGATAAAACAGGAATTGTGGTGCTTGATCCTTCGACGTAATTTAAAATTGAATTTTGTTTTCCTTCACGGGTACCATATCGTGCAGTAAAATTAAAGAAATCAGTTTCTGTAATATTATATTCTATTCCGGCTCTAACACCAAAACCTATTCTTCCCCATTCGGAATCACCATCAGAATTTATATACGAAGTTGAGTTTGATGTAATATATCTGTTTTCAGAATTTGAAGTACCGGGAAATATTCTTTTATTATAATCCATTCCTAATATGTAAACTAAATCATTTGTGCGATATTGAAAAAGAAAATCGCCGCCGTACTTATCCTTTAAACCTGCATTTGCATTCATCACTCCGCTTAAGCCAAGATTTTCATTTTTCTTTAGCAGGATATTTATAATTCCAGAAGTTCCTTCAGGATTATATTTTGCAGATGGATTCGTAATGATTTCGATATTTTGTATCGAACTTGCAGGTATTTGCTGAAGCGCATCCTGAGCGCTCATAATTGATGGTCTGCCGTCAATCAATACAGTAAAATTAGTGCTGCCGCGCAGACTAACATTGCCTTCAATATCAACAGTAACGGATGGAACATTTTGTAAAACATCTGCTGCATTACCGGAAATTACAGTTTGAATTTTATCAACATCAATTACTTTTTTATCTATTTGATATGAAACCGGCGAACGCTCACCCTGTACAACAACATCGCCAAGTTCTAATGCACTTGGTTTGATAGTGATTTCACCCAGATCAATAACCAAATTATTTGGATTGATGTCAATATCAAACTTCTCTGTTTCGTAACCGATAAATCGCACTTCAAGCAAATATTTATCAGGTTTGATTTTAGATAAGTTAAAAATTCCGTTTACATCAGTAATAGTTCCGTTAATTAGCGATGAATCTTTTGTTGATAGTAAAACAATATTCGCATATTCAATAATATGCTTTGATTCAAAATCTAAAACTTTACCTGTAACAGTTCCACCGTTAAATCCACCCTGGTTTCGCTGAGCGTAAATCTGCGCAGTTGTTAATATTATAAAAAGTAAAAAATAATTTTTCATATCATAAAATACATCGTCTGATTTATCCGTGAAACTTTTTTTTAAATGATGTGATTAGTAATACTTATCTGATCCATTAATTGATTATAAAATCTATTAGAATATGTCGTTATCAAATGTAAAAACTTTGAGTTAGATTAAGTTGAAATATTGAACCCAGCACCTTCAATCAACTTTTTTGCCTTTTCAGCATCGGGTTGTGATTCAAAATAAAATTTAAAATTTCCGCCTGTGCCCTCTCTAATTTTAAGCAGTTCAATATCTTTTATGTTAATGTTATTTTCAAAAAGTATGGTTGATATTTTACTAATCATTCCCGGCTCATCTTTTACAAATACTGTTATATCAAAAAGTGGATCGATAAAACCCTTAGTGTTAATCGGGATTTCGTTCCGAGCAAGCCTGGCACTCTCAAATTGTTCACCAATTGATTTGTAATTTTCATTATCAATAAGTTTTTGCAGAACAGATATTTGATCTTTAAATCCATCTATAGTTTTTAGTATATCAGCTTTGTTGTATTGGATAATTGATTTCCAAATTTCAAAATCACTTGATGCAATACGAGTCATATCACGAAAACCGCCGGCAGCAAAATCAAGTAAAGCGATGTCATCTAATTTATTATTTGCCTGATTCATCAATAGAACAGAAAGTAATTGTGGTAAATGAGAAACATGTGCGGTTATTCGATCGTGAAGATGTGCATCCAATAAAACAATTCTTGAACCGGTTAGCTTTATAAATTTTATGTATGAATTTAATTTATCTTCTTCTGCATTATCAGAGCAGACTATAAATACTGAATTTTCAAAAAGTAAAAGATCAGAATTATCATATCCGCTTTTTTCTTTTCCAGTCATTGGATGCGCACCAATGTATGTGCCTTTACTTGCAAATGTTTTCCATTCATCCGCAAATATTCCTTTAACGCTGCAAAGGTCAGAAATTATTTGATTTGATTTTAACTTTGGCGCAAGCAGTCTAAAAGTATTTAAACTTTGTTCGATTGGAAGTGCAATAATTATTAAGTCGCAGGTAATTGAATATTCAATTGAAGTTAGAGCCTCATCAATAACTTTTTCTTGCAGAGCTTTTTTCAAAACTTCGGGTTTATCAAAAGCTGAAATTATAATCTTATCATCAGACTGTTTAATAGCTTTTGCAAATGAACCGCCAATTAACCCTAAACCTAAAACAGCAACTTTATTAATCCTCAATTCATTTTCTCAAGTTCTTGCGTCATTAATCTAAACTGATCAAATCTTAAAGACTGCTCACCATCACTTAAAGCATTTTCCGGATCGGGATGAATCTCAACCATTATTCCATCAGCACCAACTGCTTTAGCTGCTTTTGCCATCGGAAGAACTTTATCCCTTTGACCGACTGCGTGTGAGGGATCAACAAGTATTGGTAGGTGTGTTAATTCTTTTAAAACAGGAATAGCACTTAAATCCAAAGTGTTACGAGTTGCAGTTTCAAAAGTTCTTATGCCGCGCTCACATAAAATTACTTGTCTGTTTCCGCGTGCAAGAATATACTCCGCCGCATTCAACAACTCTGCAATTGAAGCCATCAATCCGCGTTTTAACAAAACAGGACGAAAAGATTTTCCAACTTCCGAAAGCAATGAAAAGTTTTGCATATTTCTTGCACCGATCTGAAGTATGTCGGATTTCTCAGCAACTTTTTCAACCTGATCAACAGATAAAACTTCTGTAATGATCGGCAGATCATAATCATCACCAGCAGATTTTAAATAATCAAGTGCTTCATATCCCAAGCCTTGAAATGCGTATGGTGAAGTGCGCGGTTTAAAACATCCGCCGCGTAAAATATGAGCAAAACCATCTTTAACTTCTTTTGCGCAATCAAGAATTTGATTGTACGATTCAACTGAACATGGTCCCGCAATTATTGTAAAATTTCCTCCGCCAATTTTAACATCGCGTACAGAAATAATTGTGTCATCATTTTTGTATTCTCTGCTTGCAAGTTTGTAAGAAACCTTTGAAGTAGATTTTTTCTTAACGATAATCTCTGGAGATGTTATAGGTTCTTTATGTTCTTCTGCGTGTATTGATATTTTTTCAATCTTAGTTTTTTCTACATCTTTTGCAGGATAGCAGCCAAGTATTTTTAAATAGCGAGTGTGTTTTCCAACTTCATCCAACAACGATTTTACTTTTTGGTTTTGTATGTTCCCTTGAAAATCCAGATAAAACATTTCTTCCCAGGGATTTCCAATAATCGGGCGTGATTCAAGTTTAGTCATATTGATATGATAATCACGAAATACAGATAAGGCATCTACAAGCGAACCCGGCTTATGAGCGGTTGCAAGTATTAAAGATGTCTTTGCAGGAATTCTTTCATCAACAGAAATTGAATTGCGAGAGCAAATTAAAAATCTTGTAAAGTTACCCTGCTGATTGGCAATATCCTCACGAAGTACAACAATATTAAATATTTCTGCTGCTTCCCTGCTCGCAATTGCTGCAAAAGTTTTATCACCTTTTTCTTTTATGTATTCAACAGATTTTGCAGTATCGGATAAAAACTCGACTTCTGCATTGGGAATTGATTTTAAAAACTTACTGCATTGTCTTGCAGCTTGATAATGAGTGAAAACTTTTTTTATGCTGTTTAGCGGAACATCTTCAACCGTTAGTAAACAATGTTTAACGGGAAAAATTTCTTCGCCAATAATGTGAAGATTGCTGCTGGTTAAAGAATCATAAACATCGTTAATGCTGCCGCTGGTTGTATTTTCAATCGGAAGAATTGCGTAATCTGAAGTTGCATCTTCAACAGATTCAACTACTTCATCAAAGGTTTTGTATTTTTTAAAATGTATATCTTTTCCAAAATCACTAAAAAATTGTTTCGTTGCTAAATAACTGTACGAGCCTTCAATGCCTTGTATAGCAACTTTAAGCAGATCGGATTTTTCGGATGAGTTTGATGATTCAAGTACAAATCTATTTTGTATTCTTACAGAATCACTAATAATTTCCTGAAAGATTTTTGAAACATAATGCGTATCCAAACCATATTCTCTGCCTGCTTCAATTAGTCTGGTTAATAATTCTTTCTCCCTGTCACGATCACGGATTGATGATTTATCTTCATTTTTTAGTTTGATAATCTCAACGCTTAATTCCCTTCTCTCTGAAAGAAGTTTAAGCATCTTATCATCAATTGAATTTATTTTTTCCCGGATTTTTTGCATCAGTTTATCTTTGATTAATATGATATTTTCGGACACGAATATCGGTTTATTTTGATTGGCAATCAAGATTAGTTTAAGTAGCGTTTTGAACAAATTGTAGTAAATCGTAATTTTGCACCACGCGCCCGTAGCTCAACTGGATAGAGCATTTGACTTCGGATCAAAGGGTTGAGGGTTCGAATCCTTCCGGGCGTACAAAAACCAGCCGGCAGTATGCAATGGGCAGTCGGCAACAAAGTTAATTTCGTAGAGCAGACTTCAGTCTGCTTTTTATTTTGTAAAAGATTAATAAGTCACTCCCGTGAAAACGGGAATTCATTTTTATTTCAATACAGATTCCCGCCTTCACGGGAATGACAGTATGCATGATTTATTTTTAATTTTTATCAACATTAAGAAATGCTATTTTCAGAAGATTCATATCGTTATATGTACGCGGCACTTCAGGAAGCACAAAAAGCTTTTGAAGAAGATGAAGTTCCTGTTGGAGTTTTAGTAGTTCATAATATTAAAATTATCGGGCATGATATAATCAGATAAATACAGAAAAAAATATTTATGACGAAAACACAAACTATTAGTGTAAAAGGTACAGAGGTTAGTATTATTAAGCACCTCAATGAAGATTATATTTCGCTAACAGATATGATTAAGAGTTTTGGCGATGATACGATAATTAAAAATTGGCTAAGAAACCGTAATACCGTTGAATTTCTTGGTATTTGGGAACAAATCAATAATCCCAATTTTAATTCGGTCGAATTCGACCTAATTAGAAATCAGACTGGTTTAAATTCATTCGTGCTTTCTGTTAAAAAATGGATGGCGGCAACCAATGCCATCGGCATAATCGCAAGTGCAGGTAGATATGGCGGAACTTTTGCGCATAAAGATATCGCATTCGAATTTGGAAGTTGGCTTAGTCCTGAATTCAAACTTTATCTTATCAAAGAATTTCAGCGTCTCAAAGAAGAAGAATCAAAAAGCAGATCCCTTGATTGGAATCTTCAGCGCACTCTTGCTAAAGTAAATTATAAAATTCACACAGATGCAATTAAAGAAAATCTTATTCCTGTAAAAGTGACTAAAAAACAGGCTTCTTTTATTTATGCCAATGAAGCTGACCTGTTAAACGTTGCACTGTTCGGTTTAACAGCAAAAGAATGGAGAGAAGAAAATCCAAATATGCAGGGCAATATTCGTGATTTTGCTGCAATTGAACAGCTTGTTGTACTATCAAATCTTGAAAGTGTAAATGCAGTTTTAATTCATAACGGAATTAAACAAAGTGATCGCTTGATTCAATTAAATAAAATTGCGATTACACAAATGAAATCCTTGCTTTCACATAGTCAAATAAAAAAATTAACTTAAATCGACTTTGCTATTTTCAGAAGATAAATATCGTTTTATGTATGCAGCACTTCAGGAAGGAGAACGTGCATTTGATGAAGATGAAGTTCCTGTTGGTTCTGTTGTTGTTCACAATAATAGGATAATCGGTCGCGGGCATAATCAAATCGAAAAACTAAAAGATGCAACTGCACACGCAGAAATGATCGCATTAACTTCCGCATCAAATCATATCGGAAACTGGCGGCTTAATGAATGTTCAATTTACGTAACACTTGAACCGTGCATAATGTGCACAGGTGCTTTGTTAGCCTCACGCATAAGCGAGCTATATTTTGCAGCGAGTGATATAAAATTTGGTGCTTGCGGCAGTGTTCATAATCTTGCAGAAAATTCTAAGACTAATCACACAATTAAAGTTTACAGTGGTATTCTTTCTAAAGAAAGCGAAGACTTGCTAAAATCATTCTTTGGAAAAAAGAGGGTCGCAGTTAAAAATAAATTAACGTAATAAATTCATAAAATCTTGTTTAAGAATTCAATTACTTCTAATTTGCAACAAAAAATTGAAGAAAATATGCGCTTAATCTTATTCGGCTCTCCAGGGGTTGGCAAAGGCACCCAGGCAAAAATCATATCAAACAATTTGAATATACCGCATATCTCAACCGGTGATATTTTAAGAAAAGCTGTAAAGGAAAAGACAGAGCTTGGTGTTAAAGCCGGCGAAATTATGGCAAAAGGTGAACTTGTGCCCGATGATTTAATGATCGAAATGATTAAGGAAGTGCTTACCTCTGATGAATGTAAAAATGGATTTATTCTTGATGGCTTTCCTCGTACAACAATTCAGGCAGAGGCTTTAGATAGATTGTTTACACGAATTGGAATAAATAATTCTATTATTGTTCATATAACCGCAGAGGAAAAAGAAATTATTAAGCGATTAAATAATAGAAGAGCCTGCAAAGTGTGCGGAAGTATTTTTAAACTAAATGATATTGAAGGATTAGATGCCTGCCCAACTTGCGGTGCTAAAAAAAGTTTCTACTTAAGAAATGATGATAAAGAAGATGTGATAAAAAATCGGCTTGATATATTTAACTCTTCTACAATGCCTGTGCTCGGATATTATAAAAATAAAGATAGAGTGATTGAAGTAAACGGATTAGATACAATTGAGAATGTAAATAAAAATATTGTTGAATCGTTAAGAGAAAAAAGTCTTTATCATTGATCTTTCGGTTTTAAAAATCCTTTAAGAATTTTTTTATCCTCAATTTTAAATATTCGGGTATTCCCTTTTCTTACCATATCATAATTATGAGTTGCAAACAAAACAGCGGTTCCGCGTTTATTAATCTTTTGCAGTAAATCTAAAATCTCACCAGATGTTGCCGGATCAAGATTACCTGTTGGTTCATCAGCAAGAATAATAAGCGGATCATTTAATATGGCTCGTGCAATTGCAACACGCTGTTTTTCTCCGCCCGATAATTTTTCAGGATTATTTAATCTTTTAAGTGATAATCCAACTTCATTTAATGCGGCATTTACTTTTTTCTTAATTTCTTTTTTAGGTGTTGCGATAACTTCTAAAACAAACGAAAGATTTTCAAAAACATTTCTATCTGTAAGTAATTTAAAATCCTGGAATACAATTCCAATTTTTCTTCTTAATAAATGCAATTCACTTTTTTTAATTGTTTGTGAATTAAAGTTTCCAACAATAATGGAACCTGATTGCGGCAGTAAGTTCATATAAATCATTTGAAGCAAGGATGTTTTACCGGAGCCGCTTTTACCTATTAGAAATGCAAATTCACCAGCGCCTAATTCCAAGTTAGCATTATCAAATAAAATTTGGTTATCGTAATTAAAACTTATGTTCTGTATAGACAACATTAAGATTTCCTCTTCATAATAAATTGAACTCGATCATAATTTGCTTTTCCTTTCTGATATGAAAAAGCTTTATAGCAATTTACAACATATAATCCTGATTTTTCTGCCATCTCAAAAAAAGTATCGTATGAATAAATTTTTTGTTTATGAGTTTCTGAAAATGTTTTTCCATTTGGATAAGTAATTGTAAAAATATTTTTATGAATTTTACTTGCAGGCATAAAAACACTTTTCCGCTGATATAAAAATCCCTTAGACTTCCCTTTTGTTGTCGCTGTTTTTTGATGCTTATAGCTGTTGCTTTCTAATGCTGCATCAAAGGTTAAAATTCCGTTTTCTGCTAGATGATTTTCTGCTTCCTTAAAAAACTTTAGCAATAGTTTTTTGTTCAATAAATAATTTACGCTATCGAATGAGCTTAGAATCAAATCGAATTTCTTATTAAAAGGAATTGCGGTCATATCACAGCAGACTTTCATCAATTTATCTTTAGAATGATGAAGCATGCTTTTTGAAATATCAGTTGCAAAATAATTTTTATAATGTTTGGATAGATGTTGCGCAAGTGCGCAGTTACCAGCCGCAAGCTCAAGTACAGCAGGATTTTTTACAAGAAAACTTTTAGTAATTGAATAAATATATTTTGCCCACCATTTATATTTAACAAAATCCATAAGATGTGCATAGATATTGGCTACGTGCAGATAAGGATCATTTTGATGCTGCAATAAAACTTTTCCTGTTGTTAAAAATATTAATTGCATACTTGTATGATTGCATAATGCTTGATTCATCAGCTTTATTTAAACCTGCAATATCGTAAGCTGTTCCATGATCCGGTGAAGTGCGAATTAACTTTAATCCCGCCGTAAAGTTCACACCATTATCAAAGTTTAAAAGTTTAAATGGAATTAAAACCTGATCGTGATACATTCCAAGAATTAAATCAAAGTTTTTATAAGATTTATTTCCCCAAAAAGCATCAGGCACATAAGGACCGGAAACATTTATTTTTTTTTGTAAGGATTTTATTACAGGATTTATAATTCTAATTTCTTCATTACCTATTAAACCATTTTCGCCTGCGTGCGGATTTAAACCAAGTACAGCAATTTTTGGATTTAATATTTTAAGATCCTGCTTCGCGGTTTTATTTAACAATTCAATTGCACTTACTAATTTTTCTTTTGTTATAAGTTTTGAAACTTTAGAAATAGGAATATGAATTGTCAGCAATCCAGCTTTTATTTTATCTGAAAGAAACAGCATCATATAATTATTATTTTTTTCGGAAGCAGCTAATAATTCTGTGTGTCCGGGAAAACTATTCTTTGCAAGACTAAATGCTTCTTTAGAAATGGGAGCTGTTACCAAAGCATCTGCAAGGTTATGATTGATAAGTTCTATTGATTTCTTAATCGAGTCAAAAGCAATTTGACCGGATATTTTTGTTGGAAAACCAAACTTTAATTTTGCACCTGGTAAGCGAATTAAATTTAGAGAAGAGTTTGAGTAATTATTATTTTCAACAAAACGATATTCGAATGATGCTTTCGTTAGCTTATAATAATGTTCAAAAACATTTTCAGGGCAAACAAATAGAATTTTATTAGTATGCTTTTTAGAAAAGATATTCTTAAAGGCTTTTAAAGCTATCTCAGGTCCAATTCCGTTTATATCACCGCAAGTAAAAACAACTCGTGTCATTATCAATTCACTAAAGTAAATTTGCCTGTTCCGTCCATATCAACGAAAACAAATTTTCTATTTAAGTTTTTATAGAACCAGCTTTCAACAATTTTATCATTTTTATCGTTATCGCGATCTATAGAATCAGGTGGACCAAATTTAATATAGGTTTTACCACGATCAGATTTTGCTCCGCTATTTCCTGCAAGAGATTTGAAATTTAGTTCACAATAATCAACACGAGTGTAAAACTCATTCATCAATTCATTAAATTCTGTTTCAGGTGTTGGGTCTTGTTTATGCCAATACTTGTATAAGTTTTCTTCATCAGTTCCACTGCCGCTAAAAATATTTGAGACAACATCTTTGCCTTCTATGATTTCAAGAAATTTTATTGCCTTTTCCGGATCAGACAAAGAAAATGGTTTGCCAATCCAAATAACAATTAAATTAAAAACTTGTTTCATGTTTTGATTTTCATCCGGATAGACTTCTACTTCTACAGGTCCTTCTGTGAGCTTTGCGGAAAAATCACGTACAACAAATATCTTAACATTTGTGGAATCAACACTTTGTCTTATTACAACTTTTTCATCACAGTTTATTATTTCCGGATTTGAAAGAAAAGAATCGGCTATCTTTTTGTTTGAGTAAAAAACTGTATCACCCCGTTTAACAGTTATTGTAAGTGAATTTATATTTTTATCCGTAACAGGAATTACTAAATCATTCGTGGGTTTGTTAAATGGAATTGAGGATGAATTATTTGTTAGCACATAAGATTCAAGTTTATCACATAAAATCTTTTCCGGTTCAAATATAATTGGGGTAAGAATTGGATTTTCTTTTTTGATTTGTATATCAATTGGCGGAATTTTTCTTTCCCTTTTTGATATTTGATCGGAAATCATTGCCGCAAAACTATATTTACCTTCAGCTAATTTTAAACTTATCACACCCTGTAAGAAAGCAGTTTTTGAGTTTGTAATATCAAAATCTTTTACACTTACAATTCGCTCATCAAATGTTCGTTCGATTATTTTTCCGGATGAATCTCTAACTTCAATTCTAACAGCAAATCCGGCGTTAAAATTTTCGTTTTTCTTTTGGAAAAATAATTGGGAGTATGAAATCTTGTATGAATAATAAACTCGATAATCCTGATTCGACGGAAAGAAATGAATTTCGGAATTAAAAAACTTACCTGATTGAATAACATCACGGTCAACTACAAAATCAGGCTGAGCGATTAATTGACAAACGAATAAGAAAGAAAGTAAAAATATATTCTTCAATTTTTTAACTCAAACTTTTTGATAGTTTAAATAAAATTCAATCAGTTTATCCCAACCGGAAAAAGATTTACCCTTAATCAAAATAAAGTAAACAGCTTATTTTAGCTGTTCATATTATTTAAGAATTCTTTGTTGTTCTTTGTCCCTCTAACTTTGTCAAGTAAAAATTCCATAGCTTCAACCGGACTAAAATCACTAAGAATCTTTCTAAGAATCCAAATTTTTGCAAGATCATCTTCTTTCATTAATAGATCTTCGCGTCTTGTACCGGAACGATTTACATCGATTGCAGGGAACATTCTTCTATCGCTAAGATCACGATTAAGAACTAATTCCATATTACCAGTACCTTTAAATTCTTCAAAGATAACATCATCCATACGGCTGCCGGTATCAATCAAAGCCGTTGCGATAATAGTTAAGCTTCCGCCGTCTTCAGTATTTCTTGCCGCACCAAAAAATCTTTTTGGTTTGTGCAGTGCATTTGAATCCACACCACCCGAAAGAATTCTACCGCTATGAGGTACAACAATATTGTGTGCGCGGGCTAATCTTGTAATACTATCTAAAAGAATCACCACATCTTCTTTTGCTTCAACAAGTCGTTTTGCTTTTTCAATAACCATATCTGCAACTTGTACGTGTCTATCAGCAGGCTCATCAAAAGTAGAACTAATCACTTCAGCTTTTACAGAGCGTTCCATATCCGTAACTTCTTCAGGTCTTTCATCAATAAGCAGAATAATTAATTTAATTTCCGGATGGTTACGTGTGATTGAGTTTGCAATTTTTTGAAGCAAAACTGTTTTACCACTTTTTGGCGGCGATACAATCAAACCTCTTTGTCCTTTACCAATCGGTGCAAGCATATCCATAATACGTGTTGAGTATTCGCCGGGAACAGATTCAAGTTGTAATTTTTTTGTTGGATAGACAGGAGTAAGATTATCGAAAAGTGTGCGGTTTCTGATATGTTCCGGTGAGAGGCTATTTACAGCTTCGACTCTCAGCAGTGCAAAAAATCTTTCGCCGTCTTTTGGCGGTCTCACCTGTCCGCTTACAAAATCACCGGTTCTTAGACTAAACTTTTTAATCTGAGAAGGCGAAACATAAATATCATCGGGTGAAGGTAAATAATTATAATCTGCAGATCGTAAAAATCCGTATCCATCAGGAAGTACTTCTAAAACTCCCTTTGAAAAAGTTAAACCATCTTTAACGCTCTGAGCCTCAAGTATCTTAAAGATTAATTCTTGTTTTCTAAGATCGCTGTAACCTGCAATGTTAAGATCTTTTGCAAGTTCGTTTAGTTCCACAATCTTCTTTGATTTGAGTTCAGAAATGTCCATCGGCATTAGCGGCACCTATTATGTTGTTTGTTGAATTGTTTTTTAGATTAAAATTGTTTTCAAATTGGTTAAATTCTGATAAGCTCTCGTGGTATTTCTCTAAATTGTATGAAAGGAACTCGAGGTCTTAGCCAAACTTACATACTTAGATTTATATTGTCAAGATTTATTTACAGCTAAAATTGACTTTATTTCACCGAGCAAATACATACTTCCGGCGCTTACCAGACAGTTTTCTTTATCCCCATTCAGTTTTTCTTTAATAAATTCTTCCAAGTTCTTTATTATCGTAATATTGATTTTGAGTTTTTCTGCAATCTCAGTCAATAGTTGCAGCGATGCGGATCGCTCGTATTTTATCTCATAAAAGTAGATTAAATCAAAATGCGGACTGACTAATTTTAACATCGCCTCAATGTTTTTATCTTTCATCGCACCAAACAATAAAGATGTTTTTTTATAATTATGTTTTTCTTTAATAAACTCATTAACCAAGCAGTTAATGCCTTCAGGATTATGTGCGGAATCTAAAATCATTCTCGGTTTATCCGATACAATTTCATATCTGCCCTGCAGCTTTGTATTGATAACCACATTTTTTATTCCATCCACTATAATTGCAGGATCATCAATTCCGAATGTTTTTGATACACACAGCGATGCAAGCGCAGCATTATATTTTTGATGTTTACCAATTAGTGGAGTTTCCCATTCATCAAATTCTAATTCTTCGGTATAGAGATCTATTCGTTCAGCTTTTTCATTAATATACTCTTCCAGGCAAAACAATTGTGATTTAACTTCAGTGCATTTTTTTTCTACAATCTTTATCGCTTCTTCGGGCAGTAATCCAATAAATGTTTTTGCACCGTTTTTTATTATCTCACTTTTTTCAAATGCAATAAGTTCAATCCTATTTCCGAGTATATCTGTATGTTCTAAACTGATGGATGTAATAACGCAGGCAAGTGGATTAAGAACATTCGTTGCGTCAAGTCTGCCGCCTAAACCGGTTTCAATCACTGCATAATCAACATCGGAAAAAACAAAATACTCAAAAGCCATTGCAGTAGTAACTTCAAAAAATGTTAGTGCAAATTCATCAATATACTTTTGATACTTATCTATAAAGTTTGCTATAAAATCATCGGGAATATATTTGCCGTTTATCGAAATGCGTTCGTTAAATTTTACAAAATGCGGTGAAGTATATAGCCCAACATTATTTCCGTTTTCAATTAAAATGCTCGCTATGAATGAAGCAGTGCTTCCCTTTCCATTTGAGCCTGCAACGTGGATTGTTTTTATTTTTTTTTGCGGATTTCCAATCGCATCCAAAAACTTTTGGATATTTTCCAATCCAAGTTTAACTCCAAAAGTATGGAGCGCAAATAATTTATTTAATGATTCTTGTATATTCATTTAAATAATATATGAAGCCGTTAAGTCTGATATTTTTTCAATGTTAGCTGCGATGCAATAATCTTCAAGTTCCTTAATCATTTTTTCCGGAGCAGTTGGATCAATAAAATTTAAAGTACCAATCTGAACTGCAGAAGCACCGGCAATCATAAATTCAATTACATCTTTCCAATTCATTATTCCGCCGATACCAATAATAGGAATTTCAACCTTTCTTGAAATCTCTAAAACTTTTGCAAGCGCAACAGGTTTTATTGCAGGACCTGAAAGTCCGCCGTTAATATTAAATATTTTTGGTTTCTTTGTAAAGATGTTAAAAGCAGTTCCTACCAAGGTATTTATTGCAGAAACTGCATCGCCGCCTTCATCTTTTACAACTTGTGCAAACTCTGAAATGTAGGAAACATTTGGCGATAGTTTAATTATCAAAGGTTTATTTGTTACAGCACGAACTTTTGCTGTTACATTTCCCACAGCCTTAACATCGTTGCCAAACTGTAATCCGCCATCTTTAACGTTTGGACAAGAAACATTAATTTCAAATGCTTTTATTGTTTCATCACTCGTTAAGATTTTTGTGCATTCAACATATTCTTCAACAGTGCTTGCTGCAATGTTACAAATTAATGGAACATTATAATTTTTTAGAAAAGGAATTTTTTCTTTTAGGAATTCTTCCACTCCAACATTTGCCAAACCAATTGCGTTTAACATTCCGGCAGGGGTCTCAACTATTCGCTGTGGTGGATTTCCTTTTCGTGGTTTAAGGCTTAAGGATTTTGTTACGATAGCACCGAGTTTATTTAAATCTGAGAACTCTGAAATTTCATTTCCATATCCCACTGTTCCGGATGCAAGCATAATTGGATTGCGTAATTTTAATGAGCCAATGTTTACGGATAAATCAACTTTGCTCATATCACAACATCCTTAATATTAAAAACAGGACCATCTTTACAAACTAAAAGATATTTGCCTGATTGTTCGGTTGATTCAATTGGACAGCCCTGGCAGATTCCAAAACCGCATGCCATTGCACATTCTGTAGAAACTTCACAATCAAGATCATGTTTGAGACAAAAATCTTTTAACACTCTAAGCATTGGATTAGGTCCGCAAGCAAAAACTTTTGATGTTGAAATATCAATCTTATCTAAATGTTGTTCTAAAGATTGAACAACATTTCCTTTAAATCCAACTGAACCATCATCGGATGACAAGTTACAATTTTCCAATCCATAGGTAATTACATCTTGCTGTGTTCTGCCGCCGATAAATGTAAAAAAATTTTTTTTGTTTTTTATTTTACGTGTTACAAATGGAAATGGAGCGGCACCCAATCCGCCTGCAACAATAATTGCTGTTTCATATTCCCCATCAAGATTAAATCCATTACCAAGCGGTCCAAGAATATCTACCATTTCTCCCGGATGTTTGAGTGCTAATATTTTTGTGCCCTCACCAAGAATGTTAAACATTAAAAAGATATTTTCACCTTCAACATCACAAACACTAAACGGTCGGCGAAGCAGAGGAAAAGTAGTCTCAGTAACTCGGATATTTAGAAACTGACCAGGTTTTACTTTTTCAGCAATTTCCGGTGAGTGAATTTTTTGGATAAAAATATTTTCGTGAACTTGTTTGGTTTCTATAACAGGAGAATTAACTATAAACAATCTTTTACCTATAAATCAATTTCAAAGTTTTTGATGCAATAAAGTACGTTTGGTAATTTTTGGAAAAAAATAAATCTGTCGAACAAAATTATTATGATGTGATCAAATTACCGAATAAACTATAAATGTTCATCCATCTTATTCATTTTAAGAAACTCGACTACTTCTTTAACGTCTTGAGCTTTATCTCTTCTGCAAATTAATAAATTATCATTATCATTTATTACAATCACGTTATCAAGTCCAATTACTGCTGTAACTTTATCCGGTGAATACACATAAGAATCATTAACCATATTTATGTAAACATTTCCAACGGTTGCGTTACCGTTTTCATTTTTATCGGATAACTGATAAACTTCTTCCCAGCTTCCAACATCGCTCCAATTAAAAGAACCCTTAGTTAAAAATACTCTTGTAGATTTTTCCATTATTCCGTAATCAATAGAAATCTTTTTTAACTGAGCATATACTTTTTTAAGCTCTTCTTTAAAGTTGGGACTTGTTAAATATTTTTCAACTGTAATCAAACCTTCGTGTAAATCCGGCATAAGATTTTTTATTTCATCAAGAATTACATCACATCTCCAAATAAACATTCCGCTGTTCCATAAAAAATCTCCGCTATCAACAAATCTTACTGCAGTAGCATAGTTAGGCTTTTCAGCAAAGGTTAAAACTTTAAAAATATTTTCAGTTACAGGTTTATCATTTATCTGAATATATCCATAACCGGTTTCTGGTCTTGTTGGTTCAATACCAATCGTAACTAATCCTTTTGATTCATTTGCAAACTTCGCAGCATTTTCCAAAGTAAGTTTAAACTTTTCAACGTCTTTTATAATATGATCAGCAGGTAAAATAACGGTTATTGCATCTGGATCTTTTGCTTTAATTATTACGGATGCTAATCCGATACAAGCCGCAGTGTTTCTGCCGAACGGTTCTTCGATAATATTTTCTGCAGGTATATCTTTAAGCTGATTCATAACTTCAGGGCTTTGAAGTTCATTCGTTATCACATAAATATTTTCTTTATCAATCAATCCAGCTAAGCGATTTACCGTAGCCTGAATCATTGTATCATCGCCAAAAATTTGTAGCAATTGTTTTGGTAATTTCTTTTTACTTCTCGGCCAAAAACGTGAGCCAACCCCGCCCGCCATAATTACTGCATAAAACTTCATTACATATTTTCCTTACTTATTATTGTTGCTAATTTATTTCCAAATTCTTCTGCTTTGTTAAGATAATTATTTATATCAACATCTTTACCGCGCACCACTGCTACTATAACTATCAAACACGCACGTAAACTTTCGATAACATCTTTTCCCGGCATCAGCTCCCTATTTTTAATTAGGATTAATGCTTTAGAAATTATGCGATGCATTCCTGATAAAATTTCAAAACCAATTTTTCTTGATAAGTCGGCATTCTCATCCATTATTTTAGAGTACTTAATAAGCTCTTCGTAATCAATTTCATTGTTGGATATTTTTTTTAAAACATTATCCAACGGTTTTATGGGATTTAAAATAGTCGGTTCAAAATTTTGAATTAATTCTTCGTCATCGTTTTTGAAATCTTCGTTAAAAATTATTTCTTCTTTAATGTCATCAGAGTTTACTTGTACAAATGGTTCATCATCGGGAACACGTTTTGATAAATCAATTTTTATTTCCTCTTTTGGAAAAACTATTGAGCCTTTTAATTTTTCAATCGCGGCTTTAAAAGTTTGCGGAGTAGAAATATCCAGCATGCGTCCTAAATCTTTTATAAGATATCTGCTGTGTTCCTTAAACTGATCTGATATTTTTAAAAAATCAATTTGATTTTGAGTAAGTGAATTATAAATCTCATTTAAACGGATTGCAAGCGTAGATAATTCGGTAATACGTTTCATATTAATTAAATCATCACTCAAATTATCCGATTTGTTAATCGCTTCTTTTAACAATGCAACAACTTCAATCTGCTGATTATTCAATCGCAAATTGTTTGCTGCAATAGTTACACTTTGATTTATGTAATGTTTAATTAGATCCATTTACTTTTTAATTCTGGGAACACGTTTACTAATTCCGCAAGTAACTTCGTAAGGAATTGTATTTATTTTTTTTGACCAATCCCACGCATCAATTTTAAGTTTACCTTTTTGTCCGAGTAAAATAACATCATCGTTAATTTTTATTTTATCATTTGCAACATCAAACATAATTCTATCCATAGTTACAGTGCCAACCTGATTATAAAAATTTCCATTTATAATAGCTTGAGCTTTGTTTGTTAATGCTCTGGTAAATCCATCAGCGTAACCAATTGGAACGGAAATAATATTTGCTTCTGTTTTTGTAAAATATCTTCTGCCGTAACTAACTGATTCACCTTTTTTCATTTTTTTTATAGACGAAACTTTAGAAACCAATGACATTACAGGATACAATTTAATAGATTCTGAGGTTTGAAGCGAAGGATAATATCCATATAATGCAATTCCCGGTCGAACCATATCGTAATATGCTTCAGGAAAATCAAGTATGGCTCCACTATTTGCTGCGTGAGCTAAACCGTAATTTAGATTATTTTCTTTAAGTGATTTTATCACTTCATTAAATCTTTTAATTTGAAGTTTTGCATAACTACTTCCAACTTCATCAGACGTAGCAAAGTGTGTAAATATTCCATCTATTCTAAAATTATTATCTAAAGATAATTTTTTGATAAACTTAAATGCTTCTTGGTAGTCAACACCCAATCTGTTCATCCCAGTATCAATTTTAACGTGGACTAAAATCTTTTTGCTTGATTTTAATCTTTTCTTTTCTTTTAAAAGAATTTTAAGATGTTCTTGTGTAAAAACTGATGGAATTAAATTAAACTTAAAAAATTTACTAGCCTGAAAATTATCTAATGGATAAAATATTAAAATCGGTTGTTTGATTTTTAATTGCCTTAATTCAACTCCTTCATCGGGAATAGCAACTGCAAAATATTCTGGTTTTTGTTTAGCCAAAGAATTAAGAGCATCCACAACAGTTTTAACACCGTGTCCGTAAGCATCAGCTTTAACAACAGCCATTATTTTAGATTTACCAACTTTCCTTCTGATATTAAGAAAGTTTTTATTAAGATTAGAAGTATTGATAATTGCTTTAGTAAGTCGCATAACTAAGTAATTGATTGAAGATATTTAGTAAATAGTTAAAATTACTGTGGAAAGTTAACTAATAATCAAAAATATTGCTATTGTGTGTTTCCCGTAGCGCAGGAATCCTTTCCTGCGATTTAATGCTGTGTAGATATACAACACAT
>JAGOXU010000045.1 GCA_018059515.1 Ignavibacterium sp.
AAAAGCTGGGAAGGCGCAATTTTTGGATTTGTATTTGCAATACTTGCAATGATCTTAGCTAAGAATATTGTTCTCGATTTTCTATCACTAAAAGATGCGCTTGTTATCGGATTTATAATCGGAACGTTTGGACAAATTGGTGATCTTGCCGAATCATTACTAAAGCGCGATGCAGGTGTAAAAGATTCATCAAACTTAATTCCCGGGCACGGCGGAATCTTTGATCGATTTGATTCGCTGTTATTTTCATCGCCAATAATTTATTTGTACTTAACATATTTAGCTTGATGAATTTGGAAAAGATTTTATGAATGGAAAAGTATCCGTAATAACTCTTGGTTGTTCAAAAAATACTGTTGATTCTGAAAGATTGATGAAACAGATTCAGCTTAATAAGATAGATTTAACAGACGATCCAAATAAAGCAGAAACTATAATTATTAATACTTGCGGATTTATCGAAGCTGCAAAAGAAGAATCTGTAAATACAATTCTTGAAGCGGTTGCGATGAAGAATAACGGCAAAATTAAAAAGGTTATTGTTGCAGGATGTTTATCCGAACGATATAAAGACGATCTAATAAAAGATATTCCCGAAGTTGATGTTTATTTTGGAACTGAAAATTATGAAGGCATAATTAAAGAACTTGGCGGCAATCTAAAAAAAGAATTGCTTGGCGAGCGTTTATTAACAACGCCATCTCACACAGCATATTTAAAAATTTCTGAAGGCTGTGATCATCCTTGTTCGTTTTGCGCAATTCCGCTTATGCGCGGTTTGCATAAATCAAAACCGATGGATGAGTTAATTAAAGAAGCTGAATTTCTTGCCGCAAACAATACAAAAGAATTGATTTTAATTGCACAGGACACAACTGATTATGGGAAAGATATTTACGGAAAAAATAGTATTGTTGAGCTTCTACAAAAGTTAAGCGAGATAAAATCAATTGAGTGGATAAGATTAATGTATGCGTATCCATCTAAGTTTCCGGATGAATTAATTGAAGAGATAAAAACAAATCCAAAAGTTTGTAAGTATGTTGATATTCCGTTGCAGCATATTTCTGATGATGTTCTGAGATCAATGCGAAGAGGTGTTACTGCAGAGCGCACAAGAAAATTATTGCAAAAGCTTCGCAGTGAGATTCCCGATATTACAATCAGAACTACATTTATTGTTGGTTATCCGAATGAAAGTGAAAAAGATTTTGAAGAGCTTTGTAATTTTATTAAAGAAATAAAATTTGATAGAGTTGGAACTTTTACTTTTAGCGTAGAAGAAAACACATCAAGCTTTATTCTTGGTGATCCTGTTTCTGAAAAAGAAAAAGAACGCAGAAAAAATGTTTTGATGGAAATTCAAAAAGAAATATCGCTTGAAAAAAATGAATCGTTTATTGGAAAAAATCTAAAAGTATTAATTGAAAGTATTGAAGGTAATTTTTTTGTGGGAAGATCATACAGAGATGCGCCCGAAGTTGATGGCGAAATTTTAATCGATAAAAATAATAACAAAATAAAAATCGGCAGTTTTTATGATGTTGTGATTTTTGATTATGATGAGTATGATTTATTTGGTAATGTTTTGTTAAAAGAAAGGGAAAGATAAATGAAAACATTTTTGCTAAGTATTATTTGCATATCATTTGCGCTAAGTATTTTTGCGCAGGAAAACACTAACAATGAACTCAAGAAAAAAATAAGCGATGCTGTTTATTATCAAGACCTTGTTAATGTAAAATCCGATAAACCGGGGCTTTCTTCTGTTGATGTTTATATTCAGGTGCCGTATAAGAATGTTCAGTTTATCAAATCAAGTCAGGGCTTTAGTGCAAAATATTCTATTACTGCTTCAGTATTTGACAGCTTAAAGAAAAAACTAATTGTTGAAAAAACATGGAATGAAACAATAAATGTAATTGATTTTGGAATGACAACTACAAAAGAAAATTATAAGCTAAGTAAAAGAACTTTTGATTTAACCCCCGGAACGTATTCTATTAGAACCATGCTGCTTGATAAAGATTCCAGGCAGGAATCTTTTGGAGAAAATATTTTTACTGTAAAAAATTACGATAAAGATATTTCATTAAGCGATATACTTATGATTTCAAGATCAGATAACTCGCAAGGCAAAAATGAAATTATCCCTAACATCAGTCGAAATATTCCAAATGCAAAAAACAAAGTTCAGTTTTACTATGAAGTTTATTTAAAAGATTCTGTTGATACGAAAAAAACATTTAATTACGCTGTTTTAAATGCCGAGAAAAATATTATTCACAATGAAACTGAAGAAAGAGATTTAAAACCCGGAACTAATAAAATATTTTACACTCTTTCAGAATTTCCGTTTGATCTTGGAATTTATACATTAAATGTTTCATTGCTCGATGATAATTCTAAAGCTATTGAGACTGTTACTAAAGGATTCTACTCGCATTGGAAAGGGTTGCCGGCTGTTATTACGGATATTGATAAAGCAATTTCACAGACAGTTTATATCGCAACTCCCGAAGAGCTTAATTATATGAAGGATGCGGAAACAGCATCGGAAAAAACAAAAAGATTTTTGGAGTTCTGGAAGAAGAAAGACCCATCGCCAAACAATGATGAAAATGAAGTGTTTGATGAATACTTCCGCAGGATTGCTTATTCGAACGAAAACTTTTCCAATTACACAGAAGGCTGGCGTTCTGATAGAGGAATGGTTTTTACAATTCTCGGTGCTCCAAACAATATTGATAGGCATCCGTTTGAGTATGATTCAAAGCCGTATGAAGTTTGGGAATATTATGATATAAATCGAAGTTTTCTTTTTCTTGATCAAACAGGATTTGGAGATTATAGGTTGATGACACCATTAACAGGCGATTTGTATCGTTATAGATATTAAATATTCTTATTGATTTTTAAATAATGATTCTAATTATTACACTCAATCCACTTTTAGAACGAAGATTTACTTACGAGCAAGTTACAGTTGGAGCTGTTAATAGAAAATCAGTTACTAAATTATTTGCAGGCGGTAAAGGATTAAATGTAAGCCGCCAACTAAAAAAGTTTGGCATCAAATCTTATAATTATTTTTTTTCCGGCGGCACAAACGGAAAACTCTTTCGCGATATTTTAAAAAACGATGGAATAGATTTTAATTTTGTTTCTACAAAATCTGAAACAAGACATGCTGCAATAGTTATATCAGAAAAAGATAACATCGTTTCATCTTACTTTTCCGAAGATCCTAAAATCAATCAAACCGAGGTTGATGAGTTTAAATCAAAGTTGGATAAAATGATTCAGAATTGTGAGATTGTAATCTTCGCAGGCAGTTCGCCGTCATCAGAAGCTGATTCAATTATTCCCTACGGAACAGAATTAGCAAACAAGTATGATAAAGTTTCAATTTGTGATACTTACGGAAAACATCTTCAAAGCTGTATTGATGCGGCGCCAACGATTATCCATAATAATATTTCTGAAATAAATAATTCTTTATCAATCCAACTTGATGATGAAAAAGCAGTAAGTGAATTTTTATCTCAACTCTATCATAAAAAAATTAAACGTGTTTATCTAACAAACGGGAGCAAAAATTTTTACGCTTCAAATTTCAATTACATTTATAAGATTAAACCATTGGAAATTAAAGAAATTGATGCAACCGGAAGCGGCGATAGTTTTGTTGCCGGAATTGTAAACGGCTGGATCAATTCTGATTTGTTTGAGGATTCACTAAAATTTGCAACGGCTGCCGCAGGATTAAACGCAGCAAGTTTTGATGTATCTATTGTTAACAAAGAAGATGCAATATCATTTAAAGATAAAATAGAAATTTTACCGGTTGGAAAAAAAACAAAGACAATCGATGACTCGCCTCGCGAAATTTAGTTTTGCAATTGTAATTCTTATCTCTTCATTAATATCTGCACAAAAGCTTAGCTCGTTTGATGTAACCGGTAATTTTAATTTTGATGATTCGGAATATTTAAGATGGTCAGAACTTCGCATAAACCAGCCGATTTACAATGGAATAATTGATTCCGTTAAATCTAAAATTGCAAAAAATATTCTACTGCAAGGCTATTACTTTTTTAAATTCAATAGAGATTCACTTGTTATTTCATCGGATTCTTCAACGTTCAAAATAATTTTGGATATTGATGAAGGCAATCCTGTAGTTGTAAGAAATATTTTTTTTGAAGGTATTGATTCAACAGAGATTCCAAATATTCTTAGTCAATTTGAATATTTAAAAGGGCAGATATTTAATAAGCAGGAAATTGAACGTAACATTCAACAATTGTTATCACGATTTGAAAATTCCGGTTATCCGTTTGCTAAAATTAAAATAAACTCGGTGAACGTTTACAGAGATACTTTAACCGAAGACAATTACGCTGATATTCATCTCAACATTATTAGCGGCGATTTAAATAAAATTGATAAAGTTGATGTACGCGGAAATACTTCCACGAAAGATTATGTTATAATTAGAGAGCTTAGGCTTGAAGCCGGAGAGCCGTATATGCAAAATCGGATTGAAGAATTTCCAAACAGATTAAATCGTTTGCGGTTTTTTGAACCGGTTTCAATTCCACAATTTTACATCAACTCCAAAAATGAAGGAGTGCTGCTTGTAGAAGTAAAAGAAAAAAACACAAATAATTTTGATGGAATAATCGGTTACATTCCGCCGGGTAAAAACGAAGACTCCGGCTATTTAACAGGACTTGTAAATATTTCTTTAAGAAATTTATTTGGAACCGGCAGAGCAGCAGCAATTAAATGGAACAAATACAATCGTGATTCACAGGAATTAAATTTAAAATATCTTGAACCATGGCTGCTAAGTTTTCCTGTAAATATAAATCTTGAGCTTTATCAAAGAGTGCAGGATACAACTTATGTGCAGCGTAAGTTTGAAGGCTCTTTGGAATATTTAGCAACTGAAGATATCTCTGCATCATTGATTTTGGCTTCTGAAACCGTTGTACCGACAGTTAGAACTGTTCCTGTTTTTACAGTTTTTAATTCATCATATTTAACAACAGGAGCAAATTTAAAAATTGATACTCGTGATGATCCTTATTCACCAACAAAAGGATTGTTGTTTGTAAACTCATATTCATTCAGTAGAAAAACAATTAATGGTCCATTAGAGTATATCACACCAAACTTAGAAACATCTGTTGATTTGCAAAGATTTGAATCAAGTTTTTCCTTATTCCATGAGTTATTTACAAGACAAATTATTGCAGTCAGCGTAAATGTAAAAGAGCTGCGCGGATCAACTTTTGAAAACAGCGATCTTTACAGACTTGGCGGAACAAATTCTTTGCGTGGATATAGAGAAGAGCAGTTTTTAGGATCAAGAATATTTTGGTCTAATTTGGAATATCGTACTTTGTTAACAAGGCGTTCTTACGGTTTTGTATTTTTTGATACAGGCTACTATTTGCGCCCGGAAGATGTTGAAAAAAATATTCAAAAGTCGGAAGAGTTTCTATACGGCTTTGGATTGGGTTTAAGTCTTGAAACTGCTCTTGGCGTTTTAAGAGTAAGTTATGCACTGGGCGAAGGGGATACTTTTAGTGATGGTAAAATCCATTTTGGAATATTGAATGAGTTTTAAAATAATTTTTTTAACAGTTTCTATTTAAATGCTGCTTCAATTATTTTTAGGCAGTATTGTTAGTTAATAATGAATCCTTCAAAAAAAATATTTTCTTATATAAAAATAACTCGACCTATAAATGTTTTAATCACATTTATAGTTGTAGTTGTGGCTATTCTAATCTCAGCGCAGCATCAAATAGAATTATCTAAAATTATTTTAGTCTCTCTATCTGCGGCATTAATAGCTGCTGCAGGCAATATTGTAAATGATATTTATGATATTGAAACCGACAAAGTTTCTCATCCCAACAGAGTTTTAGCGCAAGGATTATTAAGTAAGAAAGAAGCGGTCTTTTTATATAATTTTTTTAATGTAATTGCAATCATCCTTGCCTCTCGCATATCAGATTATCTAATTGTAATTGTATTATTCACAATTATTTTGCTCTATGTTTATTCAGCTTATCTAAAAAAACTACCATTAGTTGGAAACATTGTTATCGCCTTTATAACCGGCTTAGCATTTATTTACGGCGGATTTGCTGCTGATAATCCCAACGGCGCAATTGTTCCGGCTGTGTTTGCCTTTTTAATTAATTTGATAAGAGAAATTGTAAAAGATATACAGGATATTGAAGGTGATTCAAAATTAAGTTTTAAAACTTTTCCTATTCTATATGGAATTAAAAAATCAAAAAAAATAATTTTGTTTTTTACGATTTTATTAACTGGGTTTACATTTTATCCGTTTATAACTCAATTATATAAGATTGAATATTTTTTGATCGTAATGATATTTGTTAATCCCTTGCTTGTACTGTCTTTAAAAATATTGTTTGATATGAAAAAAGAGAATCGATATAAAATTGTGAGTAATATCTTAAAGATTAATATGATTCTTGGTTTAATTGCAATCTGGTTTGGCAGATGAAAAACATTGATAAAAAATTCTTAGCCGGAAATAAAAAATATCTTGCCGGTACAGATGAAGCGGGAAGAGGACCATTAGCAGGACCTGTAGTTGCAGCGGCAGTAATACTTCCAAACGATTTTTATGATGAACGAATTAATGATTCCAAGAAACTTTCTGCAAAACTTAGAGAAGAATTATTTGTTCTGATTAGTAAAAACGCGCTTGCATATTCTTATACCGTAATATCCCACAAAAAAATTGATGAGATAAATATTTTAAAAGCATCCCTGCTTGCGATGAAAACATCTGTAAAAAAATTAAAGCTGCAGCCGCAAATAATTCTTATTGATGGAAATAAATCTTTTACTTATGATGCTGAGGTAATTCCAATTGTAAAAGGTGATTCAAAATCTTTATCAATAGCATCTGCCTCAATAATTGCAAAAGTTGTGCGCGATAGAATTATGATGAAGCTTGCAAAAAAGTATCCTAATTACTGTTGGGAAACAAACAAAGGTTATCCAACCGCAGAACATATTAATGCAGTTCTAAAATTTGGAGCTTGTTCTATCCATAGAAAAACATTTCTTAAAAAAATATATGAACGTGCAAATCAAACGGAATTATTATTAGTTGAATGAGCTAATCTATGGATGATAAAAACAAAAGAGATATTGGAAAAGAGGGCGAAGATATTGCCGCTAAATATCTAATCGAAAAAGGATTTAATATTATTGCGCGCAATTATCATTACAGCACAAAAGGTGAAATTGATATTATAGCAAATGACAAAAATCAATTGGTGTTTATTGAAGTAAAATCAAGGATAAATTTGGAGTACGGTGAACCGGAGTATGCAATCAATCCAAAGAAAATAAGACAGATTAAAAAAATGGCAGAGTTGTATCTGTTTGATAAAGAAATTGAAGAAGCTGATTGCCGTTTTGATATTGTAGCCATAATATTGGGTGATGGCAAAAATCCGGAAATAAATCATTACGAAAATGCGTTTATGTAAAAATTATTTTGATATAATTCACAGTATCAAAATACTGCAATAATCTTTGAGAAAAATTTCTTAGTTTGGAACACAGATTTAAAAAACTAATTAAAAATATCTTACCAAAAATGAAAAATTCTAAAATCCTAAATGCTAAACCGAGTAAAATGGAACTGCGTTTAACAGAATTTTTTATAATGCTTGCCGGGCTTTGGCAATTTCAAATTCAATTTTTAAAACAAGTTTTTATTCCGCCGTACGAAGTTGAACAAATTCGTAAACATATGGATGAACTTGGAATTAAAACACTTCCAATTGTTAGCGTAACAGGATTTATTATAGGACTTGTTATCACGATGCAAATGCATCCTGTTATGGTAAGATTTGGCGCTGAAGCTTTTTTACCCGGCTCGGTTGGAATTTCTATCGTGAGAGAATTAGGACCTGTAATTACTGCATTAATTTTTGCTGGTAGAGTTAGTTCAGGTATTGGTGCAGAGCTTGGCTCAATGCGCGTTACCGAACAAATTGATGCTATGGAAGTATCTGGTGTTAATCCATTTAAGTATCTTGTTATCACAAGAATATTTGCTTGTACTTTTATACTTCCCATACTAACTGTTTATGTAATCTTTATCGCATTTATTGGATCTTACATTGCTGTGGTTCTTGTACAAAATATGAACTACGCCTACTTCGTTGATTCTGTTGTTGCCTCTGTTGAATTTGGTGATGCGATTCCGGGAATTTTAAAAACATTTGTATTTGGATTTATTGTTGGAATAGTTGGAACATACAAAGGTTACACGGCTACAAACGGCACAGAAGGTGTTGGTAAAGCTGCAACCACTGCGGTTGTGGTTTCATCACTTTTGATTTTAATTTTTGATATGGTACTTGTAAAAATTACTTTATGGTTGTGGCCAACGATATGATAGATGTAGTTGACGTAATAAATGTTTCAAAAGCTTTTGGCTCACACGTTGTGCTAAAGGATGTTTCGTTTAAAGTTGAAGAGAATGAAAACTTCATTGTTTTTGGACAAAGTGGATCAGGTAAAAGCGTATTATTAAAATGCATGGTTGGATTATTACTGCCCGACTCTGGTGAAATTTTTATCAAAGGAACAAATATTCTTAATCTAAGCCAAAAAGAATTGAACAAGGTAAGAAAGAATATTGGATTTTTATTCCAGGGCGCTGCCTTATACGATTCGATGAGTGTGAGAGAAAATTTAGAATTCCCTTTAATTAGAAATTTTACTTTTACTCCCAAAGAACGCGAGGAAAAAATAAAAACAGTTTTGGAAAATGTTTCCTTAGAAGAAGCTATTGATAAAATGCCTTCAGAACTTTCAGGTGGAATGAAAAAAAGAATTGGGCTTGCACGTTCAATCATAACAGAACCAAAACTAATGCTGTATGATGAACCTACAACAGGACTTGATCCAATAACATCAAAAGAAATAAGTTTGTTAATATTAGAATTACAGAAATCATTAAAGATGACATCGATAGTTGTTACGCACGATTTACTTTGTGCAGAAATAATTGCAGACAGAGCAATCGTACTAAACGAAGGAATTGTTCAGTACGAAGGCACAATTCCGGAACTTACTTCTTCGCGTGATCCATTTTTAAGAAATTTCTTCAGTCACGAAATTATTGAAGATCAAAACAGGAGAATCAATGTCTAACGCACTTGCAAATGCTAAACTTGGAATTTTCATTTTTTTGGGAAGCGTATTATTAGTGGTTTTAATTTTTCTTCTCGGAAATAAAGATCAATTATTTGCTTCAACATTTACTATTAAAGCGCAATTTAAAAATACAGAAGGTTTGCGAAATGGCGCTTCAGTTAGATTTGGAGGTATTGATGTTGGTGCAGTTAAAGAAATTAAAATCCTTGATGATAACAGCGGAAGAGTTGAAGTAATAATGCGAATTAAAGAAGATATAAGAAAATATGTTAAGAAAGATTCTCGTGCCAGTATCGAAACTGAAGGTTTAGTTGGAAATAAAGTTGTTATGTTAACTATGGGTTCAATAGATGCGGAAGAAATTATGGATGGCGGAAGAATACTTTCTAAAGAACCGCTAAGTTTTGCGGATATAATTGAAGAAACTCAGGGAATAATGGCTTATACAAAAGATATGACAAAAAACATGGCTGAGATTGTTTCTAAAGTAAATCAAGGTGAGGGAACTTTAGGCAGAATAATTAATGATGACAAACTTTATGTTGCAGCCACAAATCTTACAAATACCGCTGATAGAAATTTGAACTCTATTTCTGAGGATATGAAAGATGTGATGGTTTTGTTTGATAACCTTGGCACGGGGGTTAAAGATGTTGTTACTAATATTAATCAGATTGTAACTCGTATTGATACTGTTCTACAAGATGTTTCTGAAGGTAAAGGTTTACTTGGTTCTTTAGTTTCGGATAATGGCAAGGAGGGAAAATCATTAAATCAAATTTTGGATAATATTGTTGTTGTTACTGAAGAAGCGAAGACATCGGCATCACGACTTTCAGAAAATATGGAAGCATTAAAACATAATTGGTTATTCAAAAGCTATTTTGAGGAACGCGGGTATTGGGATACAGCAGAATATGAAAAAAATATTGATTCAAAAATTCTTGAGTTGAATGATAAAATTAAATTGCTTGATGATAAGATTTTAGAATTGAAAACCATAGAAAATAAAAACAATTAGTATGTTATTTGTTGTAGGTGTGATTTGTCGAGGCAAATTGCCTTCACAATTTTATGATTTTAGCAGTTTTTCCTATGTTTAAACCACACAAACCCAACCGCTTAAAAGTTTACGACTACTCTTTACCTGGATATTATTTTATTACTATATGTACAGAAGATAAAGGTAATATGTTCGTAAATGTTGTTAATGGAAAAATGGTATTAAATAGTTTAGGGCTAATAGTTGAATATTGCATTAGATTAATTTCAAAGATTAATAAATTTATTGAGTTAGATTATTATGTTATAATGCCAAATCATCTACACGCTATTATAATTATAAATGCAGGGGACGCAAAGTTTGCGTCCACTACATAAAGAATTTATGGCTAAACAAAAACTACAAAAAGAAAAAAAAATAACCGTTAAGGGTGCGCGCGAGCATAATCTTAAAAATTTAAGTTTTGAAATTCCGCGTAATAAACTTGTTGTGTTTACAGGTGTAAGCGGCAGTGGAAAATCATCTTTGGTGTTTGATACGATTTATGCCGAAGGTCAGAGAAGATATGTAGAGAGTCTTTCTTCGTATGCCCGGCAATTTCTTGAAAGAATGAATAAACCCGATGTTGATTTTATTCAAGGAATTTCACCTGCTGTTGCTATCGAACAAAAAACCGGCTCACGTAATTCCCGCTCAACTGTTGGAACCACAACTGAAGTTTATGATTATCTGCGTTTACTTTTTGCAAGAATCGGAAAAACAATTTGCTTTCAATGCGGTAAGGTTGTTACAAAAGCAACAACGGGAACAGTTGCAGATTGGCTTGAACAACAAGAAGATGGAGCTAGATTTTATCTTGCATTTCCACTGCACGATCATGAGGGACATTCTTTAAAAGATGAAGTTGAACTTCTAAAGAAACGCGGCTTCTTTAGAATTTATTTCAAGAAAAAATTCTACGATTTGAATGAAGATCAAGTAAAATTTCCAAAGAATAAAAATGAAATAAAAGTTGTTGTTGATAGATTTAAAGTCAGTAAGGGCGAAATTCGTGAGAAGCTTTCCGACTCAATTGAAGTAACTTTTAAAGAAGGCGAAAATAGGATTGTTCTGATTGATGCTGATACAAACGAGCAGCAGGAATTTAATAAATTTTATGAATGCTGCGGCGTAAGATATGAAGAACCCGAACCAAGATTTTTTTCTTTCAATAACCCATTCGGAGCTTGCCCGGTTTGCCAGGGGTTTAGTAAAATAATTGGTGTGGAGATGAATCTTGTTATCCCAAATCCAAATCTTACAATTGCTGATGGTGCAATTGCTCCATACCATGGTGCAAAATACAGTTCATATCTTCGTGATCTTATCCAGAGTGCGCGTGATTTTAAATTTCCAATTCACGTTCCGTATAAACAACTAACAGAAGAACAGGTATCGCTCGTAAAAAAAGGTTTTGGTAAGTACAAAGGTTTAGATCATTTCTTTTCTGAACTTGAAAGAAAAACTTATAAGATTCAAGCAAGAGTTATGTTAAGTCGTTATCGCGGATATACAAACTGTCCGGCATGTAAAGGTTCGCGTTTACGCAGAGAAGCTTTGCAGGTTAAGGTTAGTGGCAAATCGATTCACGAAATTGTGCAATTGCCGATTGAGCATTCTCTCAAGTTTTTTGAGGAACTAAAACTTTCTGATTATGATTACAGCGTTGCGGAAAGAGTTCTTAAAGAAATAATTAAACGATTAACTTTTCTAAATAATGTTGGAATTGGTTATCTAACTTTAGATCGTTACAGCAACACACTTTCAGGTGGGGAAACACAAAGAATTAATCTTGCAACTTCACTCGGTTCTGCGCTTGTTGGTACTTTATATGTTTTAGATGAGCCGAGTATTGGTTTACATCCTCGTGATAACGCGAAGTTGATAAATATTTTAAAAAATCTTAGAGATATTGGTAACTCAGTTTTAGTTGTTGAGCATGATGCAGATATGATGCGTGAAGCCGATCTTATTTTTGATATGGGACCGAAAGCCGGAATTGATGGCGGTGAAATTGTTGCGATTGGAAATTATGATGAAATAATAAAAAACAAAAATTCATTAACAGGTAAATATCTTTCAGGCGAGTTATCGATTCCAATTCCAGAAAAACGAAATGAACGCAGAAGCAAATCAATAAAAATTATTGGTGCAAAAGAAAACAATCTTAAAAATCTTACGCTCGAAATTCCTTTAAATAAATTTGTTGTTGTTACAGGAGTCAGCGGTTCAGGTAAAAGCACACTTATACACGATGTGTTTTATGCAGGACTTGCAAAGTATCTCGGCAACGCTCCATCATTCATTGGAAAGTATGATGAAATAAAAGGCGGCGAGTATATTGATGATGTTGTGATTGTGGATCAATCGCCAATTGGTAAATCTCCAAGATCAAATCCCATAAGTTATATTAAAGCATTTGAGTTGATTCGCGATTTATTTGCTTCAACTCATCAAGCCAGAGCGCGCGGGTACAAGCCTGGATTTTTCTCATTCAATGTTCCCGGTGGAAGATGTGAAACCTGCCAGGGTGATGGTTATATAAAAGTTGAAATGCAATTTCTTGCTGATCTTTATCTTGAGTGTGATGATTGCAACGGTACACGTTACAAAAAAGAAATTCGGGAGATTACATATAAAGGAAAAAATTTAGTTGATGTTCTTGATTTAACAGTTGATGAATCTCTAATCTTCTTTGAAGGAAACGATAGAATTGTACGACTTTTACAGGTGCTTGCAGATGTTGGTTTGGGATATATAAAACTTGGTCAGCCTTCAAATACTTTATCAGGCGGTGAAGCACAGCGAATAAAACTTGCATCATATCTAACTTCGCAGCGGGATAGGCGGCATATACTTTTTATTTTTGATGAGCCAACAACAGGTTTGCACTTTCACGATATCTCAAAATTGTTAAAATGTTTTCAACTTCTGCTTGAAAGAAATAATTCTGTTGTGATTATCGAACACAATTTAGATGTTATTAAATGTGCAGATTATATTGTTGATCTGGGTCCTGAAGCAGGTGATAAAGGCGGCGAAGTTGTTGCAGCCGGAACTCCTGAAGAGGTCGCGGAAAATCAGAATTCTTGGACAGGTAAATATTTGAAAAATTATCTAAACTGATTTCAGTTATTTTTTATCCCGCTTTACAGTAGGTGCAAAATCTTCTGGTCTGCCAAGTTTTGGTAAACCTAAAATCTCTCTTGCACGATCTAATGAATCATCAATATTTCCAAGAACATTGTGTTCACCAATAACCTTTAAAAATCCCGATTGATCCAAAACTATTAGCGGCTGTGTGTGAACACCTGATAAAACTAATTGAGTACCTTTCTTTATAGATTCGTAATAAACTTCTTCAAGCGCGTGAATTCCGGTTCCATCCATTGCGGGAACATTTCTCAATCTTATAATCAAAACCTTTGGCGGACTTTTTATTATTCGCATTGCATCTCTAAATTTTGAAACTGCACCAAAGAAAAATGGTCCATTGATTTCAAAAACTTCTACATCATCAGGTACTTTTTTAAACTGTATTGCATTTATGTCTATTGATTCATCATCATCATCTTTTAGTTCACGAGTAATAATTCCAACATTTGTAACCATAGCCATTGAACGCATAAAAAGAAAAACTGCAAGCACCATTCCAACTTGAATTGCAATGGTTAAATCAAAAACAACAGTTAAACCAAAAGTTGTTAACAAAACTGCAATATCACTATTGGGGCTTTTAAATATTTGTAAAAACGATCGCCACTCGCTCATATTATATGCAACTATTACAAGTATCGCTGCAAGAGTTGCCATTGGAATTAACTTTGCATATTGTCCGAAGAAAAGTGTTATTAATAAAAGAACAATCGCATGCACAATTCCAGCAACAGGGGTTCGTCCGCCGTTTTTAATATTTGTTGCAGTGCGCGCAATAGCACCGGTTGCCGGGATTCCACCAAACAATGGAGTTACAATATTTGCTACACCCTGTGCAATCAATTCCATATTTGAGCGATGCCTTCCGCCAATCATTCCATCTGCAACTACGGCTGAAAGAAGAGATTCTATTGCAGCAAGAATTGCAATTGTTGTTGCCGGACCGATTAAGTTTTTTATTATTTCAAAATCCATTTCAGGAAAAACCGGTGATGGAAGTGCAGATGGAAGTTCACCAAATTTTGATCCGATTGTTTCTACAGGGAAGTGAAAAATCTGAACTATAGCTGTTGTAACTAAAAGTGCAACAATTGATCCAGGAATTTTGCGTGTGATTTTTGGAAAGATTAAAATAATAAAAAGTGCAAGTGCAGCAGTTCCAAATGCGTAATAGTTAATAGTAGTAAGGTTAAATGAATATTCAATCCACTTATCAAAAAATTCTGTAGGAACTTTGTCAATCGCTAATCCAAAAAAATCTTTTATTTGAGTTGAGAAAATTAATAATGCAATGCCGCTTGTAAATCCAACAACAACAGGATGAGGAATAAATTTAATAATAGAACCAAATCGTGCAATACCCATAATAACAAGAATAACCCCCGCCATCAAAGTTGCAATAATAAGTCCGTTCATTCCGTACTGTTGAACGATTCCATATACAATTACAATAAATGCCCCGGTAGGTCCGCCGATTTGTACACGGCTGCCGCCAAGCAATGAAATTATAAATCCAGCTATGATAGCTGTGATTAATCCCTTTTCCGGAGTTACACCGGAAGCGATTCCAAATGCAATTGCAAGTGGCAGCGCAACAATACCCACTATTGCACCTGCTGATAAGTCTGCTAAGAACTGTTTTGAATTATAATCTTTAAGAGTTGTGAATAATTTTGGTCGTAACATTTTTATATTTTTTATTATCAAAAAAAGACTGCGCAAGTTAGTAATTATCAAAATAATTCACGCCATAATTTTTTAAGCTTTTAAGAGCCAAATATCAATTGTTAATTTGTGATTGAAGGCATTATTTTTGAACGAGTTATAATCACAAAAAAGAATATCTTTACTTAAGAAATAAAATGTTAGTATGATTAAAAAAATATGTATCGCCGTTTTTATTTTAGTTCAATTTTCTTTCGCACAGAATTATGGTTCGTTGCGTTTTACTAACTATGCAGATGGCAGACAAAGTGCATTTAGTTTAACTTTTGATGATGGATTATTAACTCATTCTGAAAATGTGGGACCGATCTTAAATCAATATGGATTTAAAGGAACGTTTTACGTGCTGCCACCTTTTTTGTCCGAGTCATTGCCCGGAATTTGGAGATACGGCACTTGGCAAGGATTTCAATCGCTTGCTTCTGAAGGTCACGAAATTGGTTCACACACAATGAACCACGATTCTTTGCCCACATTACCTTGGGGCGATATAAATACTGAAGGTACCTTGTTATATGAATTATATCAATCAAAAATAATTATCGAACAAAGAATTCCTTCTGCAAAATGTATTTCTTTAAACTATCCTTACACACTTCGTAATACTACTGTTGATTCCGCAGTAAGTTTATTCTACGAAAACGGCAGAACACTTGGACAAGCTGCAAACGATTCTTCATTAACAGGACAAGAGTGGTATAGATTAAAAGCAAAAGTAGTAGTATTTAGTTTACCAAGGGATTCTGTTAGTGATGATCTTGATGAGCTTTATACTTTTTTAGAATGGACACAGAATGCGATTAATAATCATAAATGGGGAATGATAATTATTCATGATGTCGTTCCGTTTAATCAAATGCAGGAATTGATTGGACAAGGAATTTATGAACCCATATCAAATGAATGGCTAACATCGTTATGCGATTTTTTATGGGCAAGATCATCAGATAAAGAAGTGTGGGTTGAAACTGTAGGAAATATAACGCGATATATTAAAGAAAGAGATAATTCAATTTATCAAGTTATATCTTCATCAAGCAGCTTAATTGAAATTAATGTTACAAATAATTTGAACAATACAATTTTTAATTATCCGTTAAGTGGACACATAAAAATTCCGGATAGCTGGGATTTTGTTCGATCAGAGCAAAATGGAAGTGTGGATACCTTAACCACAATAGTAACTGATTCAGGAAGAGTTGTGCTTACAAAAGTTATCCCAAATAATGGAATTTTAAAACTTTCACCTGTTACTTCGACTAGTGTTGAAACAGAAAATGCGAGCGTTTTAGATTTTCAATTGTTCCAGAATTATCCGAACCCGTTTAACCCAAGTACAAAAATTAAATTTACCATTCCAAATGTCACCCTGAGCGGAACCTTGCCTACCGGCAGGCAGGTCGAAGGGTCTCGAGTGCAACTTAAAGTTTATGATATTCTTGGGAATGAAGCTGCTACACTTGTAGATGAATACAAACCTGCTGGAAATTATGAAGTTGATTTCACCGTAGGGCGGAACTCCAGTTCTGCCATAGCCAGCGGAATATATTTTTATCAATTGAAAACCGGGAATTTTATTTCAACAAAAAAAATGCTGCTGCTCAAGTAAAAATTTAAAACTCAAATTTTTGTGTACGTTTTGTGCGTGGGAATCTGCTCTTTAATCCATCCGTAGTCATTACTGCTGTTCCTAAAACCCAGTTATTGTATTTAACTACATACTGCCCAATGGGAATATCAATATCTTTAATCTTCCATCCGGTTAAATAATTCTTTAACTCATCATCATTTTTTATTTGATAGATAAATTTTGTGATATGCTTTTCTAATACCTGCGCAGCTTGTGAGTTAAAAGTTATTCTATCCTTTTTATCAAGTGTGCCAAGTTTCAATCCTATACGATTGAACAACCCAATATTTTCTTCATCGAAATCCTTCATCACAAAAAAAATATCCTTACCTCTAAATACATATTTGTACTCATCTAATATTTTTCTTTCAACACCAAAATGTTCAGAAATATAATTTATGTATTGTTGAATTTCTTTGTGATTGCTTTTTACAATTCTATTTTCCGTCTCTCTTAAATATTCTTTTTCAGGTGATTCAGTAACATCAATTTTTCTCATCTTTACTAAAAAGAAACCATCCGAATCAATTTCCCAGGGTAGTATGCGAACTGCCTTTTTTAGTTCCGGATTTAATTGTCTTCCCTCAAACTCCGTAAATGCTTTACGAGAAGAAATTGGCAAATTAATTTCCATTAATTCCACAGGATATTTTTCTAAAACTTTATCTATCACCAATTCGTTTTCTTCAATTGAAAGAGTGCAAGTTGAATAAACAATTTCTGCTCCAACTTTTGCCATTTTAATTGCAGCAATAAGCAAACGCATTTGCAAGTGCTGCAATCTATCAACGTGATCAAGCGACCACCAGTTACTTACTTCGCCTTTTTTTTGTATTATTCCAAGTCCACTGCATGGTGCATCAACAAGTATCTTTGTAAAATGGTCATCGTAAACTTTACTAAGCATTTCACCTTTTGAATGAATGACTGATGCATTTATTACATTCATTCGCTCAAGATTAAAAACTAAAGATTTAATTCTTTCATTATCAACTTCGTTAATTAACAACGCACCACGATTGTCCATCATCTCTGCAATTTGTGTTGATTTAGAACCTGGCGCGCCGCAAAGATCAAGCACAACATCATCGCTTGTTGGATTTAAAACTAACGGCGGCATCATAGATGAAAGTGATTGGATGTAATAAAAACCCATAACGTGTTCAAAAGTTTTTCCGATCCGTTCATTACCCTCAACAATCTTTAAAACATTTTCAAAATGATTTATCGGTAAACATTTTATCTGATATTTCTCAAAAAGAAATTTAGATAATTCATCACGAGAAATTTTGCAAGTGTTAACTCTAATGTATTGCGCAGAATCTTGTTCAATAAATTGTAAATATTTATCGGCTGATTCCTTACCGTAAAGATTTGAAAAGTAATCGTATATTTTTTGTGATACTTCTATTGCCAAAATTAATACCTGATTAGATTTAACTTCTTAAAAATTTCGTTTGAAACAGCGTGAATGTTTTTTCCATCAGGAAAATTCTTTTTATAATCTTTTTTTATTTGATTAAGTATATCATCTAAATAATTATTATAAGCATCTACAAGTGATTTAATTCTAGATTTGTCTTTTGGAATATATGTTTTGCCGTTTCGTTCTTTTGAACTGTAAACTATAAACTTTGCTTCATCATAATTTGATGCCTGATAAACAGACTCACCATCAGGGGTTATTATTTCATAAGCACCGAAAAATTCCTGACCTATTACTAAAGTTTTTTTTGGAATAGAAATAATATCAAGTTGGGAT
>JAGOXU010000209.1 GCA_018059515.1 Ignavibacterium sp.
ATCATCTTATAAACGAAGTTGTGGATAATAGTATTGATGAAGCGTTAGGCGGATATAACGATCGAGTTATCGTTACTATAAAAAAAGACGGAAGTGTTTCTGTAGAAGATAGAGGAAGAGGAATTCCGGTTGATATGCACCCTGTTGAAAAACGCTCGGCTCTTGAAGTTGTAATGACGGTTCTTCACGCAGGCGGAAAGTTTGATAAAGATTCATATAAGGTTTCCGGCGGATTGCACGGAGTGGGTGTTTCGGTTGTTAATGCACTGTCTGAAAAAATGACGGCAGAAATTAGACGCGATAATAAAATTTATTTTCAAGAGTATCGCCAGGGAATACCGGTTGAAAAGGTTAAACAAATTGGCACGTACAAAGGGGATCAAACAGGGACAATCATAACATTTATGCCAGATAAAGAAATATTTAAAGCAACAAAATTTAACTTTGAAACCGTTGCCGAAAGATTGCGCGAGCTTGCTTATCTGAATAAAGAAGTAACAATGATTCTTAAAGATGAAAATGATGGTCAGGAAGAAACATTCAGATTTAAAGGCGGCTTAATTGATTTTGTTAAATATCTTGATGAACATAGAACCGCACTGCACAAACCTGTTTATATCGAAGGCGAAAAAGAAAACACTCCCGTTGAAATTGCATTTGAGTACAGCGACTCGTATTCAGAAAATGTTCACTCGTATGTTAATAACATTAATACAATAGAAGGTGGAACCCATTTAGTTGGATTTAGAACAGCGCTAACAAGAACACTAAATAACTACGCATATAAAAACAATCTAATAAAAGAAAACAGCAAAATAACTTTAACCGGAGATGATTTCCGCGAAGGGCTTACTGCCGTTCTTTCTGTAAAAGTAATGGAGCCGCAGTTTGAAGGACAAACAAAAACAAAGCTGGGCAATAGCGAAGTAAAATCAGTTGTTGAAACTATCGTTGGTGAAAAACTTTCCGAGTATCTTGAAGAAAACCCTTCTGTTGGTAAAAAGATTATTGATAAATGTATGCGTGCTGCAGAAGCAAGAGAAGCCTCACGAAAAGCTCGCGATCTTGTTAGAAGAAAAAATGCACTTGATTCTATGCATCTACCGGGAAAGTTAGCAGATTGTTCTATTAACGATCCAGAGCATTGTGAAATTTATATAGTTGAAGGTGATTCCGCGGGTGGCTCAGCAAAACAAGGAAGGGATAGAAGATTTCAAGCGATATTACCGATCAAAGGAAAAATTCTTAATGTAGAAAAAGCAAAGCTTAATAAGATTTTAGAAAATCAGGAAATTCAAGCAATGGTTGCGGCGCTTGGAGCCGGTATTGGTGAGGAGTTCAATCCGGAAAAATCACGCTACGGAAAAATTATTTTAATGACAGATGCTGATGTTGATGGAAGTCACATTCGCACATTGCTTCTTACTTTCTTTTACAGACACATGAAAGAATTAATTACATCAGGCAGAGTTTACATTGCGCAGCCGCCATTGTACAAAGTTAAAAAAGGAAAAGAAGAACATTACGCTTTTGATGATGAAGAAAGAGATAAAGTTTTAAAGCAGTTTAGAAAAGATATGAAAGCAAAAGCCGGTGTTGTTGAAGATGATGACGAAGTTGATGAAGAAGGACAGCCAAAAGGAGTTACAATTTCTCGTTACAAAGGATTGGGAGAAATGAATCCTGAACAGCTTTGGTCAACAACCATGAATCCCGAAACAAGAACAGTGCTGCAGGTAAATGTTGAAAGCGCAGCAGCAGCCGATAAAATATTTGAAACGCTTATGGGTGATGCAGTTGAACCAAGACGTGCATTTATAGAAAAGCATGCTAAGTATGCTAAACTTGATATATAAGATTTGTAAATATAAAGAGCTTAACGCCGACACAATCTTTTATGCTTGCAAAGAAGATATTCCAATTCTTGAAAAAAACAGTAGAAAAGATAATTTCAGATTTGAACGAACAAGGATATTAAATAGAAAACAAACAAAATATAATTACTTATGACCACAATATTTGAAAAAATACTACCCAGAACCTTAGAAGATGAAATGAAATCATCTTATATCGATTATGCAATGAGTGTTATTGTTGCGCGTGCATTGCCTGATGTAAGAGATGGATTAAAACCGGTTCACCGAAGAGTTTTATTCGGTATGCACGAACTTGGCTTACCCCACAATAGACCACATAAAAAGTCAGCAAGAATTGTGGGAGAAGTGCTCGGTAAGTATCACCCGCATGGCGATTCTTCTGTATATGATTCGATGGTGCGAATGGCGCAGGAATGGTCTTTGCGTTATCCATTAGTTGAAGGACAGGGAAACTTTGGTTCTGTTGATGGTGATTCGCCAGCAGCAATGCGTTACACAGAAGCAAGGCTTGCAAGAATTGCTGAGGAAATGCTTCGTGATCTTGATAAAAACACGGTTGATTTTGCAAACAACTTTGATGAATCTTTACAAGAGCCAACGGTAATGCCATCGTATCTTCCAAATCTTTTAATAAACGGCGCAAGCGGAATCGCAGTAGGAATGGCAACAAACATTCCGCCGCACAATATAAGCGAAGTTATAGATGGCTGCGTTGCAATGATTGAAAATCCAAAAGTAACTCCAGTTGATTTGATGAAGCACATTAAGGCTCCTGATTTTCCTACCGGCGGAATTATTTATGGATACGAAGGAGTTAAAGATGCGCTGCTTACAGGCAGAGGCAGGGTTGTTATACGCGCAAAAGCAAATGTTGAAACGCTTAAAAACGATAGAGAAAATATTATCATTACGGAAATACCTTTTCAAGTTAACAAAGCAGTTTTAATTGAAAAGATTGCTGATCTTGTACGCGAAGGAAAGATAACGGAAATATCAAACATAAGAGATGAATCTGATCGTGATGGAATGCGTGTTGTAATAGAGCTTAAACGAGATGCGCAGCCAGCTATTGTTCTTAATCAGCTATTTAAGCACACACAAATGCAAGTTACATTTGGTGTGATAATGCTTGCATTGGTTAACGGCGCACCAAAAGTTTTAAACATTCAAGAAATGATTCGGCACTTTTTAGATCATAGAATGGAAGTGCTGATACGTAGAACAAAATATGAATTAGACGCAGCAGAAAAACGCGCACATATTTTGGAAGGCTATATAATTGCTCTTGATAATATTGATGCTGTAATAGAGACAATCAAAAAATCTAAGGATACCGAAACAGCAAGAATTAACTTGATGAAGAAGTTCAAGTTAAGCGAGATACAGGCTAAAGCAATTTTGGATATGAGATTGCAGCGCTTAACAGGATTAGAACGTAAAAAGATTGAAGATGAATACAAAGAAACAATTAAGTTGATTGAAAGACTTAGAGGAATTTTGGATAACGAAAGAACAAGAAATAAAATCATAAAAGAAGAACTTCTTGCTCTAAAAGAAAAATACGGCGATGAGCGTAGAACTGAAATCATAAAAGACTTTAAAGAGTTTGCGTTAGAAGATATTATTGCAGAAGAAGATGTTGTTGTAACAATATCACACGGCGGATTTATAAAACGTTTTCCTGTCAGCGGATATAGGCGACAAGGACGAGGCGGCAAAGGCGTAACTGGCGCCGGAACTAAAGAAGATGATTTTATCGAACATATGTTTGTTGCATCAACACATCAGTATATCTTATTCTTTACTGATAAAGGAAAATGTTATTGGTTAAAAGTTCACGAAGTTCCCGAAGGCGGAAGAACAACAAAAGGCAGATCAGTAGTTAATCTTCTTGATAAAGACAAAGACGATAACATTACTGCTTTTGTTGCTGTTAAAGAATTCCGTGATGACCAATATCTGATTATGGCAACAGAAAAAGGCACGATAAAGAAAACAGTACTTTCTGCTTACGGCAATGTTCGTAAAGGCGGAATCAATGCAATTAATCTTGCTGCCGGAGATAAACTAATTGAAGTTAAGATGACCGATGGAAAAAATGATATTGTTATCGGAACCAGTAACGGTTTTGCAATCCGATTTAATGAAAAAGATGTACGTGATATGGGAAGAACAGCAACAGGCGTGCGCGGAATAAGACTTGGTAAAGGTGATAAAGCGGTAGGTTTGCTGGTAATCAGAAGCGATAAAGCTACAGTGCTTGTTGTTACAGAAAAAGGGTATGGTAAACGTTCTGATATTGAGGATTATAGAATTACAAAACGCGGCGGCAAAGGCGTTATCACAGTTAAGACAACAGATAAAGTTGGTAAACTAATAGCGCTGATGGAAGTTGTTGATCGTGATGAACTTGTTATTATTTCTACACAGGGAATGATAATAAGACAAAGCGTTAAAGACTTACGCGTTATGGGAAGAAACACACAGGGCGTAAGAGTAATCAGACTGAGCGAAAACGATTCCATTGCAGATATTGCTCGTGTTGTACCGGAGGATGATGAAGAGATTAATGGTAACGGCAACGGAAAAGAAGTTGAGCCGTTGTTGAGTTAATATTGTCTTTTATAAAGTAAAAAACTAAATCGCCTCAATTTTTGAGGCGATTTTTTATTATAAAGAGAAACTCTTTTGTATTTTCAATTGCAAATATTTTTAAACTGATATAATTCAAACATGAAAAAGCGATTAATAATTTTTACAATAGCACTCACAAGTTTTTTTGTTAACGCCCAAAGCACAACGGGGCTTTCGGAAATAAACAAAGAAAGTCTTATTGCTAATGTTAGAATTCTTACTTCACCAGATTTTGATGGAAGATTGCCCGGCAGCGAAGGCTACAACAAAGCAGCTCAGTTTGCTGCGGATAAATTTTATGAACTTGGTTTATTGGCAGCAGGTGATGGCGATTATTTTCAGTATTTAAATGTTGAGTATAATAAAATAAAATCACCGGCAATATTTAAATCTATTGTTGATGACGATACAATCAATTATACGATTGGGAAAGATTTTGTGCTGCGAGGGTTTACAGGATCAAACAGTTTCACTTTTCATGTTGTTTTTTGCGGATACGGAATTTCTCGTCCTGATTTGTATTATGATGATTATGCTGGAATAAATGTAAAGAATAAAATTGTAATGGTCTTTAAACAAAATCCAACGTGGAAGAATAATGATAAAGATTGGGGTACAAATTATCCACGAGAAAAATCTCTCGTTGCAAAAAAACATGGCGCAAAAGGAATTTTATTTGTCTCGCTGCCAAATGATACAAAACCACAGCCACTAATAGGAAGTGTTTTACACGGCGAAGGCGAACAACCAATTGATTTTCCACAACTTCAAATTTCCTTTGATATAGCAAGCAAATTATTAAGCAAAACAGGATTTACTATCAGCGATTGCCAAACAAAAATTGATGAAAAGAAAAAACCACTTTCTATGAATCTTACTACAAAAGCACAGATAGAGGTTAATGCCGTTTATGAAAAAAACGCCCGTACAATGAACGTTGTAGCGATGATAGAAGGAAGTGATCCAAAATTAAAAGAAGAGTATGTTGTAATTGGTGCTCACTTAGATCACGTTGGTTCGCAAGCGGGATTACTTTTTCCGGGTGCGAATGATAATGCTTCCGGTTCAGCAGGTGTTTTAGAAATTGCACAAGCATTTGTAAAGGGTGGCATTGTTCCAAAACGCTCTGTAATTTTTGTGCTGTTTGCCAGCGAAGAACAGGGGCTAAACGGCGCAAAACATTTTATAGAAAGTTGGATAAAGGGTTACGATAAAATTACGGCTATGATAAATCTTGATTGCGTTGGATACGGCGACAGCATACAGGTGGGCAATGGAAAAAGCGCACCGGTGCTTTGGCAAATTGCAAATCAAATTGATGAGACCAGCTTTAACTCGATGGTAGATAGAACATGGAGCGGCGGCGGAGCAGACGCAACGCCATTTCACGAAAAAGGAATTCCTTGTTTGTACTTTGTAACAACAAACAGCTATGATCATCTTCACCTT
>JAGOXU010000210.1 GCA_018059515.1 Ignavibacterium sp.
ATACATGAGTCACGGAAGTTATGATGTACGATTCGATGCTTCAGGTTTATCAAGCGGAATATATTTATACACAATTAGAGTAAATGATTTTTCTGCATCTAAGAAAATGATTTTAATGAAATAAAAAAATAAATTTTATTCTTTTAACCCCTTCCGATAAAAGGAAGGGGCTTTTTTATTAATCATGTTAAAGTTTTTTGATTTTACTTTTTTACCCAAGGATCAATCCAGATTAGAGCTATACTATGAAAAAAAAATCTATTTCTTTCCTCATTATTACTTCATTACTTTTTATCAAATGCTCAACTGTTGAAGAAATCTCTTTGAATGAAGAATTTAATTATAAAACAGATTTAATTTTAGAAAGTATTGATTCATTAAACCAGAATTTAAAACTTCCGACAAGTACGAAAATAGAATCTGTTTCTCTGGATACTTTAAATAAATCTATTTCTATCAGCTTTAATAAAAATTTTGCCGTAATTCCTTTGCGTGATGAAAATGTAAAAGAGATTTATGATTCGTATAAAAATTTATATGGAGAAAGTTTTAAAGATTATAATTTTATAATTAATTCTCTTGGTTACCCTATCGAAAATTTAATTCCAAATTATTATAAAAAAGATAAAACAAATATTGATGTATCAAAGCTGCCGGTTAAAAAGAATGAGATAATTCCAATAGTACAGAATGTAAGCAAACAGTCAAAAGTTACTAATGGATTATTCGGTAAAAATATTTTATTATGGCACAGTCACGGCTGGTATTACAACAATAAAGAAAAACGCTGGATGTGGCAGCGGGCAAGATTATTCCAAACAGTTGAAGATTTAGGTCCGACTGCATTTACAATTCCATACTTAATTCCGATGCTTGAAAATGCGGGTGCAAACGTATTCGTTCCCAGAGAACGTGATATACAATTGAACGAAGTAATAGTTGATAATGATTTTAGTAATAAGGTTTCTTATCAAGAAAAAATCTTTTCTGAAAAAGGTTTTTGGAAAACCTCATCTCAAAAAGGTTTTGCACTCAAAAATCCAACAATAAAAGAAGATGAAAATCCTTTTAAGCAGGGTACAAGCCGTTATACCAAATCGATGATCAATCCGCTTGCAACTGCAAGCTGGGTGCCTGATATTCCACAGATAGGCAGATACGCCGTTTACATTTCTTATTCCGCTTCTGACAGTAATGTAACTGATGCACATTATAAAATTATACACAGCGGGGGAGAAACTGAATTTCTTGTAAATCAAACTATTGGCGGGGGTACCTGGATTTATCTTGGCACATTTAAATTTGACAAAGGTAACAAAAAATCACAAGGCGTTGTGCTTTCCAATCAAAGCAAGGATGAAAATAAAATTGTTTCCGCTGATGCTGTTAGATTCGGCGGCGGAATGGGTATAGTTGAACGCGAAGGTACAACAAGCGGCAAACCAAAGTTTGCAGAAGGTTCTCGTTACTGGATGCAGTATGCTGGTATGCCCGATACTTTAACATACAATCTCAACAATAATTCAGATGATTATAAAGATGATTATCAATCACGCGCAGAGTATGGAAATTATTTATACGGCGCACCCTTCGGACCAAATCGTAAACGAGATGAAAAAGGTTTAGGAATTCCAATGGATCTTTCTTTAGCGTTTCATACCGATGCGGGTATTACAAGAAATGATACTGCAATCGGCACGCTAATGATTTACAGCATTCCTTCTGTTGATTCACAAATAATTTTTCCTGATGGAGTTTCGCGTTTAGTTAATCGTGATCTATCTGATATTGTGATGACGCAAGTAGTTAATGATATAAGATCGAAATATGATTCCACCTGGACTCGCAGACAATTGATGAATGCAAATTACAGTGAAGCTGCAAGACCGAATTTTCCTGCAATGCTTCTTGAACTGCTATCGCATCAAAATTATTATGAAACTAAATTTGCTCTTGATCCGAGATTTAGGTTTGATGTTTCCAGATCTATTTACAAAGGGATGTTAAGATTTTTATCAGCTCAATACGGATTTGATTATGTTGTGCAGCCCCTGCCGCCAACAAATTTTTCTGTACAGTTAAAACCAAATGGGGAAGCCGAATTAAATTGGAAACCACAACTCGATTCACTTGAGCCAACTGCCGTTGCGGATAAATATATTCTTTACACAAGGCAAAACGATGGCGGGTTTGGCAACGGAAGATCGATTGAAACAAATAAGATAATTCTTAATGATCTAAAGCAAGGTGTTATTTACAGCTATAAAGTTACTGCAATTAACAACGGCGGAGAAAGTTTTCCTTCGGAAATACTTTCTGTTTGCTGGATGAAAAATTCATCGGAGCCAGTACTTATTGTTAACGGGTTCGATCGTATTTCTGCTCCTGCAGCTTTTGATTCTCCAACTTTTTCGGGATTTACAAACTTTGAAGACGAAGGTGTCCCAGATAAATATGAGCTTGGATTTACAGGGACTCAATTCAATTATAACCCTGATTCTAAATGGGAAACTGATGATAATCCCGGACACGGTGCAAGCCATTCTGATTATGAGTCTAAAATTATTGCAGGCAATACGTTTGATTATAGTTATGTTCACGGAAAAGCAATTAAGGAAAATGGATTTTCTTTTTGTTCCGTTAGTGATGAATCTGTAATGAATGGTGATGTTGATCTTGTAAGATTTAAATTGGTGGATTTTATTTTTGGTGAGGAGAAAAAGACATCTCTGCCAAAGTATAAAAACAAAATTGATTTTGAAGTTTGTCCGATTACCCTAAGAGACAAAATAACAAACTACTTAAATGGTGGCGGAAAAATTTTTCTAAGTGGTGCTTATCTCGGTACCGATTTATATTCTGATAAAGACAGCACAGAAATTCAATTTGCAAATAATATTTTGAAATTTAAACTTAAAACTGGACACGCAGTAAAAACCGGAAAAGTTTTTTCTGTCAGCAATACTTTTCTTCCAATTAAAAACTCATTTGAGTTTAATACTACTCTCAATGATTCTATTTATAAAGTTGAAGCTCCCGATGAACTTGGTGAAATAAACGGCAGCGAAGTTTTATTACGTTACAAAGAAAATAATTTTAGCGCCGCTGTTGGGTATAAAGATAAATATGGAGTTGTAAGTTTTGGTTTTCCGTTTGAAACAATTCTTGGAGACAATCAGCGGGCTTTAATTATGAAGTCTGTTTTGAATTATTTAGAAGTGAAATAATGTCCCCCTCGTCATTTTGAACAGATTGAGAATTCTTTTTTGTTTAGCAGTTTAAGATTTCTCGTCGGATACCTGTCTGCCGATAGGCAGGCACCTCGAAATGACAATCACTTTAACTCTTTAAACCAATTCCCGGATAATCGTTAAGCGTTACTTTTCCATCAATGACTTTTATTCCATCATACGGATCATTTTTAATTAACAACGCTCCATCAAGATCAGCCCAATCCATCATAGGTGATAGCTGTGCGGCTGCCGAAATTGCGCAGCTTGTTTCGGTCATACATCCTATCATTACTTTCATATCTAAAGAGCGAGCAAGATTTAACATTTTATTTGCTTCACGCATTCCTGTGCATTTCATTAGTTTTATATTTATGCCGGAATAAACTCCATGCGCTTTTATAACATCCGGTATTCTTTGAATTGATTCATCACCAATTATTGGGAGGGGAGAGTTTTGTGTTAGCCATGCTATATCATCAATTTGTTCTTTAGGCATAGGCTGTTCAACAAATTCGATATTTTTATCGTTCAACCAATTAATCATATCAAGAGCGAAATGTTTGTCCTTCCAGCCTTGATTAACATCCACAGTAAGCGGAACATTTGTAATTGATCGAATTGCTTCAATCATTTCTTTATCATTATCTCTTCCGAGTTTTACTTTTAATACTTTAAACTCGCTGGCTTCTTTAACTTTTTCTTTTACAATTTCAGCCGTATCAATACCAATTGTAAAGGTTGTAAACGGAGTTGTTGATTTATCATATCCCCAGATTTTATACCAGGTTTGATTCATTAATTTTCCGACAAGATCATGCAAAGCAATATCAACGGAAGCTTTTGCAGCAGTATTTTTTTCTGCAATTGAATCCACGTAATCCAAAATCTTTTCCATCTCAAAAGGATCATTAAATTGTTCAAGATTTACTTTTGATAAAAATGCCGTTGCAGTTTCTTGCGATTCACCAAGATACGGCGGCATCGAAGCTTCACCATAACCTTTAATTCCTTCGTACTCAATTTCAGTTAGCATAACGGGTGTTGTAGTTCTGGAATTAACTGCGACTGTAAAAACATGTTTCAACTCAAGTGTGTAGGGTTTAAAAGAAAATTTCATTTTTGAGCCTTTGTTTTTTATAATGTTTTTTGCAAATGATGCTGCCGGAATTGACGCCGCAATAGTGCCTGCAGCTATTATTCCCGTGGTTTTAAAAAAATCTTTTCTTGTTTGTTTCATATATCTAACCTAAAGTTTAATTGCGTATTTAGCTTGTCCTTTCAAACCTGCCTAGGAAGATAGAAATCCTTCCTGTATAAAGCTTAAGATTTCTCACCGACTGAAGTCGGATTCGAAATGACTTTTATCAATAGTCCGCCTTAATATTTATTCCTTTACTCTTCCTTTAGTGGAGAGTTGGAGAGGGGCTCCTTCTATCTTTTAATAATTCTCGGTTAACTTTCTTAATTCAGATGAATGAGCATAAAACTCTTCCTGAGATAATTCATTAAGATAAACCATTCCATAAGCAGCCTGTACTCTCGGATATGGATGTTTTAAGAAATAATCTTTTCCCAAACACAATCTTATTGTTTGATACTGCTCAACTTGAATGCGCTGTGCAAGGCGCGAAAATGGTCCATCATATTCCCAGCTTGGAAAACTTGCTGCTCGCTGTGATTCATAACTATTGAGAAAAGTACTTTCCATAATTGCCATAGAGTTTAAACTAACCGGAATAAAAATATTTGCTTCAGCAGGATGGAAACGATACCATACATTTCTATATCCCCATACTTTTATATTATTTATTCCTGTTTCTTTCTCATAAAGTTTTAGCGCTTCTGCAGTAGCCTGCAATACTTTATAATGTGTATCGGGTCCGCTTCCTTCCGGGTCTAAGGCAACGGATACAACTGTTGGTTTTATTTTTTTTAACAGATTAAATATTGGTATAACGTCTCTATCCATTTCAGGATTTTCGGTGAAGATATCTCCCTGATAAAAACCTAAACGCATATGCGAAACAAATCTTGTATTTATTCCAAAAAAAGCCCAAACAAGTTCTTCCTCCCACTCGCGCATCATACCCTTTAGTTTTTGGACTTCAGGAATGTCTTTTTTGCCCGGGTACTGAGTTTTGAAATAATTTATTAACTCATCTACTCGCTCTTCTTTGTAAAGCTTCATCATGTTTCTTAATAGCCTGCGCGAAACTGCTTCTTTACGAATTGTTTTGCTGTGTGCTGCCAATCCATCAAGATAAAGATGAACATCACGATCCTTACCTTCCTGAAATTCGGGGTCAAAATAATTTGTAGTTGTACGAGAAATAAAATCAGGCTGCCCTAAAAAGTATTTTAAATCTTCCAGCAAACCAACCATATACGAGTTTGTAACAGCAGTAAATCCACTTGTCATTGTAACAAAATAATGTGTATTGCTTGCATCTCTAACAAGATGTGATATATACGGAAGATAGCCAAGAGTAATATCATCATGATGAGGACCTGTATGAAGTATTACCTGGTTTGAAACCGGAGCCATTCCTCTGTTAAATCTTTCTATAATTGATTGATGGATTTTACTCCCGATTTGCTCAGGTGATTTTTTTGTCCTTTCAAGAATTAATTTTGTAAGCTTATTAGAATTATAATCTTCAACACTAAGATCTAATAAAGCTTTATTTCTATCCAGACAAAGATTAACCGCAGC
>JAGOXU010000211.1 GCA_018059515.1 Ignavibacterium sp.
GTTTATCTTCCACTAACTCGCAAATTATATGGGCAATTGTTATGTGCCCTTCCTGTATTCTTTGTGTGTTTGATGAAGGAACAACAATTGGAAGATCAACAATAGATTTTAATTTACCACCGCTTCCGCCAAGCAATCCAATTACTTTCATTCCTTTTGCGTGAGCAGTTTCAACAGCTTTAAGAATGTTTGGAGAATTGCCGCTTGTAGAGATTGCAAGTAATACATCACCAAGAATTCCAAGTCCTTCAATATTTCTTGCAAACACATTTTCAAAACCAATATCATTTCCACCGGCAGTAAGGTTTGATGAATCTGTTGTTAAAGCAATTGCGGGCAAAGCTGGACGCTGAATTTTATGACTTAGTCTTATCATAAATTCAGTTGCAATGTGCTGACAATCTGCGGCACTGCCGCCGTTTCCGCACAATAAAAGTTTATTGCCGTCTTTGTATGAAGCAACCAAAATATCAACCGCTTTAATAATATCATCCGAAAGCTGATCTTTGATTTTTAGTTTTGTTTCAGAACTTTCGTTCAATGAATCTATTATAAATTTTTGTGGGTCCATAATAATTTTAATCTGCTATTTTAAATCAAGTAATCCGAAGGTTTCATTGAAGGGTTGGCGAATATTAATTGTATCAAAATTTAAATTATAATTTTGTTTTGATAAAGTATATATTTTTAGACATTCTTCATCAGAGGTTGCAAACGCTGAAATTTCTTTTTCAATCTCTGCTTGAGCAAATAGATTTGTGTCATTGGGAATAATATTTCTTTTTTCTGCTTCAAGTTTTCCTTTGTTTTCAAAAATTATCCTTGCAAATTCCCCAGCTTTTTGGGCATGTGTTATATTGAAAGGAATTATTTGAATATCTTTGAGTGGAAGTTCTTCCAACTGTCCCTTCACACAATATTCAGCAACAGAAATTGTCGAACACTTTAGAATAACTTGTTTTTCTAAAAATTTTTTATAATAATCTAATGTGTTTTTGTGAAGTGAATCATTTTCATTTAAGAGACGAATAAAAAAACTTGTATCAAGTAAAATACTTTTGTTATCCATAACCCCTCAAATTATTCAACCAATCATCAGCATCCTTTACATTTCCCCAACTATCTTTAGCCTTTATGATAAGAGACTTAATATAATCTTCATTATATAAAGGATTATAATCGATAATACCAACCAATCTCAATTCACTATTATCAATCTCTCCGGTTTTAATATTCTGCTTACCTAATGCTCTAACTCCAAATGATTTATATAACGGATTAGACTCATAATCAGCAAGAATTTGTTTTGAAGCGTCTATCGTTAGCAAACCATATTCTTTTGTATCTAAATGAATATTAGCTTTTGATTTACCCCCAGCATCAATAATAATTCCGTAAAAATAAAACTCCGCATCAGCCCAAACATCCTCGGAACGTTGAAGCCGTGTGTCTTTATTAATAGTAATTCGAGAACTATTTTGAACTGATGTAGCAATTATGAATTCAACATTTTGTTTTTGTGCCGACTCCTGAAAAAACTCAAATGCTTTCGCTGTCTGGACTTCAAGAAAATCAATAGAATTATCATTTTGAACTTGAAAAAGAATTGCATTAAAACCTAAAATAGCCTGCATAGAGGTTTTGATTATATGTTTTACGGAGCCTTTTTCAATATCATAGCTTATAACTGGTCTTTCTTTTTTATTATTAGGAAAAAGTAAATTCTCCACATTTTGAAGAACATCAATAATGTTTTTTATATCATAGTTATCCGGTGTAATTTCAATATTACCTTTGAATCCCTTAACTACTATTTCTATTTGACCAATCTTGCTCATTAAATAATTTTATTACAATCTATTGTTAACTTTAACACTTCTTTTAAAGAGAACAATTTACTTAAACTTCAATAGGCAATTTATAATGCACCGCAGAAGCAAAATCTTTAATTAAATCCCAATTGTTTTCATTTTCAAAAAAGTTACCCGTTACAATTATCGATGCACCGTTCTCAACTTTTTCTCTTGCGCTTTGTGGATTTCTGATCCCGCCGCCAACAATAACAGGAATCGAACACTGTTTGCTTACAGCTTTTACCATTTCATTTGGAACAGAATTGTTGGCACCGCTTCCCGCTTCAAGATAAATTAATTTCATTCCTAAGTATTCTGATGCAAGAGCGGTTGCTGCGGCAATTTCAGGTTTGTTTCTTGGTACAGGCAAACTTCCGCTCATATAAACTGCAGTGGTTGTCGCACCTGATTCAACTAAAATATAAGCTGTGGATATTGGTTCGATTCCGCTTTTTTTAATTGATGGTGCAGCTAAAACATGCTTGCCAATTAAGTGTTCAGGATTTCTTCCGCTAACAACAGAAAGAAATAAAATTGCATCTGCAAAAGAAGAAACCTGGGTAATGCTTCCGGGAAATATTATAGATGGAAGTGTTGTATTGATTTTTACTTTTTCAATAAATGATTCAAAATCACCGTTAACCATTAAACTTCCGCCGATCAATAAACCATCAACACCAGATTTTTCACAATGCTTTAAAAATCCGGTAAGTTTATTTTCCGAAAGTTTATCGGGATCAAGCAGAACTAAATAAGCAGCTCCTTTTTCCCTAATAGTATTTAGCAGATGATTGTAAATCTTCATAATTATTGTTTAATACTGCCTTAATATAGAAATTTAGGTTTTGATAAAAAAGAATGGATTACAAACAATAATCAATTAATATCAACGTTAGCCTGTATTTCTTATCCCTGAAGCGATACCATTAACACTTGAGCGAAGTATATTTAATAGTTTAGTCTTTTCCCTCACATTTTTTGCTGATCTATATTTTTTAATCAGATTTATTTGGATAAAACTTATTGGATCAATGTATGGGTTTCTTAATGCTAACGTTCTTTGCAGCGATTTGTTGTGATCGAGAAGAGCTTTTTCTCCGGTGATACTTAAAACAGCTTTTACAGAATTATCATATTCAGTCTTTATCAAACTAAAAACTTTAAAAATCTCTGGAGTATCATAGAGAGATGTATATTCTTTACCAATTATCATATCAGTTTTAAATAAAACCATTTCGATATTATTGATTAGCGAATTAAAAAACCTCCAGCCTTTATACATTTTTCTTAATTCGGTTATAGAGATTTCATTTCCATTAATCGATTCAAAAATCGCGCTTCCAAATCCATACCACCCTGAAATTGTCTGTCGGTTTTGCGTCCAGCTAAATACCCAAGGAATAGCCCTTAAAGATTTTGGATCATCTCCCTTTTTTCTTGATGTCGGTCTGGATCCAATTTCCAGGTTTCTAATTATATCAATCGGGGTAGTTGTGTTAAAGTAGGTAATAAAATGTTCTTCATTAATTAGTCTTCTATAATTATTAAATGCTCTCTGAGAAATCTTTTCAAATCCTTTTACATAACTATCAATTTCGGGATGCTGAATATTTTTGAATGACAAAGCAGTTTTAAGAATAACCGCCGAAGATATTAATTCAAGACTTTGCTGTGCAATTTGAGGGACAAGATATTTGGAAGAAATCATTTCACCTTGTTCGGTAATCTTAAGTTTACCTTGAATAGTATTTGGTGGTTGCGAAAGAATTGAATCGTTTAATGGTCCGCCACCGCGAGATATACTTCCGCCGCGACCGTGAAACAAAATTAATTTCAAGTTCTTTGATCGAGTAAGTTTTTCAAGTCCTATTTGTGCTTTATATAATTCAAAGTTTGATGTAACAATTCCACCATCTTTATTACTGTCAGAATATCCAAGCATAATTTTTTGAAAATTGTTTCTTGCTTTTAAGTGCTGTGCGTAGGCAGGATTTTGAATTAATTCGTTTAAAACCTCAACAGAACTTCTTAAATCTTCGATGGTTTCAAATAGAGGAAGAATATCTATGCTTGATGAAATTATTTTGTTGTTTTTAAGATTTATGCTGCCTGTAAGTTTTGCAATGTATAAAACACACAACACATCAGAAACAGTTGAGCAATTACTAATTATAAAATCATCTGCAGCATCTTCAGAAATGTTTTCTTTAGCCCACTTTATTAGATTGACTTCATTAACAATTTTACTTGTACTTTTACCGATCTTTAATTTATGCAGATTTACATTATTGTTATTTAAAATTTCCTCTGTAAGAATTTTTATTTTATCCAATTCCCCTAATTCATTGAAAGTAGAGTTATTTAATCTTAAATCCATAATCTCTGAAACTGCTTGTCGAATAAGCGTGGAGTTTTGCCGGATATCTAATTTTATAAAATGGAAACCAAATGTTTTAACCCTTATTATCAAAGGCTTAATCACCTCTGCATAAATTAATTTCCCTTGATTATTTTTTAAACTGTCTGCAATTAATTCAATATCAGATAAAAATTCATTTGCATCTTTGTAACAAATATTTTTTTGCTCGATTGAATTTTCCAACTTTTTATAAATAAGATATAACTTTGCCCGATAAGTCTCTGAAGGTTCTCTTAATTTATTGTCCGTAATAGAAACCTTGAGTGATTCTCTATCTTTCTCAACAGATACTACGAGTAAAGAATCAACTTTTTTAACCTGCTGCGAAATACTCAATCTTTCATATATCTTGTTTAGTTCATCAAGATAAAGTTTAATTATCTCGCGCCTATGGATGTTAAATGTTTCTTTAGATATTTCTTGTGTTACAAATGGATGCCCATCTCGGTCACTGCCAATCCAAGAACCAAATTTAAAAATTGGATTTTCTATTTCGGATTTTGATTTTAAATTATTAGAAAAAGAATTTTGCAGCGAGCTGTAAAACTCCGGTAATATTTTATAGATGCTGTTACTAAAGAAAAATAATCCTCGCATTACTTCATCTTTAATAGTAATCTTACTGAATCTTATTTCATTAGACTGCCATAAAAGTGTAATCTCTGTTTTTAGTTTTCTTTTTAAGGATTGAAGTTCATTTGTGCTGAATAAACTAAGCTCTTTATACAATAACAAATTAGTTATTATTAAAATCTTTTTTAGAATTGTTTGCCGTGTAGCTTCTGTGGGATGAGCAGTAAGAACTGGAATGATTTCAATTGATTCAAGAATTTTAATTGCCAGGTTTCCGGATATGTTTAAATTCTTAAGCCCAATAAAAGCATCATCTAAATAAGAATTATTTTTCTCAGATGAATTTGAAACAAAACTTTTCCTTGTAACAATTTTATTTACTTCATCCGCAGCATTTACTAAAATAAAATAAATAGAAAAAGCTTTTATAATGTTATGTGTTTCATCTATAGAAAGTTGGGTGACAATATTTTTTATATTGCGAATGGTTGCAGTTTTATTTTCTGCCCGGAGGTTTTTTGTTAAGGCACGGAGTTTTTCAACATCATTAAATAACTTCTTACCTTCCTGTTCAATTAATATTTCCCCTAATAGAATTCCAAGTTCTTTTATACTTGAACTTAATTTTTTGTCACTTGATATCATTGCGGGATCAGGCATAGAATCCTATGTTTTATTTTGCAAAATTGGTTTGATTAAAATCAATAATATATAGTGCAGTTTAGCCAGATGTTTTTAAATAAAAAATTCCAACAATCGTTTTAGCATCTGTTATCTCGCCCTTGTTTATCATTGTTTCAATTTCGTTTAAACTCAATTCCAAAATTTCCATTCCATTTTCACCTTCTTCACGATTGTGATTTCCGGCTGTTAATCCTTTGGCAGAATAGATGTGTAGAATTTCTGTGCAATAACCTGGTGCAGTATAAATCTCGCCAAGTTTCTTTATTTCTTTTGCTTTGTAACCGGTTTCTTCTTCAAGCTCACGAGTAGCACAAACAAGCGGATCTTCTCCCTTTTCAAGTTTACCCGCTGGTAATTCAATCAAAGTTTTTTGCAATGGATATCTAAACTGCTTTACTAA
>JAGOXU010000212.1 GCA_018059515.1 Ignavibacterium sp.
AATTTTTCACATACTATTTTAGTAACGTCATTTTTTTTATTGATAAAAATTCTCCAGCTTTTAGTTGGTAGAAATATATTCCACTCGCAATGGCAGGACTGGAGTGCCGCCCTACGGAAAAATCAACTTTATAAGTTCCCGCAGACTTTAATTCATCAACAAGTGTGGCTACTTCATTTCCTAATACATCATATACTTTAATAGTTACGTGAGAGACGCTGGATACTTGATACTGGATAGTAGTTGAAGGATTAAATGGATTTGGATAATTTTGTCTAAGAGCAAATTCTGTTGGAATTGTCTCTGATATTTCGCTTTCAACATCTGTAGGATTACCACAAAATGATCCATTACCTGTTACGGTTCCAGCCAAACTATCAGAACAAATATCCGCAGTGCCCGAAACATTTAATGTTGCAGTGCCGCCTATACTTAAAATACTTTGAGCCTTTAATGATAATAATCCGAGAAACATTAATAATATTATTTTAGTTTTCATTTTGTTTGCTTTCATTATTGAATGGATAAGTAATTATTCAGTAATGTTGCTAGAAAACTTCACTTCTGAATCACGCATTGTTTGCTCTAATTTTGTTAAGCGAGTTTGTAATTCTTTTAATGATGCTAATTCATTCCTAAGCTTTTCATTTTCATTTTTTAACTGAGCAATTTCAAAATCCTTTTCCATTTTTAGATCTTGAACTGCTTTGACAACTATTGGAAATAGATTGCCTGAAGAAGCTTCAATCCTATCCGGATTTTCTTTTAGAACTAATTTTAACCACTCTGCATTAGCATCAGTTTGAGCTTTATCTAATTCTTGTGCGATAAATCCAGCAGTTGGAACATCTTGCATTTTACTTCCATCAGATTTTCCATCCGAATACCATTCTCGTTTATCCCAATTAAATTCTCGTGGGTGTATATTCATCAATAAATCTAATCCAAGAGATAAATCTTTTATATTCTTTTTATCTCTCGCATCAGATAGTGATGTGATAGTTGTTACATTTGCACGAAGTGTTGTTATCTGATTATTACCTAATGTTATTTCGTTATTTGCTGATGAAGAAGAAGGTTGTGCATTATTACCAATCAATGTTAAATTGCTGCCGGTTGTAACTGTGCTGCCTGCAGAATACCCTAAAGCTGTATTAGAAAAGCCTGTTGTATTTTGGCTAAGTGAAAGTGTGCCAAATCCGGAATTAGAATTACCAGTTGTGTTTGCAAATAAAGAACCTTGACCAAATGCAGAGTTTTCTCCGCCATTTGTATTGTGTGTTAATGTATTCATTCCAAATGCAGAATTAAAGAACCCGGTTGTATTAAACTTTAGTGCAGAAATTCCAAAAGCTGCATTATCATGCCCCGTTGTATTAGAATATAATGATGCTGATCCAAAAGCTGAGTTATTTTCTCCGGTTGTGTTCGATCGTAACGAAGCATATCCAAAAGCAGAATTATGATTGCCTGTAGTGTTAGGCTCTAATGAAAATGAACCCAAAGCCGAGTTATAAGTTCCTGTTGTATTTGAATGCAGTGAACTATTTCCGACTGCAGTATTTTCAACTCCTGTTGTTAAGCCATTTAATGTAGCTGTACCAATTGCAATATTTCCATTAGCAGAATTTGATGAAGTGAAATTACCCGAGTTGTATCCTAAAAATATATTGTTGTTTCCAAATGCGTGTAAAAATGTAATTCCATTTTTATATATGATACCTGAATTAGAGTTTAGTGTAGCGGGCAATTTAATAATTGAAAGATTAGCAGCACCGTCATTTTCATTAATTGAAAAAAGTGAGGTGTTACTTGAATTCTTAACATCAAAAGTTCCGCCTGATCCAAGTTTTCCACTTATATTCTGTGGCAAAATACTTATCGCCATAAAAAGCAATGCTGTAATGATGAGATTTGTTGTTTTCATTTTGTTTTTCCTTTTGCTGATTTAATGTATTTGAATTATCGAACTTATTATTTTTAATTTTTATTTGAGAAGGATCATTTTTTTTGTTTGATTGTATGAGCCTGATTGTAATTTGTAGAAATATATTCCGCTACTTAATGAACTACCACTAAATTCAAGTGAGTAATTACCTGCCGGTTTTGTATCATTAATTAGATCAGCGACTTCCTCTCCTAAAGAATTGAAAACTTTTAATGAAATAAATTCTTCTTTAGGAATTGAAAAAGAAATTGTTGTAGTAGGATTAAACGGATTGGGATAGTTTTGTGTTAACTCAAAAATTGCTGGAATTAATTCTACCTCGATTACATTTGAGTATTCATATGAGCCATCATTATCAATTTGCTTTAATCTATAACTGAACTTACTGCCGCCTGAAGGATATGCATCGGTAAATGAATAGCTTTTCTCCGAGTTAGAATTGCCACTACCGGATACAAAACCTATTTTTTGCCAGTTTGGATTTCTCTCTCCATTTGAACTAATGGAACGTTCGATTTCAAATCCATAATTATTCACTTCAGTTGATGTGAACCATTTAAGATTAACGCATTTATCCTTTACATAGGCTGTAAATGCTGTTAATTCTACAGGCAAAGCAGATTCATTTTTGGCTAATGTAAAATCTGAAAATGAAGTAATTCCTGAAATAGTTATCGAGCCGCCGTCATTATTCCCGCCAGTTGATCGTGAAAGAATTGTTGGGAATGTCCAGTTTCCTGAGTCATATTTACCAACTACCATTGTAGCTTCATCAGTAGCCTCAAAGAATTCTGTATTAAAGTCTGTTGGCAGATATTGGAAGTTTATAGATGTATTGGTAAATGTAAGTGTACTATCTTTTGTAATATTCCAGTAACGTTGTATTGATTGAGCAGGTGTGACAATATTTGGATGAACATTTTGAAATGCTGCAACAGTTATTCTATTAGGATTTATAACATTACTAAAGTTAAAGGAAACAGGCGAATAACCATTTGCAGATCCAACAGGAAAATCAACAATACCATTATTTGCCCATCTAACTAAATAACCATTAACGTAACCAGATCCCGTTCGCGTAACGATAGCACTTTGATTAATTTTAACATAAAAGGTATCAAAAGTAACTGTATTAATTATTCCGCTCTGAAGTGTCAGTGATTCGTTTATCGTTATATCAGATATAAGACCAATATTTCCAAAGCGCGTAGTCAGATTCTGAAAAGGTGCAGATATGTATATTGAGCCGGTGCCAAATGGCACATCAATAACTGTTGAATGACCACTACTAAAGTTTAAATTTGCACCATAAATATTTGTCTGATAAATCGAAGCTCCAACCTTTAATGGAACATTTGAAGGGAAATTTATATTGCCATTCATATGAAGCAGACGAGAAAGTTTAACAGAATCAGGATTTGAAAATGTCAAAGTACCGTCATAAACAACAAGTTCACCATCAATATTCCATTCACCACTGGATCTATTTATAGTTGTAGCCGAATTAGTAGGAAAAAATGTAAAATTGTAACAATTGATAGATCCAAAATTTGGAAGAGATGAACCAATGTGTGTAAAACTTGATTGGGCAAAAGTTAAGTTATTTAATGATGAAGGGTAATACCAGCATAGATCCTCTGATATTCCTGAAGGATTAGCATTATTAGGAACTCTTGAAGATACATTTCCATTTTTTGAGAGAAATCCTAACCAATTAAAAAACTGTAATGGATAGTTATAAATGTTCATTGAAACCGGTAGACTTGATAGAGGAATTACAAATTCTAAAACGTTACCAGCACCATTGAATGATTTAATTAAACTATTTGCAGCAATATCTAGCCATCCACCGGATTGATTGGAATGTTTGTATTCATCGTAGCTTGGCTTGATATATGCAAAGTATTCTGCTCCGAAAGGTAAGTTTGGAGTTAAACCATCTTTTTCTACACCCGTTTCAGTGCCATAAGGATTAAAGTGATAATTTACAGGAGCAATTGATGAGTTATCCATATAAATATTTACAGCATCCGAGCTATCAGAATAGTTGCTGATTCCAAAATACATATAATAATCATCAGTACGCATATACCAGGTTTTGCCGTCACTGGTTTGCATATTTTGACCCTCAAAGTGTGAACCGTATTCTAAGCTACTGATTACTCCATCAACAGTATTTGGTATACCAATTGCAAATTCGCCATAACTATTTAAATATGCCCAAATCTCGTTTGTACTAAAATCGTATTCGGTGTACAGTGCTGTAAACTGTCCTCTGCCTGGTGTCGGTCTATAATAAACCTGAACAACATATGGATTAATTATTCCCGAGCTATCAATGAAATCACTAAACTTAATCCTAATAATATCATCATAGGAAAAGGTGGGTAAAAAACCTTTATTCTGAATGATCCACCGATGGTTAGAAACTGGCAGGATTCCACCGCCGGCGGGTTTGTTCTCATAACAAAAAACATTAAACAATCCATTCCCTTTTCCGATCTCAATTAAATTAAGACTAATTCTTGTACTATCATTTGGAGTATTGAACTGAACCAAACCGGAACCCGAAACAGCAGTACTCTGCACCCCAGCAAATAGTCCTTCTGCATAACCACCAAACCATCTTCTAAATCCAAAAACTCCTCCTGCCAATAAATCAGTACCTGAAATTGCTAATGCTTTGCATTCACCAAATAATCCTGTGTATAGAGAATTCCATGTAGTTCCATTCCAGTAAGCAACACCATTGAAATATGAATTGTAAGGGCTCCAGAATTCTCCACCTACATAAAGATCATCCCCAAAAACTGCTAATGATTTAACTGCTCTGTTCGGATAATAATCATATGTAAGTATACTTGTTCCTATAGCTTCCCACTCGGTAGAATTGTATAAGTTATAACGTGCCACAACATCCGCATCAGGATTACCTCCTGCATTTGTAAATTCGCCGCCTATATAAAGATTGGTATTATCTATATCCATCGCATAAACAGCTCCGTTTAAAGCTGAGCCTAAACCATACCATTGAGCATTCAAATCATCATAAACAACAAAGTAAGGTGAGTTTCCTGATCCGCTTGTAAAAGCGCCACCTATGTGAACTAACGAACTAAAAATTTCGATTGCATATACAGTTCCATATAATTGTCCGATTGCAATCCAATTGCTTCCATTCCATTTTGCTATATGATCTGATTCGAATAAACCACCAGCTCCAATAAAATCTCCTCCTACAAAAACATTACTGCCGCTAACAGCAATGGCATAAACAGCACCATTTAAACCGGTTCCTGAACCAAGAGAATTCCAGTTACTTCCATCCCACCTTACAATGTAATCAGAATTTGAGTTGCCACCTGCATCAGTAAATTCTCCACCTATGTAAACATCGTTACCAGAAACGGCAATAGAGTGAACAGGTGCATTCAACTCATTACCAATACCTGCTGTGTGCCAGGTGTTATTTTTTTGATTCCATCGAATAAAATAATCTGCACCAATGCCCATTCCATTAGTAAAGTCTCCGCCAATAAAAACGTCTGAACCAGAAACCACAATTGCATTTATTGAATTAAATGTTGTTGAGGTAAAGCTAAGATTATTATCCCAGCTGAAAGGTGTACCAATAGGTGCATCATTGTTTGGATTAATAGGTTTGGTAATTTCTTTCGTTAGATCTTCTGTTAATGCTTTTCCATCAACAAAAGACATTATTTTACCATCAGGGGTTATTACCCTTTTGCTATCCTTTATGGATTTTACTTGCGAAAAGATTATTCCGCTTAAAAGAAAAAAATATAAAAAATATGTGATAGATTTATTCATGATCTCCTCCAATCGATTTATTATTTAAAGTTTAGGTCATATGACCACAGGAGACTAAATTTATTTAACAAATTCAAAGGTTTCCTATGGATAAAATTAAAAATAATGACTCTTACGGACTTAAACGTCTCCAGTCTAAAAACGCT
>JAGOXU010000046.1 GCA_018059515.1 Ignavibacterium sp.
CGACTATGCTTACTCATACACGTAACAATCAAATCTCCCATTCCGGATAAGCCAGCAAAGGTTTCTGGTCTTGCACCCATAGCCATTCCAAGTCTTGAAATTTCTGTAACACCACGAGTCATAATTGCAGCTTTTGTGTTATCCCCAAATCCTGCGCCATCAATAATTCCCGCACCGATTGCTATAACATTTTTAAAAGCACCACCAAGCTCAACACCAAGAATATCTGTAGAGGAATAAACACGAAAATAAGAATTCATAAAAGCAGCTTGTATTGATTTTGAAGTTTCGTGTTCGGTTGAAGCAGCGACAACAGCAGTGGGAATTCTTTTACTTACTTCTTCTGCGTGAGAAGGACCGGATAAAACACCAATCTGCTCATCACTTAAATTTGGATGAACATCTTTTAACATTTGAGACATTGTCATTAAATGTTTATTCTCAATTCCTTTTGCTACACTAACAAGAATTGAGTTTTTAATTTCAGAATAGCTTACGTCTTCTATAACAGAGCGAAGAAATTGGGAGGGAACTGAAAGTACAATTAGATTTTTTTGATGGACTGATTCTTTTAGATCGTGAGTGATTTCTATTTCTTCTGGAATTTTTACGCCGGGCAGATAAAGTGTGTTAATTCTTTTTTTGATTAACTCTTTAACATAATTTTTTTTGTATTCCCAAAGTGTAACTTGATGACCGTTGTAGTGGAGAAGAATTCCAAGTGTTGTTCCCCAACCGCCAGCACCAAGAACTGAGATTTTCATTATTTCTTTTTCTTAAAACTTATTTTACTTTCGGTCCCATTAATCAATCGCATAACATTTTTGCGATGAGTATAAACAACAAGCAAAGAAACTGCCGCAACAAACGGAAGCAATGTTCCGTAACTCTGAATATGATCGTGCAGAATGTTTTCTCTAAAAATTAGTGTAAATGGAATTGACAGCGCAGCTAATATCGAGCCCAGAGAAACATATCTTGAAACAGTTACAACTAAAATAAAAATTCCAAGTGCAACAAGCATATCAACAGTAATTATCATAATTAACATTCCAAGAGCAGTTGCAATTCCTTTTCCGCCGCGGAAACCTGCAAACACTGTCCAGATATGACCAATGACAGCAGCTATTCCTGCAATGATTTGTACTAAAGTAAAATCATCAAAAGGGGAAACGTTTTGAAATGGTAATCCGCCGTAATGTAATCTTGCAATAACAACAACTGCAAACGCGCCTTTAAGTGCATCAAGAATAATTACAAGCAATCCTTTTTTCCAGCCAAGTACGCGCATAACATTTGTGCCGCCGGCGTTTCCGCTGCCGTGTTCACGAATATCGATACCGTGTGAAAGCTTACTTATAATTATACTTGTTGGTATTGATCCAACTAAATATGATAGAAATATTATTGTTGCGAGTAAAAACACTATTAAACCAAAAATTTGTGATAAAACCTAATCAATAAATTCTAAATAAACAACGTATAGAAATATTTGATATTTATAAATTTTTAATTAGTACAAGTAGTTAGATAATCTATATCATCGAACGATTCATAAAACTATTGAATAGAATTACCATTATTATGCCAAAATTCAACATATTGTTTAACATAATCACTTTTTATAGATTTTTGAACATCATCAACGTAGTTAGGGTTTTTCATACCCACTAAAGTGGATGAAATCTGCGGTACACTATTAATTAATAGTATAGCCTTTTGGGATAAGGATAATTTTTGCTGTTCATTATTGGTAAATCTATCTATTGCATTGTGGAAATTCTCATTTTCAAGATTCTTTTCTTTAGCCAAATTGCTAAAAATTGAATCCAATAAAATGTTTGTTGTTACTGCATAATTTCTTAGAGCACGAACAACTTTTTCATCATCGGGATAACTTTTGCCGACTTCGTTAATTGCAAAATTTGCTCGTGGAATTAAATATGTACTTTTTATTTCGTTAAAATTTCCGGGGCTGTCAAATTTTCTAATGTTAGATTTTAAAATTGTTGATAATGAAATGCAATTAACAACATTTTTTTTCTCGCTTGCACTTAATCCAATAAAATTAATATACTTCTCAATTAATGTAGTTTCTTGTTTTTGCAGATCATCAATCAAACTTAAAACCTCTGCTTCAGTACGATCTTCCGTTACAGGATAATCCGCCAGTCTTATAAGTTTATTTTTACTGATTGCATTTAACGGACGATTAACTAAAACACCTAAATTATTTTCTCCGGCAAACTGCAAAAAAGTTTTTGTGCCGTTTTGCTGATTTAGATTATTCATTCCACCGGTTTCAAAAAGATTCATTGGAAACTGAACAACAGCAAAATGATTTTGTTTGGATATTTCTTTTGCAATGTTTAAAACTTTTTCAAGTGAAGTAAAATTTTGCTTTGTTTCTTTTTCTGCAAAAGTGTTTGATGAAATTCCGTAATAAGAAATCCTTCCACGTTTAACTTCTTCTTCCAAATAAATAAATGCATCTTTAATTCTTCGATAGTATTCCCGCTCCCGTCTTTCGGGATCGGAAATGATGGAGTATGTTAAAAAATATTCCGGATTGTGAAGTAAATAAACATCAATCTTTTTTAAATTTAATCTTTCAAGAGATAATGTAATTTGGTTCTCTAAAAAATCAGGACTTATGCAATGCCACAAATCAGCGCTGCATTTCACAACATCTTTAAAAGCTTTACCTGATTGTTCTCTTTCCATTCCAAGTTTAAGATTTGAGCCTTGCAGATATCCACCTTTAGATACAACGATAATATTTTCTCTTTGGATTTTATTTTCGGAGCAAAGATTACTTAAAACATTACCAACAATAACTTCACTTCCGCCATCGGAATAATTTGATGAAGTATCAATTACATTTATTCCGGAAAGCAATGCTTTTTCTAAAGCTTGTTTGTGCTGTGGAATTCCATCATCAATTCTGTAACAGCCAAATCCGCAAATTGAAGAAGTGAATTCCGTTTTGCCCAATATCTTATATTTCATTTCGGGAAAATCAGAGATGAGTTTTTTCGTTCCTTCGATAGAAGCCATAAGTCCAATAAAATTAAAAATGAAAGCCAAAACTAAGAAAAAATGCAGGATTCGCAATAAACTGAAAGCTAAAAACGCAACTGTTTCAAATCTTTTCTTTAAAGCATTATTCCTATATATTTACAACCCAAAATAAAGCAATAAAATAATAGGAATATAAAATGGCAAAAACCCAAAGTTTTGCGGATAAAGCAAAAGGCAAGAAAAAAGTTGAAGGCGTAACCGTTAAGGTGATTAAAAGTATGAAAACCGATGCCGGTGCTTATAAGTTTAATGAAAAATTTGTTAAGCTGGCAGATATCAGCAAAGTAACGGACATAAAATAGTCTTGTTATAGATAAAATTATTTAATTTTTTAAGATGAAAACCAATCACGACATTCCAGTTTATCAACATGTTATGACTGAACAAAATCAGGGACATGAAACAAGACGCAAATTGTATATAGATTTGGAAAAAGAAATTTCTCTTCCTGTTATATCTTTTTTTACAAGTTTTAATTTTCCAGTGATGATTGAAGATGCTGATGCCGATATGATGGAAGGTTTGTTGCAAAAAGTTGATCTCTCAAAAGGATTAGCCTTGTTAATTAATTCACCAGGAGGCATTGGACTATCAGCTGAGAGAATATTAAATATTTGTAAGAGCTATAGTGGTAATGGAGAATTTCTAACTATCGTGCCTGGGAAAGCTAAATCCGCCGCGACAATGGTTTGTATGGGAGCTAGCAAAATATATATGAGTAAAACTTCTGAACTTGGTCCAATCGATCCTCAATTTCCGATACAAAAGGAAAATAAAAGAATGAATGTTGCCTTATGTAATTTAGTTCAAAGTTATAGGGAATTATTTGATCAAGCAGTAAGTACAAAAGGAAATCTACAGCCATTTTTGCAACAACTTGCCAACTACGATGCAAGAGAAATAAAAGAATTTGAAGCAGCGATTGAATTAGCCGAAGATGTTGCAATTAGAGCCTTGCAGAGTGGAATGCTGAAAGGATTATCCAGAGAAGAAATCAAGAAAAAAATAAAGATTTTTTTAACTCCGGAAGAAACTAAATCGCACGGTAGATCAATATTTTTTGAAGAAGCAAAAAAATGTGGTCTTAAGGTAGAATTAATGGACTTGAAATCAAATTTATGGAAATTATCTTATGAGTTGTTCGTAAGAACATATAACTATACTAATACTAGAGCAGCAAAGTGTATAGAGAATAAAGATTTTAGTTTTGCTGCAAATATTAATCAGTAATTTAAAAAAATTGGTGAAGTTATGACATCACTAGAAAAAAAATCTTTTATGAAAAAACAAGAGATATCTTCAAAAAAGCTCGAAGTTGCAAAGGAAGATTATGATGAATTAATGAAACAAATTAAACCTTTTATAAAAAAATCGGATATAATTTTGGCATCTACAGATGGTAAATGGTATGATACGACAGGAACTCTTGAAAATGTTATAGTCCAAAATTCTCTTTATCAGTAGGGTTTTCAATCAAACAATTCCGGATTTAACGCTCCTTCTAAATGAAGGAGTTTTTCTTTTATATCCAATCCGCTGGCATAACCTGTAAGTTTTCCATCCGCACCAATTACACGATGACAAGGAATTATTATAGCAATTGGGTTTTTGCCGTTCGCAGTTCCAACAGCACGAATCGCTTTAACATCACCAAGTTTTTCTGATAATGTTTTATAGCTGATCGTTTTACCGTAAGGAATTTTTTGTAATTCTTTCCAAACTCTTTTCTGGAATTCTGTTCCTTCAACATCAAGCGGAACATCAAACTTTTTTCTTGTTCCATCAAAGTATTCTTTTAGTTGATTAAAAATTCCGAATAAGTAAGGATCAGTATTGCGTAGTTTTGTTGCTGCGGATATTTCTTTACTCTCTTTTTTTGGATTTAGAAATATTTTTTTTATTCCTTTTGATGAAACCAATACGGTAATTTTAATTCCGGAAATTGTTTCTTCGGAGAAGTAGTATGAATCAGACATATTCAGATTCCATTAAATAAAAAAGGCTGCCTCGCACAGCAGCCTAAAAAAATATTACAAAGAGAATTATGCAGGCACAACATTTATAGCAGGGTTAACATCACGCTTTAATAATCCTTCAATCGCAGTAAGTGTTCCGCTGATAGAACTTGGACAGCTTCCGCAAGCACCTTGATATCTAATTTTAACCGTGTAACCTTCCAAACCTAAAATTTCTAAACCTCCGCCATCACCTGCAAGCGCCGGTCTAACTTTTTGATCAAGCAAAACATTTATTTGTTTTAATAGTTCGTTTGATTCTTCATTGGTTACGGTAATTTCTTTTTCAGCAGGAATTAAATTCTTATCAAATGATTTTAAAAAATTAATAAACGGTCTTTGTATTTGTCCCCAATTGTTTTCAGGAAATTTTTCAATAGTAACAAACTTATCCATATAAAAAACAGAAACAACGCCATCAATTTCAAAAATACCTTTTGCAAATGGATCAGCTTGTGCAGATTGTTTATCTGGGTATTGTCTTGTCTCCTGATTTAATAATTTTTCATTTAAAATAAATTTTAATGCATGTGGATTTGGAGTTAAATCAACATCTTCTACCATTAACATAATTACACCTTTTCTTATTTATACTGGTACGAAAAATAAACTTTCAAAATTAACTCCGCAAGTCAATTTAACGCTATGTTGATTAAAACACATAATTTTCTTTTTAGAATAGCAGTTAAAGGCTATTTTTGTGAACAAATTTTTGAGAAAAAAATGAAAAAAATATTAGTTGTTTTTACAGGCGGAACTTTTTCAATGATGATTGATGAAAAAACCGGCGGCGCTGTTCCAAGATATTCCGGAAACGAATTACTTGGAATGATGCCCGAGGCTAAATCTTTGGCTGAGATTGAGTGTTTTGATTTCGGAAAATATCCCGGACCACATGTTACTCCGGAACTTATGCTTGATTTATCAAAAAAGATAAATGCAAAATTAAAAACACAAAAATATGATGGGGTAATTGTAACACACGGAACAGATACGCTTGAGGAAACAGCATACTTTTTAGATTTAACAATTAAAACAGAAATTCCAATAGTTGTTATTGGTTCGATGAAAAACAGCTCAGAGCTTGATTGGGATGGACCTAAAAATTTAATTGATGCAATCCACATTTGTTTAAATGAAAACTCAAAAAATCTTGGTGTGCTTGTTTGTCTTAATGGAGAAATTAATGCCGCAAGTGAGGTAACAAAAATTTATTCTGATTCTGTGGAATCATTTAAAAGCCTGGATTTTGGAACGCTTGGTTTTGTGCAAAACGGCAGAGTAATTTTTAATCGCTTACCGCAGCATCTTGAAACAATTCAAACAGAAAAAATTAATACCAATGTAGATTTGCTAACTGTTTATGCCGGAATGGATGAAAAGTTTTTTAAGTTTTCAGCAGATAGCGGTGTTGATGGAATTGTTGTTGAAGCTCTCGGTGTTGGTAATGTTCCTCCGCCTGCATTTGAAGGAATTAAATACGCAGTTGAAAAAAGTATTCCTGTTGTACTTACATCTCGATGCCCCGCAGGAGAAACGGATTATGTTTATAGTTACCCTGGCGCAGGAAAACATTTGCATAATCTTGGAGTAATCTTTTCAGATTATCTGAATGGACAGAAAGCCAGAATCAAGCTGATGATTGTTTTAGGGTTAACAAAAAACCAAGATGAGATTAGAAAATATTTTGAGTGAACCACAAACCCAGACCCTTTGAGAAACTGGGTTTGTAAGATTAACTTTCTATCATCTTATTTATTTCATCTATTAAAAGTTTTAATTCTTTTTTAGTTGATAATTTAATTTCGGCAGGTGGATTATCTGTAATCGATGTGTTCAACATTTCATAGATTCTTTGAATGTGAACAGTAAAAGTATATCTAAAATGGTCACGCTTCCACTCATCATCTTTTTTCTTTTTTGCGATTAACGCAAAATCGTTTTTCAAATCTTCTATTAATAAATCTAAACGCGGTTTTAAATGGTTGTTCATCTTATACTTTATGTAATTCCTCAATATCAACTTTTACAACATCATTTATTTTTTTTCCAAGAAAAAGTTCCGCAACTTGTTTAAATGTTGTTGGAATATCACTTACGTACACATCTAAATTTCCCGGTACTGCTGAGTTTGTTTCTAATCCAATTCTTGCTATTTCGTTTCGCACAACTTCTGCCGTTGCAATACCCGAATCAATCAACTTAACATGCTTACCAATAACATCCTGAATAACATCAGCAAGTATTGGATAGTGAGTACAGCCAAGCACTAAGGTATCAATATCTTTTTCTCGTAATTCTTTTAAGTACTCTTCTGCAATATCATAAGTTGCACGATGATGAGTCCAGCCTTCTTCTGCAATCGGAACGAACAATGGACAAGCCTTTTCAAAAACCTCTATCTTATTATCAATTTCTTTAATTGCATTTGAGTAAGCATTATTGTTTATAGTTGCTCGAGTACCAATTACACCTATTCTTCCATTGCGAGTTTCTTTATAAGCCATATCCGCACCTGGTAATATTACTCCAATTACAGGAACAGAAAACTTTTTTCTAAGTTCTGGGATTGCAATTGATGAAGCAGTGTTGCAGGCAACTACAACTGCTTTTACATTTTTATGCAATAAAAAATTTGAATCCTGAATTGAATAATCAATTACAGTTGCGTTTGATTTTGATCCGTACGGAACTCGTGCAGTATCGCCAAAATAAACAATGCTTTCGCACGGAAGAATTGATGCTAATCTTTTTACTACTGTCAAACCGCCAATACCGGAATCAAATACTCCGATTGGTTTTTCTTTTTCCATAAAGTTCAATTGTGTGCCTATAATTTTTATATTCGGAAATATAATCAATCAAATCTCAAGACTATATTCTTCACGGCGAACTGTGCTACGATATTTGTGTTATTAACTTTGTAAAAATACACAACTTTATAAAAACATAATTAGAATTAATTTGACTTTAAACAAATTATTATGTTCTTTTGCTAAAAGTATTTGGAGGCTTTTATGTTTTGGATACTTAAAAGTGTTTTAGTTTCTATCCTACGTGCTTTTTCTAAAAATTCTTTGGCACGATATTTTACCCCCCCCCGAAAATATTATTACTGGGGTGTAAAAAATGCTAATGTTATTTTTGTGCCTGCTTTTTTTACTGCTGTATGAAATTTCACAATATTTCATACAACCTTTTCGAATTATTACCAATTCTAAATTGTACATCTTATATTATCATTCTGGTTTTACTTAGCTTAAAAAAACAACCACAAATTTAATTTTGCCTTCATCTAAAGGAGATTTTAAAAATGAAAATTATGTTTTTTACCTTTTTAACTTTATGTAATTGGTGTCTTTATGCACAAACACCTGATCCATATAAATTTTTTCCATCATCAGTTGGGAATGTTTGGGAATATTCGAGTGGTCTGAGAACAGAAATATTGCGGGATTCTGTAGGAGTAGATAATGGAAAATACTTATGGGTCCAAAATTATTCACCACCGCTTTACAAAGTTGATACTCTTAGGAATGTTATTTGGGATCCAATAGGAGGATTATTTGGAGCCCCCGCTAATTGGTTATATTATAAATTAGATGCAGATTCTGGTGAGGTCTGGATTATTGATAAAAATGTTGATAGCGCTTACATTGAATACAAACTTGCAAAGGTTCGAAATGTATCCGAAGGATATTTTTTTAATTATCCGACAACATTTAAAGAAATAACTTATTACGCTTACCAACCAGACACAATAATTACGGAAAACTCCTTTCCTCAATTAACTGAAACTCTTGGTTATGGACTTGGTATTATAAGTGTTTTTGATGAAGAAGGTGGCGGACCAATAAGAGTTCTTATGGGTTGTATAATTGATGGAGATACAATCGGCATAATAACCTCAATTGATGGTGAGATAAATGATCCAAATTCTTTTGAACTTTTTCAGAATTACCCAAATCCATTCAACCCAAACACAACAATAAAGTTCAACATAACTGAACCACAAAAAGTAAAACTTATAGTTTATTCTCTTTTAGGTGAAGAGGTCAAGGTACTTGTAGATGAATATTTATATTCTGGAAACAATTCAGTACAATTTAACGGTTCGGGTCTTTCCAGCGGGGTATATATCTATAAAATTATCTTAGGTGCTAAAACTTCGTCTAGAAAATTAATTTTATTAAAATAATCCTGATAAAACAGGTTTTAAAGGGAGTATACAATGAAACATATAATTATATACTTACAAGTAATTTTTGCTGTTTCTGTTTCAAATATTTTTTCTCAAAACGAACAAATGAATTGTGTTACTAATTATACTGAAACCGCTTGGAACGGTCAGCTAAAAGGAAGACACATAACATCTGAAGGAACCTTAAAAGTACTTTTTATTTTTGCTCAATTTCCAGATGATATGTACGATACTTCAAATTCAACTTGGATAAAAGGTCAACAGCCAAATAATATGAATAACTGGGTTGACTCAACTTGGAATACTAGTGCAACTACAGGCTTTATGACAGATTACTTTAATGATATGTCATTTGATAAATTAAAATTTATAGGAAAAGAAGTATCTGTTATAACACCTCATTCAAGACAATGGTATCTCGATAATTCTAAATCAAGAGGTTTTATTCATCGTGAAATAATTCAGGATTTAGATTTAACTTGGGATTTTGCTGAGTTTGATAATTGGAATTATGAAGGAGAGTATAATCATATCAATCAACCCGATAGTGTAGTTGATATGATATTTTTTGTTTGGCGAAATATCGCCCATGAGTATTCATATCCTCAGGACTCAATTATTTATGTAAATCTTGATATGGGACGAGTTGCAACAATAGGAGGAAGTGAGTTTACTGTAGATAATGGGTTAAGAGTAATAAAAACCTCATATGGAGGCTCAGGAACATCACCGAGTGGCTCGGGAGTAACATTAACAGACTGGTTTAATGAAGATATGTTTCGCTTTAGTATTCATGAATTTGGCCATTATTTTTTTGGTGGTAACAGTTACCATGTAGGTCATGGTTTTTGGGGGTTGTTATCTGGTTGGGGTGTAAAGAGTTATGTTGCTAATGCATATGAAAGATACAGATTAGGTTGGATTAATCTAAATACAATACAAAGTACGCCTGAGCAGACAATTTCCAATGCTACATTACCTGATTATATAACTACAGGTGTTGCTTATCGGTTTGTTGTAGATTCTCTAACAAGCAAGTATTTCTATCTTGAAAATCATCAAAAACAATCTATATGGGAGACAACAAAAGCTTATTCAGAGGCTACGATAGAAAATGGGATATACATATTACGTCAGGATGCAACATCTGGTGAAAACACATTTATTAAATGTATGGCAGCTGATGGGAGATACAATTACACGGTAAATCAAAGAATTCAAAGTCAATGGGGTTGGCAAATTTTACCTGTATTTAAAAAGTTAAATCCTGATCGGAGAGATGGATATACTGATCAGGAATACATCCCTTGGTATTGGAATGGTGTTTCTCAAGGCAGTGCCTCAATACATTATGTTGAAGATCCTTCAACCGGCCAACCAGTTGTTAATGTTGAACACTGGGGAGAAGGTACTGATGCTTTTAGAATGGATTATAATCAGATGTTTTCCCCTTATAGCAATCCAAATTCTCAGAACATTGGTAAGAACCTAACTCCATTTGGATTTTATATTAATGGATATAATGAACAAGGTGTTGCTAATCTAGATATATATGTTGGAACCTCAATTGATGGTCCTCCTTCGAAACCTCCACTTGGAGCTTTTCATGCAGGTGATGGTCCAATCCAATATGGTTGGGCATACTTAGCCTGGGGTGCAGATTATTGGGACGGTCAGCCAATAGAATCTGATATAAATTGGTCAGAACTTCAAAGAAAAATAAATAACAATGGTTCTTGGGTTACTGTTTATTCTGGTCCAAATAGATGGTGGTCTGATAACAGCATTATTTATGACCCAGAAAACGGGAATATTCCAGTTTTCTTTAGAGTAAGATTGAGAGATATACAGAATAAATGGTCCATATGGTCTGATCAGTTTGATACACGAGCATTCTTTAAAGCTGAGGGTAATTTTGGAATTGAGAAAAAACAATTCAGCCAAAATATTTTACCAACAAGTAATGAACTTTCAGCAAACTATCCTAATCCATTTAATCCAAGCACGGTTATAAACTATGCAGTTAAAGAAGCAGGAATAGTAAAAATAAAAGTGTTTGATATTTTGGGAAGCGAAGTTGCAGATTTAGTGAATGAATCAAAGGAAGCCGGTAATTTTGTTATTGAATTTAATGCTTCAAATTTACCAAGCGGTGTTTATATTTACACAATGCAAGTAAATAACTTTAGTTCGTCGCAAAAAATGCTGCTATTAAAATAAGTCTATTCAATTAAAATGTAGAGACGTATTGCGACCTTTCCTACCTGCAGACAGGTGCGTCTCTACAAAATTTGTGTTATTGTATCGGTCAATTCTGAAATAATTAATTTATAATCGTTCTGTTTTACTTTATTACCGTTTCTATCAAGCACATAAAATGAATCCACAATATCATCTCCCTTTGTAGAAATTTTTGCAAAGTAAATTATCAATCCAAGTTCATTCATCTTATTTGTTACGTGATACAAAAATCCTAATCTATCCGGCGAGTGAACATCTATAATTGTGTAGCGATCGTGTTTTTCAAAAGTGATTTTTATTTGTCCAGTTCGTTTAAAGAGTTTGTTCTCAATTCGCCACCAACGAGATTTTAATTTTGCAACTTCAACATGTAACTGCAAAAATCCATTTACAACTGAGTGAAAATCCTCCGTAATTTTTGAATGTTTGGATTCATCAATCAGTTTATGAGTCCTAAAATCAGTAACGAGAAAGGTGTCGATAACAATTCCATCTTTGCGTGTAAAAATATTTGCCGAGTGAATATTAGCATCGTTTATCGCAAGTACACCGCAAAGTTTTGAAAGTAAAGACGGAAAATCTTTTGTGATAACTGTTACATTTGTAAAATCATGTAAATCCTTGTACATAACAGAAATCTTATCGCCTTTTTCAATTTCTTCTACATGCGATATAATTTCTTCATCAGTAAAATGATTTGAATAACTTAAATCATCATGTAAAGATTCAAAATGATCCTGCACATGACTTTCATTAATTTTATCGGAATACTTTGAAATATCTTTTGGGATAGAATAAATAGTTGAGTACAAAAGATCTTCACCGGAAATTTTATCTTGAATCATCGCTTTGCTTTTTCTGTACAGTTCGGATAAGAGTTCCGCTTTCCACGAAGTCCAAACAGCACTATTAACCGCAGAAAGATCTGCATAAGTTATCAAATAAAGTAAATCCAGATCTTCAATCGAATTAAATCTTGCAGAAAAATTATTAAGCGTTTCGGGATCGTTTAAATTTCTTCTAAACGCAATTTGCTCCATTAGCAAGTGGTTCCTAACAAGAAAACAAACTTTATCAACTTCTTTTTCATCGTATCCCAATCGTATTAAAATTGATGAAGCCATTTCCGCCCCGATTATTTCGTGTCCGGAAATATCAATTGGTTTTGCAATATCATGCAGAAGTAATGCAAGATTTAAAATTTCTTTATTTGTTATCGTGTTATAAATTTTTCCGTAAGCAGAGTTTTGATTATAAAGTTTTTCAAGATTTTTTATTGTAATCAGCGTATGTTCATCAGCGGTGTAGCAGTGATAAACGCCATGCTGCATAAACCCGTTTAGATCAGCAAACTCAGGCATAAAAGCGCCAAGCACACCAAGTTCATTCATTACAGAAAGCGTTGCGCCAACATTACGCGGAAGTTTTAAAATCTCTCTAAAAAAAACTGAAGAATCAGATTGTGCCCAATTATTTTCTAAAGAATTTTCTGTTGCGTCAATAATTTGTGTTCTAAGTTTATCATCAAACCCTGCGTTGTGAAAAGCTCGGTAATAAAAAACTCTAAAAATATCCGAAAGAGTTAAGTCTTCTTTCTTTTTTAAAAAGATAACTTTGTTTTTTATATAAAAATCTTCATCAAGATCGTAAGAAAGAGAATCGTGAACGGGATTTATATACTCAACTTTATATTTTTTAATTATCGAATGACTGAAACGAAAAATTATATTTGTTGAAGCAAAGTAATTTTTCATAAAGCTCATCAGATCATTTTCATCATATCCAAAAATTGCTGCAAGTTTAATCTGATTTGAAAATTCAAATCTATCTGTTTTAGATTTTGTTGTGATGTGAAGAAGATGACGAATGGATAAAACTAATTTGTAACTTTCTATCAAGCGTTTACACTCTGCTGTAGTTGCAAGATTATTTTTTTTGATATGATCTATAAAAATTTCTGCCTGAGTTAATTCTTGCTGAGAATTTAGTAGTTGTTTACTGCTTATCATCCTCATCCACTCAATCGATTGAAAATCGCGCAAGCATCCGGCAGACATTTTAACATTTGGTTCAAGCATCTTTGGCGAATCACCGTACTTTTCGTGGCGCTGTCTTACATCTTCAACAAATTCCGTAATTAATATTTTTGTTGATTTATCATCAATAGAATTTAAAAGCTCATCATTCCAATTGTTGTAAAGATTTAAATTGCCGCAGATAAATCGTGTTTCAAAAAACTGTGTAAAGGCATGTAAATCGGAAGATAAAAATTTTTGTATGTCACTAACTTCACGCACCGTGTGCGATGCTTCAATTCCACCATCCCAAAGATTTGTAATTAACTCCGATATTTCTTTATTGTCTTTTTCAATTGATTCAGAAATAATCATCAAATCAATATCGGAAAAAGGAGAAAGTTCTCGCCGGCTAAAACTGCCTGCAGAAGCTAATGCAAAAGAAATTTTTTTATCAGCAAGAATTATTCTAATTGTGTCTTCAATTAACACGCTGTAGTTTTTGCTAAAAACAAACGCATCGGTTTTGCCGTTATACTCCGCAAACAGAGATTCTCTGTCTTTAAGAAATCCTTTTTTTATTTCAAGAAGCCTGAGCATGAATATCAATTTAATTAATTCGTAAGAAAATCATCATCATCAAATTCGTCATCATCAAAATCCCAATAGTCTTCGTTTTCGTACTCAGCTTCAATCACGGATGAAATACCGCCTCGTGTATTGAACTTAGCAGTTATTCTCATAAATCTTGGTTGAGTAACTTCAACAAGATCATCAAGAATTTTATTTGTTACACTTTCAAAAAAAATCCCATCGTTGCGGTAAGATTGCAAATAGAATTTAAAAGATTTTAATTCTACACAAAGCAAATCCGGAACGTACTCCAGCGTAATGGTTGCAAAATCCGGCTGCCCGGTTTTTGGACAGAGCGAAGTAAACTCAGGCGCAATATGTTTAACAGTGTAATCTCTGTCGGTATATTGATTTTCAAAAGTTTCCAATAAACTTAATTTATTGTTCACAATTTTTAGTTTGGATGTCATATGTTTACCTTTATTTTCTTAATCCTACATCTATCCGAAATTATTTTAGATTTATTTCTCTTTCATTCTTATAAAGACTGATGTAATGTATTTATTCTATCTACTTTATAAATTCCTTCAGTATCAAACAAATTTTGATTTAATAACTTCTCAATTTTTTTATCCTTTTTTGATTTTTGGATTAAAGATTTGCGATTATTAACTGTCTCTAATTCTCTATACAAATTCCATTGAATTAATAGTTCTTTATAGTGATTTAAATCTGAATCTAAATTTTGAGGCTCATTAATAAAATTATAATTACTCATAAAATCGGGTTTAGAAATAGAATTTATAATCCCTAATATTTCATTCATAGTTTCTTTCCCATTCGATAAAAAATTCCAAAATTCATCAGCTAAAAGAACTTCATCGCTATCAAAAAATTTTTTAAAATCTACTGAATAATTAAAAAACCTTGCTTTATCGTGACCACTCTTAACATCATTTAGAGGGTCGAATGGGAATGCTATATAAAAATAAATATTTTTTGCCGGATATAAATTTTTTAATGCGGCTTTTGCTAATAATATTTTTTCTTTTTCTACTTTGAAGATACCGCTGTTTGGTTTTACGGTTTTAATTTCTATCAACACTATGTTTTTTGAATCCTCATAATAAACATCAGCATCAAAATTTGGGATGCTAATATTAGATTTACCAGTTCTATAAAAAATATTTTTGTTTTCTTGTTTTAGATTGGGTTCACTTTTTTTGTTTTTTAATGATGAAATTATTTCGGAGATAACGGCTTGTTGTGATGCAGTTATTGTTAATTCTTTAAACTTCCTTTTTTCTCCATCACATAGAATTTGTGCAGTTCTTTCAAAGAAAGATTGACCAATTGAAGTATTTAGACCGTGCATCCAACTTGCAAGGCTTACAAATATCGGAACTGAAGTTACATGTTTTTCAAGTTTTATTTTAAATGCCTCAAGAAAAGCCTCATGAAATGGTGCATTCCGATTATTAAAATCATCATCAGGAAAATTTTCAAATCTAGAAAACAAAGTTTTAATTACTTGTAACGCGATTTGTTCTTTTTTCAACTCATCCATTATTATTTGCTTTCAATTTTAGTCTTCACAGGTAATTGTTTTTTCAGAGTTACAACACCACTTAAAGTATCCCAAGCTGTTTCTCTGTTGCTTCGGATAATTTTATTAGCCCAATATTTATCTTCATTAAAAGCAGGTTTATAACCTAGGTTTTTCCAAAATAAAATTGCCTCCCTTGTTGGGGATGCTGGAACTTCTATACTTAAAAATCCTTTTTGATAGGCTAAAGTTTCAAACTCTTTAACAAGGCTCGTTCCTATGCCACTTCTTTTCAAGTAAACACTTAATGAATTTACTATGACAACATCCTCATCAAGAGAAAATTCTAAAAACCCATATTCACAAAAAATCCTTTCTTCTGTGACTGTGATGTTCAACTCTAATTTTTCAGTATCAAAAAGTATTTCCATGACCTATTTCTCCTTCAAATGAAATATAATTTCTGAATAAGCGTTTTTATCTTTTTCGGAACGATTTAAAACCGGACGCTTAAATTGTTGAACTATTTTCATTCCCGCTTTTTCTGCAATTATTGGATAAAGATTATTTTTATCATTTGCTACAATTAAAACATTGTAATCGTTTACTAAAAATTTTTTGCAATTATTTAAAACTAATGCTATTCCCTCAATATAACTTTCACGTGCTTCTTTGCCTGTTCCTTTGAAAAGGGGACCAATTTCTAAATCATCTCTTCTTTTAAAACCATATAGATCGTAAGCGTAAGCATGCTGTTCGTGATAGTTAATTAATCCAACATAAGGTGGACTTGTAAAAATACCTTTTATTTTTTGCGATTTTAATTTATAAGCAAATTCTTCATTCCATTTTTTTGCGGATTCAAATAAATCTATTGTTTGGCTGTCACCAGTAAAACAATGTTGAAAAGTTTTGGTTTTTAATGAGTTAAACTCTTTCAATCTTTTTAAAGTGTCTTTAGAATATCTTTCCCACCAACTTCGTATTGAAAAAAGTGGTTTGCATATTTTTCCATGCTTTGAGCAATAATATGTTGATGTAACAGGTTCTAAAAGTGTTGCTAAATCAGAATGAGTGGTTGCTCTGCAAGAACGAATAGTTCTACTTAGTATTATGCTAATTACTTTTTTTGAATTTGGATTCTTAATCTTTTTGATATGTTCAAAAACAAAATCTATTTCAGTTCTAATGTGTTTTAAAAACCATTTATCTAAAAATGATTCAGAGTTAAAATTATTAAGTTCTATACCGAATTCTTTGCTTAGTTTTTTATAAGTAGATAAAAATTCTTTTTCTTTTTCTAATCCATATTTTGATTCATTTATCTCTTTATTTTTTACTTTTATTTTATACTCAGGCGATGGAAAATATTTATTATTAAACTCATTTAATTTCTCAAGTAATTCTTTTTCAAACTTAACGGCATTAGAATCTTCAACAAACTTTTTTAATGATTCTGAAATTTTATTTATTTCTATTTCCAAATTATTAAAATCATACTCTTCAATTTTAACATTACTGATAAGACTATTAAATTGAGAAATATCAATTCCAATTGCATTTATTCCTAATTCATTTGCCTGAACTAAAGTAGTTCCACTTCCACAAAATGGGTCTAAAACTATGTCGCCCTTTTTAAAAAATAATTCTTTTTTAAACTCATCCACGTTGTTATCTAAAAAATATTCTACCAATTGTGGAATAAATTTCCCTTTGTAAGGATGTAATCGATGAACATGTTTTGTGGTTTCTGATTCTTTGTAATTTTCAAAAGATAAATGCCAATCAACATCTTTTCCTAATTTTTCTTTCCAATTTAAAGATCGATTTCCGTAGTAAGAATTGTAGTACTCTCGAACTTCTTTTTTGCTTACAAAAGTATCACCATTATTTCCATGCTTACCAATTCTACCATAATTAACTAAGTAAGAAATATTAGATGGAGTAATATATTTTTTTAATTCCGTGCTAATCCACTTGCTGGCTTCTTTAATTTTGATTAAATCTTTTTGCATAATTTCATCAATACTTTGGTTTTAATTTGTACTTAATCGTGTCCTCAAATCCGGCTTGTTGAAAGCCGCGCAAACGTAATGCACAACTGTCGCAAACTCCGCATGCTTCATCTTCATTTTGATAACAGCTCCAAGTTAAATGAAGCGGCGCATCAAGTTCAATTCCTTTTTTAACAATTTCTGCTTTGGATAAGTTTATAATGGGAGTAACAATTTTAATTTTTGTTTCCGGTTTTGTGCCAAGCTCAACCATTTTTTCGTAAGCGGAAAAAAACTCTGGTCTGCAATCCGGATAACCAGATGAATCTTCATAAACAGCACCCATAAAAACTGTACTAGCATTTAAAACTTCTGCCCAACTAACACAAGCAGAAAGTATGTTTGCATTCCTAAACGGAACGTAGGAGGAAGGAACCTGCAGATTATTCAAATCAGCTTTAGTTACTTCAATATTTTTATCTGTAA
>JAGOXU010000047.1 GCA_018059515.1 Ignavibacterium sp.
ACAATACTTCAAGTTGCATCTCACAGCACTTACCATCGTGGGCAAATCAATTCACAGTTAAGAGAAATTGGCGGCGAACCACCAATGACAGACTTTATTGCATGGGTTTGGCTGGGCAAACCAAAAGAAAGCTGGGAAAATATTTTTTAGATTTATAAATCCACCCAATAGGTAACAGCCAATCCAAGGTTTATCCCGCTAAAATCAAACTCATCAAAACCGGAAATTGTTTGTTGATAGCCACCCGGATTATAGGAGTAATCTTTAACAATTTTATATTTTTCAAATGAATACATTAATAAGAAATTAATCTCTACCTTATCATAAACTTCATAAGACGCATCAATAATCGGCGTTAAATTAAATTTGTATTCGTAAAATACTTTTTCATCATTATGCTTTTCAGTTAGTTTTGCAATATAATAACCGGGCATAACGCCTGCACTGAGTTTAAATTTTGGAAAGAGATTTATCATATAACAAACAGATAAATCAAAAGAATATAAATCCAAAATCTTGGTTGGTTCATACAAATTTAAATGAGGTTTGTTTCCCGTTACATCTTTTTGTCCAAATGAATATTTGAGAGAAAATTTCCAGGGAGCAATATCACCTGTTTTAAAAGAAACAAACAAGCCCGTTAATAAATAATTATCAACATCTGCAACTTGATAGTTATTATTGTTAAGTATGTTTTTAGAAACAGAGGGGAAAAGTCTTGAATGAATTCCAACTCCGAATTGTTGTGAATACGAAAAAATTGGAATAACGAAAGAGATACTTAAAACGAAAAGAATATTTCTCATACTGCAACCCTTTTTTATAAAGGAAAGGAATATTTTCTAAAAGTAAAATTAGATTTACAAAAATCTAATAGCAATATTTTTTTGTATTTTTGTGCAATCGAAGTGTGTTGCCTTTTAATTTTTTCAATAAGAACGAGAACACAATGAAAGCATTTATTATTTTAATTATGTTATCTCCAATTTCATTTTCGCAAACAGTTTCAATCCCTTCTTATTATCAAATTGATGAAAAACTTTCTGAGGATTTAAATAAGATTATTCTTGAACTTGATCTTGAACTCAACTTCGATGTTGGTGATGACGGCATTGAGCAAATTTCTTTCGCGGTAATTGATTTAACAAGCGATCAGCCAAAGCTTGGCGGAGTTAATTATGATAATTTTATTTATCCGGCTTCGGTTTATAAAATGTATGTTGCTGCAGAAATATTAAACCAGGTTTCTCAAAAAAAATATTCTTTATATCAATCTTACGTTGCCAAAGAACCAAATGTTGTTGATAGATCAAAACAAATAGATATTGATCCCCGACCATTATTAAAAGATGGAGATACGGTTACAGTAAACTATCTTTTAGATTTAATGATTACCCGCAGTGATAACTCCGCAGCAAATTGCTTGATTGATATTGCACAAAGAAAAAACATTGATAGTCTTTTACACAATTATAATTGGTTCGGAAGTGAAGTAACACGAAAATTTTTGAAAAGAAAATATGAAGATCCCGGTTACGAAAGTATTCGCGGAACAGAAACCTGCGCACTGCATGCGGCTGATTTTATGTATAAAGTTTATTCCAACTCGTTAGTAAACGAGTGGGTTAGTTTGCAGATGAAAACTTTGCTTGGCAGGCAGCTCGATACTTCAAAATTATCAACCGGATTACCGGCATGTGCAATGTTTTATCATAAGACAGGCTGGTTTGCTTATTGGACAAATGATGTTGGAATTGTAATCGACGGCGATGTAAAATACATAATTGCATGCTTCATTCCTCTTGAGGAAGATTTAGCACAGCCAAAATTTAAACTGCTTTCCGAAAAAGTTTACGAGTTGATAAAAAGCAGAAAGTAAGTGTTTTGGGTATTTATAAAAATCAATTCAAGATAGAATCTATAAGATTGCAAACTTGGGATTACACAAATCCATGGTGGTATTTTGTAACAATTAACACAAAAAATCACAAAGAGTTTTTTGGTAAGATTGAAAATGGAAAGATGATTTTAAATGACCTCGGTAAAATCGCAGAAAAATATTGGTTGGAAATACCTCTTCATTTTCCATACGTAGGTTTAGATTATTTCGTAATTATGCCGCACCATTCGCATGGGATACTCGCATTAAATAATCATTGTAAAGACGTTGCATGCAACGTCTCTACAAGACCCGTAAATGAGAGGTATTCTAGCCTTTCGCCGAAAAAATATTCATTATCATTCGTTATCAGATCATACAAATCAGCCGTTACAAAATGGTGTAATGTAAACAACTATAATTATTTTGCTTGGCAGCCAAGATTTTTTGAGCGAATAATAAGAAACGAACGTGAGCTGTATAACATCAGAAATTATATTGAACAGAACCCTTTAAGATGGGCAATTGATAAAAATAATTCCGATAATATTGATTATGATTTATTTTGAGTTCTAAAATTATCGTTTCATCGATTTAGCAGTCTCAACAATTCCATCCTGATAACTCGTTGGGGTAAAATTAAATGCTTTTTCAAACTTTGTGCTGTCAAATAAATAATCATTTTCATTCTGATATAACATTTCAATACTTTCTTTTACAACGGGAATAAAAAATCCAACCATTTGAATCATCCACATTTTTAGCACGGTGTAATTTGGTTTAACACCAAATTCTTTTGCTGCAAGCTCGATAAATTCTTTTCCAGTTAATACGTTTTTATCTGTCGGCAAATGCCAAACTTGATTGTATGCTGAATTTGTATTTCCTAAAAGTGCTGTTGCCTTGCCTGCATCCGGAGTGTAAGTCATAGAATGTTTTTTATTTGCATCAAGAAACCATTGGGCTTTTTTTCCCTTTTTAAAATTATCAAAAACAGTTACGGTAACAAAACTTAGCGGTGTGTTTGGTCCATAAAAATCTGCAGAGCGTGCAATTATCGCATCAATATTTCCTTTCTCAACTTCACTCATTATCATCTGTGAAATTTGTGCTCTAACTTCACCTTTTTTACTAATAGGGTTAACGCGAGTATCTTCCTTCATCCAGCCATTAACCAAACCATACGCATACACATTATCAAAAAAAACAAGTTTAGCTTTATGTGTTTTGCAGGCGTCAATTACATTCTGCATAATTATTGGCCACTGTTTTTGCCAGACACTTATTTTGTATTGAAGACCAACTGTTAAATAAACAACTTGAGATCCTTCAACTGCGGATAGAACTTGTTGAGTATTCATAAGATCAGCCACAACTAATTGATCCGTTGGATTAATGCGTTTAGGTTTGCGGCTTACTAATCTAATTTTATCTGTGTATTGCAATAACGATTTTGCAAGTTCCGTCCCAATTATTCCGGATGATCCTAAAATTGTTTGCATTATCTGCCCTAAAAAAGATTAAATAAATTTGTCGTTAAATATGGGATAAGTTTTTGAGTAATGTTTTAACAGTAATCACAAATTTCACAATAAAACAAACCCGATAAGGTAGTTTTACCGGATTTGTGATTTATATCTTGAATATTTAGAAAGCCGGGCTTAGTAGGCTATTTGGATTGATCCATTTGTAAACACAATTGTTTTTAATGAATCATCGGTTCGAGCAGTAAAAGTAAAAGCTGCATCAAGATCTTTATCAGTAATTCTATTGATTGTCAAAAAACTAATGTTCTCAAAGTATGCCTTATAGTTTTCATCATTTGTTCCGCTTCGAGAAACAAGTGTATAGTAAGCTTTTACATAATATTTAAATCCTGGCTCATCTTCCCCAATTCCAGAAACTCCGGATTGACCAACGCCTATTCTAAACTCAAGAATTGAAGATGAAAATATTGGATCATTTGTAAAATCTTGCGTTGCTTTAACGATGCGTGTATTACCGCTTTTGATTGTGGTAATTTTGTTTGAGTACCAGTTCGTCCCATTTACATCTCCTCTTACAAAGCCCGTCGCGTTTTTTTCGGGGTTAACGGGATTTGAATTATCATCTTTGGAACACCCGTTTAGTATAAAAAGCACAATAATAAAAAGCACAAAAAATTTCATATCCACTTTCAGTTGTAATGATGCATATAAAACTATGTTATTAGTCTTTAAAGTAAAACAGAATATTTTGTCTTTACAATCTTTTTATCATGATAATTTATTTCAATTCGTTTAACCAGCTTTGTGCAAATGTTCTTGCAGCACTCACAGATTCTCTTCCGGCTCTGAAATAGAGTTTCCACTGGCTATCTTTATACTCATACTGCTGATCAACAAATTTAATTTTTCCATCTTTAGCTTTTGATGTTTTTGCATCAAAGTTTATATCGGATGATTTTTCTAAAAAAGTATTAATCCATTTTTTTATTATTGGATTAGGATTGTTTTTGGGATATTCATTTTCCCATTCGATTAATTTTTTATTATAATCATCCATCTGCATTTGATAACCCTGCTTAATGTATTCATCCATTTCCGGTTTAAACATTGTTTTGTCTGGGTCATCAATTTCCTTTAGCTGCTCTTTTAATCCCTTTATAATATCGTCAAACATTGCCTGCTGATCTTTAGCCATCTGTGTTTTTGATTTTTCCATTTCAGAAATGCTATTAGTTAAACTTTCTTTTTGTTCCTCTTTCAATTGTGCCGAATATTTAGGAGTCTCTGGCGGAGTTGGTTTTCTATCTTCTCTATGTTGATTATACTTTTCAACAAACTCTTTGGAAGAAACATACTCTTTTATATTTTTTCCAATTGATTGGATTAAAGAAACTCTATCACCAACTGCCATATCCTTTAGTACCTTTACATTCGGGATGTAAAATGATGGACCGGAAACAGCATAAAATATATTTGTTTTAGCTGCATTATCATCAGTTTTGAATTGCATCAGCAAACTTTTTAATTTATCATCAAACATTCGCTGAGCAGTAAAACCAACAACAAGCATCACTAACGGAAGAACAAAAAATAATTTTTTCATTGTAATTGCTCCTTTTTAAAATTAATTAAAACCACACTTCAAAAATTGAAATTTGTTTAATCATGCACAAATAGAAAAAACATCTGGCTGTTTGTTGTTTTAATATTTAATTTTAGTTAGGAATAACCTTCAATTACAGGAATGAAATATGAAAAACCTAATACGCTGCGCCTGGCCTGCAAACGATTCGCTGTATATTAAATATCATGATAAAGAATGGGGCGTTCCCATCCACAACGACAAAAAGCTTTTTGAGTTTCTTTTACTGGAGGGTTTTCAAGCCGGATTAAGCTGGCGGACTATTCTTTATAAAAGACAAAACTTCCGTAAAGCGTTTGATAATTTTGATTTTAATAAAGTTGCTAATTACGATAAACGAAAAATCAATTCGCTTATGAAAGATGCTGGCATCATTCGCAATCAATTGAAAATAAATTCAGCAGTATCAAATGCAAAAGCATTTATTGAGGTTAGAAAAGAGTTCGGAACTTTTGATAAATACATTTGGGGCTTTGTAAACGGTAAGCCGATTAAAAATAAATTTAAATCGCTAAAAGAACTTCCTGCAAAAACAGAGCTTTCTGATTTGATAAGTATGGATTTAAAAAAACGCGGTTTCAAATTTGTAGGATCAACAATTATTTATGCACACATGCAGGCAACGGGAATGATTAATGATCATCTTACAGGTTGTTTTAGATACAACGAACTTTAAAAATAATTTCAATTGAAAATGTTTTCTTATTCCGTAGCTCAGGTCTCCAGACCTGAGCTTTTTTACACAAAAGCATAATTGAATTAAAGCTATTAAGAAAAGATTAAAAACCGTTATGCGGAAATATATTTGCTCAAAATAAATTTTGTAAAGAAGATGTCTGAAATAATTGAAAACGATTGTACTGCATTTACTTACCCGAACAATTACTATTTGTTGTTTTAATTTTACATTCGAGGACTAGATCGGAATCAAAATCTATACCCCCAAAAGTCTCATAATTAAAAACACTATCAGACCCAAGGTTGCGCCTAAATAAAGTAACCGAATATATTTGCGCCCTTCATCATCTTTTGATTTTAGTAATCTTACAGAACAATATGCAATTGCAGTATCCATTATTGCGATGGGAATTAAGTAAACAACGGGAAACCATTTTAATAAAAATGGAATGCTTGTTAACAGTATTACAAAAAAGAATATCCACACGCTTATTTTAAGCGCAGCGGCTCTGCCATATTTAATTGCAATAGAGTTGGAATCAATTAGCAGATCGCCTTTTACATCCATAGAATCAGCAGCGATCTCTTCTCCCAGATCAATTAGTGCAGCTATCACAGCAAAGAATAAAACTATTTTATTAAACGGCAATCCAACAGAAAGCCCGCCAAAAATAAACGTCATACCCACAGAAAAGCTTACCATAAGGTTACCGGCTAATCCGTTTTTCTTAAATTTTCTGTTATACAAAAAACCGATAACGGTTAAACCAACCGAAAACATTAATGCAGCAGTGCTTATTAAAAAACTCAACACAAGTCCTGCAATCAATAAAAACACAGCAAGAAATAGCGCCTCCGCAGGTGTAACAAGATTAGAAGGTATTGGTCTATTCGGTGCATTTATTTTATCTGTTTCAATATCAAAATAATCGTTAGAAACGAGAATTGAGGCAGAAATAAAAAACACGGAAAAGAATCCTGCGATTGTTATTATAATTGATGCAAACTGACCAAGTGCAAATAACTGACCGAGGATAACGCATATACCTGCGGCAAGTGGCAGTTCAAATCTTATTAGCTTTAAAAAACCTTTTAGTTTTACCATACCACAAAAATTATAAAGTGGAAAAGCAAATCCCAACGGAACAAAAAACTTATTAGTACAAAGTTTTTATTTGTTAAACAGCTTAAATCAAATAAAAGTAAAAAAGGGTCCAAATTTTTAATTTTTCAGTGAGTAAAAGCATTTACACATTAAAAGAGCACTAATTGTGATAAACGGTATCGTTAATAGTTAAATGAAACATATATTTGTAGTGTAAATTATTTAAATAAATTAAAGGATAAAGTGATGAAAAATTCAATTATAAACATATTCTTAATTGTAGTGTTTGCTCTATCTCTACAAAAATTAACATCCGGAAAAGATTATTTAGTGCCTTCGGGAGGCGATGACATATTAACTGAAACAAATCAATATGTTAAAAGAGTTAATCTTGATGACGGAAAAGTACAAAGCAAAAATATTTTAAATAGATTTATTCAGATTGCTAACAATGATAACTGGTATAATGATGTTGCCTTCTGGACATCTGCACAATGGGGAATTAAAGAAGCCAGCGGAAATGTTGCAAAGCAGTACGAATTAAACGGCAAAGATCTTTCAACTGAAGGCTTTGATAAAAGACCTTTGAAAATTGCCGATGGAAATCTTTTGGGCATTAAATATAACGGCAAAAATAATTACAGCGATAACTCTAACATTGCAGCACAAAATCCTATGAGTTTATTACTTGTATTTAAAGCCAATGATACTGACAATCAAAATGCTTTGGTTAGCAGTAAGGGTAATAGTAATTTTTCTGTTAGTATTGAAAAAAACAATGATGGAGTTTCTGAATTAGTTGTAAGAACCGCTGGTGAAGTTTCTACAAAAGGACTAAAACCCGGAATAAATATTGTTTACATAGAATTTAACATTAAGGACTCCAAAATTTTTATTAATGGCGATTTAGCTTACAGCGGAATAATCGGTAAAAGTGCACTTGATGGTTTAGTGATTGGAAGAGCGCCAGCTAAAAAAGGTACAGCTTATTTTGACGGTGTTATGTATGAAACAGGTGTAATTAAAAATTTAATTAGTGATGATGCAAGAGCTAATTTAACAAGTATGCTTAAACAGGTTTACCAGGTTCAATAAAAATTATTATTGGCGATTATATCAAAACTGAGCCGAAGGAAATTTAAAAAATAAGGCTTGTCTCAAAAGCAACTTTTATTGTCAAGATGGGCTTGTCGAAGTGTGAATTCATCCTATAATGTCAGTCTTCGATAGTCCGTTGCGGCGAAGGGAATATCTGTTTTGAGACAGCCCTATTTTAATTAACAGAAAATCTTGTTCTCTTTGCTGCATTTAAAAACATATCTGATTTTTGATTCTTACTTCTGACTGCAAACAAATAATATTACATTTTACAACTCTTTACTTAAATTTATACTACTAATTATTTCTAATGGATTCCTGATTATTACTTATGGAAATACTTATAATTTTATCGGGCATACTGATTAGCGGATTCGGAACAATTGTTGGCTTCGGTGGTGGAGTTTTCATGATACCGGTTCTGGTAATTGGCTTTCACATTCCCTTAAACATTGCTGTGGGCTCAGTACTTGTAGCGCTATTTCCAAGTGCCCTCATTTCAACTATCTTTAATTGGAAAAAAAAATTAATTGATTACAAAACCGGTCTCCTGCTTGAAATACCTACTGTTCTTGGTACGGTTATGGGTTCCTACTTATCCGTAATAATTCCTGTTTTAATTCTTGAACTGATTTTTGGAATATTTGTTATCTACCTTGGAATAAATTTTATTAAAAAATCATACACTGCTGAAGTTACGAATATTAAACAAACATTCTTTTATAGATTAAACAGGATTGGTCCATCTGTAATCAGGCGAACAAAAAACCATGCATACAGAGTAAGTTTTTTGATGGCTCTGGTTTTCGGATTATTAGCAGGAACTATGGCTGGGCTTTTTGGTGTAGGAGGAGGTTTTCTTAAAGTTCCGATAATGGTTGAAGTGTTCACTGTACCAACTGCTGTTGCCTCTGCAACCGGATTATTTATGATAACGATAACCAGTCTTACGGGAAGCTTGAGTCATTATTTACTTGGCAATATTAATTTTACCAATGCACTGCCGGTTGTAACAGGATTTGTAATAGGCTCGCTTATCGGAAATTCTTTATCAACAAAAATTGATGACCATTTATTAAAGAGATTAATAGGAATTGGTCTTACTCTCTCTGGATTAGTATTCTTTGTTTATGCACTCTTTGTATAAAACAGGGTTTAGGAAAAGATAAAAAATTTATAAGCCTAAGCTTTGTTTACTGCAAACTGTGTTTTATCTCCGATATATTTTTTTGGTTCTGAGGTTTTTGTTTTTATGGGTGGCAAGTCTTCCTCAAAGCGAACTCATAAATTATTCAATTGCTTAACTAAAGATTGCTTCATCCCGATTCTGGTGGAATAAAGCAATGACTTCTGATAAATATCCTAAAAGACGGTACAATATTAAACAGATAAAAAGATATAACACTTACACTTTTAGTTGTGATAAGTTTTGCTTTTTTTTGTCTAACCAATTTTTTGAAATCTGTGAAAGAAAAAGTAAGATACATCTCTGCTGATTTGTTGCGCGGACTTGTAATCATAATTATGATTGAAGTCCATGTGTTTAATGCATTTCTAATTCCTGAGCTAAGGCAAACAGGCTGGTTTACAGTTCTTAATTTTATAAATGGATTAGTTGCGCCATCATTTTTATTTGTATCGGGTTTTGCATTCCAGGTTTCATCCGGCAGCAAGCTTGATGAGATGAGAAAATTTGGAAAGGCTTTCCGGAAAAAGATTGCAAGAATTTTTCAGATAATAATTATTGGGTACGCACTTCATCTTCCATTCTTTTCGCTTTCAAAAATAATTAATGAGTCAACTCCGCAATTAATAGAAAACTTTTTAGCTGTTGATGTTTTACAGTGCATCGGCGTTGGATTGTTGTTTTTATTTTTAACAAGATTATTAATCAAATCTGATAAAGTTTATAATTACTTTCTTATTCTTTCACTTGTTGTGGTAACTTTTGTCTCCCCAATTTTCTTTAAGATAGAATTTGCAAATTACATCCCTTTGTTTGCGGCAAATTATTTTAATCGTTTGCATGGATCATTGTTCCCGATTTTCCCGTGGTTAAACTTTTTATTAGCAGGTGCAATCTTCGCAAAATATTTTGTTGATGCGCGTGAAAGGAATAAGGAAGAAAAATTTATCAGGCTATCCGCTATAACGGGATTTGGGCTTTTACTTTCAGGGCATTTATTTTTTTCGGGATTATTTCCTAAAACACTTACATCAATAATCCCTAATCCGGTTTTTTATTTAGAAAGATTAGGTTACATCTTAGTATTATTTTTTCTTTGCTGGATTGTCGATAGAAAAACAAATATCAAAAATACTTTTATAATGGATGCAAGCCGCGAATCACTGCTTGTTTATTGGCTGCATCTAATAACTATTTATGGAATGTTTTGGGACGGAAACAGTCTGGCAATGATTATTGGAACAAAACTAAACGGAATAGAAGCAACAATATCTGCAGTTATTTTAATTACTCTCATGATAATAGTTTCTAAGATTTGGGGTTGGCTTAAAAAAAGTTATACACATTATGTCTCAATATCTGTAAAAACTATAGTTGTTTTCTTGATTATTGTTTTTATTATTTTTTGAATGAATACTTTATTATTTGATTGGCTATTCCAATTAAAACTTCTTAATTTTCAATAGAATTAACTACTAATTATTATCTGAATGAATTTTATTTGTATTTCTCAAAAATATGCCAATTTTAATTTCATAACGGGGAAAATCAACTCACTTAATCAAGCAACTTGCAGGAGGTGTTATGTTTAAAGGCCATCCAAAAGGATTATATGTCCTTTTTTTTACTGAGATGTGGGAACGTTTTGGGTTTTATACTATGCTCGCCATTTTTGTTTATTACATGCAGGAAAATTTCAAATGGGATGCCGCTACTGCTACAAATGTGTACGGTCTTTTTCTTGCCGGCGTTTATATAACTCCACTGATTGGTGGATGGCTTGCCGACAACGTATTGGGTTACGGAAAAACAATTACAATTGGGGCAATTGTAATGACAATTGGTTATGTGATGATGGCTGTCCCAACAAGTTCACCACTTCAACTCTATATAGCATTGTTTGTGGTCAGCGTTGGAAACGGATTATTTAAAGCTAATATATCCGTGCTAGTTGGAAATCTTTATGCTCATACACAGGGATCACTTAAAGATGCAGGATATAATATTTTTTATATGGGAATAAACATTGGAGCCTTTTATGCACCAATGGCTGCTGCGGGTATCAAAAAATTTTTAATGGAAAACTTTAACTTAACACTTGCAGAAGGCTATAATGCAGGCTTTGCTGTTGCCGCAGCCGGAATGGTTATCTCTCTATTAATATTTATAGTTTTCAAAAAACATTATGCGAATGCAGATTACAAGGCTAAAGACAGAGATAATTCTGATGTTGATATTGTATTAACAAAACCGCAGGAAAAAGAAAGAATTATTGCTTTGATGACAATTTTTGCTATCGTGATTTTCTTCTGGATGGCGTTTCATCAAAACGGTTCGGCACTCTCTTTATTTGCAAGAGATTATACAGATGTGTTTGTTGGCAAATTTACATTTTTGCTTTTTGATGTTATCGGATTACACGCTATTCTTTTCATACTGCTGGGGGGGGCGGCAGCATTTGTATCCAAAACAGCAAAAGCAAAAGGTCTTGGCGGTCTGTTAGCTGTAATCGGAATAATAGTTATAATTATTAAATTAAACTTATTAGGTGATCATAATGAAATTGCACCCGAACAATTTCAATCATTCAATCCTATGTTCATTGTTCTTCTTACGCCGATTATAGTTGGTTGGTTTGCATTTCTAAATAAAAAAGGGAAAGAGCCGTCATCACCGGCGAAAATAGGAATAGGTATGATTATCACGGGGCTAGCATACATAATAATGGTATTTGCAGTAACTGGCTTGCCATCTATGCTTTCTCTTGCTGGCGGAAGCTCTTCAATAACAGTATCAGCATATTGGTTAATGGGAACATATTTTACTTTAACAATTGCAGAATTACATTTAAGTCCAATGGGTCTTTCATTTGTTTCTAAAGTTGCACCGCCAAAGATGAAAGGGCTTATGATGGGTGGTTGGTTTGGTGCAACGGCTGTTGGTAATTACCTATCAGGTTTCGTGGGAAGATTCTATCAAAATTGGGAACTATGGCAATTTTTCTTGCTGCTGGTAATTACTTCATTTTTTGCAGCAATAATTCTAAGACTGTTTCTTAAAAAACTAAAACGCGCTACTGGATAAATTTAGATTAACCGTTTTTAAATAATTAACTAAAAAAGGCGATCAACTAATGATCGCCTTTTTTATTAGAGGTAATACAGATACTTTATTTTAAAAACCCCTGCACGGTCTGTTGTGTGCATTCTGTTAGGCAGCAAATTATTGTTTACATCATATTCATCGCTTCTGTTCTGAAATTCATTTATCGCAAGGTATATCCAGCTCTTTGGCAAGAAATTCCAGCTAAATAAAAATCCGGCAATAATTCTTTCCATTCTGTCAGATGATCTTACAAAAACATTATCCACATAAACTCTAAAGTTTAAATTGTTAACAGGAGTTATAGAAAAAAACGGACGAGCGTTGTAAGTAATGTCTTCAATATTTCCATCTGGGTTTCCTTCAATAAACATATCGTAAGATGTACCGACTTCCAAAATATCAAGCGCTTTCCATTCTGCAGAAAAACCAAACCAGGAATAAAAAGCCAAATACTCTCTATCAAAGTTATATGTTCTTTGATATCCGCCCCAAACATTAGCATTCCATTTTTGTGATAGATTAAACCAAGAGCTTAGGTTAACACTGTAAGAATTATAATCTATTCCTTCATCTTTACTTTTGCCAATATCTGTATTTATTTCGTATCCCCAGCCATCTCTAAATTGCATGTTAAATCCTACTACTGCAGAATAATCTGTAAACAAATCTGCATCTTCATAGTTTATTGCAGGACCGAAATACAGGAATATATTTCTTATCGCACCATCATTCAAGTACCATTTGGGACCAGTTAAATAAACAGAATTAAGAGTTCCTTGCCATGGCACATAACCAATTTGATCAACATTAAAATCTTTTCCGATTGCTCTAAGACGAAACAGGTTACCCCAGAAATTATTACTATTTGTAAATCCGATTGAAGCGGCATAATCACCATTTTCATTTTCAAACGATCTTGCAAATTGATATGCAAGCTGCCAATCAGAGCCACGGAATGCACCATCAATATCAACAACTCCGAGTGTGTTTTCTTTTGTTTGCTTTGCAACCATCAACACACCGATTGATGAATTATCTAATATTTGTTTTTTAATTCTTGCTGACCCAAAGAATGCTTGCGGTTCTGTTAGATTTTGATCATCATCAAAGTAATCTGTTTCGCCGGTCATTGCTACAAAGCCGCCGTACTCCCAATCATTAAATCTTCCAAATGCTTTTGTACCAAAGTTTAATGGAACTTGTTTTCCGCCGGGCAATATTTTTCCAATTCTTCTGGAATAAAAAAGTTCTAATGGTCTGTAAAAACCTGAGTTTCGCTGTCTGCCGGCAGGATTAAAAATTTCATTTCCTTCTGTAAAAAATGGTCGTCTTTCAGAAAAGTAAGATTCATAACGCGAGATATTAAAATCAAATGGATCGGCTTCTATTTGTGCAAAATCAGGATTAGCAGTTAGCTGAAATGTTAATTGCTCTGATGGGTTATAAAAAACATCTAAGCCAACGGTAGGATCAACATCATATTTATTGTTTCCTAAATATTTTATTTTGGATAGCCCAACGGGATAAACCTCAAGATTTAATCCCGTAACAGTCGGCTTAAAGTTCTCAAAAATGAGCTTGCCGAATTTAGAAATTCTTTGTCCTTCACTCTGTTCATACTCACACCAATAAATATCCTCTTTGTTGTAAGACCGCCAGCGGTCAAAATCTAGTCCCCACTCAGTTAAATTTTTATCATACTTTATTGATTTGTATGGAATTTTCATTTCAACAACAAAACCCCAATTATAAATTTTAGATGCACCATCCCATATTCCATCCCAACTGTAATCACGGTTACGTGCGTCATCAAGCATACGGGAATCTGATTTTACGCCCGAGGCGTTCATAGCAAATTTGTATGCCGTTTGCTTATCGCCAAAAGTATCAAGCATTACAGAAGCGATATCACCGGTAAATCCATCCTGCATACCTGCATTTGCCTGGATGTAGTTTCTATCATCATAACAGATCATTAAACAGTAAATAGCTTCTTCAGTAGTAAGCACCTTTGCAACAGTTTTTACAGATGTTGGCTGATTGAAGTAAGGTTCTAATTGAAAAAAGTTTGTTGTTGAATCGGCAAGATTCCAAACATCATCAACAATTCCATCAACATTTATCTTTTTATCAATCCTTATAAGAGTTAAAGATTTGTTTTCGTTCTTGCTTACTTCGGTTGCAAAGAGAAAAGCAGTAAATACAATAATAAAAAGTGGTATAAGTTTGATCATAAAATCCGTGCTTTTTGATTTAGATTGATTTTCTTTTCCGAAAGTTACTTTATAAATAAATTTTTATTTTAGATTTTATATGAGCGGTAAATATTTTTTATAGATGACAGAGATAGGTTAAATTTTTGTGTGAAATATTTTCACAGTAATTCTTTCTTAAGCATAATACTTTTTTACAACCAAATTTTGATTGGTCTTGTTTTTTGATTTAATTTAAACTTAATAATTAGGCTCAATATTTGATAGAATAAAATAAGGAGTTAGATGTTATGCAAACAAAAAAACAAATCTCTTCATTAAGTAAGTTGTATTCTTTATTGTGGATATCTTCTTATATCAAATTAAAAACCGTATTACTAGTTACATTTTTTACTTTCAATACTCTGGCACAAACCCCACAATGGCAATTTATGGGTTTAGCAGGTGAAGAAATATATGATATTGCAGTAGATGACAGCGGGAATGTTTATGTAGCTTCCTGGACAGGTATTTTTAAATCAACTGATAACGGAGTTTCTTGGGAATTTAAAAATAATGGACTACAAATAGGAGATGTTTACAAGCTTTTTATAGATTATGCAGGATATATATATTTATGTGGTTCTGCCAATTACCCAGGATTCGGGTTGTATAAATCAACTGATGGAGGAGAAAATTGGGTAGGATTTGCAGACACATTAAATGGTGGCCCAATAAATAATTTTGAAGATGTCACTGTAATCCCAAATGAGCCGGGTGGTTTTATATATGTAAGTAATTATTATGGTGTATATAGATCAACAGACAACGGGATAACATGGCAAAGCACAAATTATACAGATCCCTGTGCAAGATTTATAGGAATAAATAATAACGGCTATATGTTTTTTGGTAACCTTTGTGCCTCTTGGTTTGGTATTTATCGTTCCACAGATTTAGGTTCGAATTGGGAAAGGCATACTTTACTTGGCATAGATGCAATGATCTATTTAAAAGACGGATCTGTACTTGCAAGTGCTTACGATCCTGGATTAGGTTCGTGTGGAGTTTATAAGACGATAGATAATGGTGCCAACTGGGTGAATACAAATACATTTTCTAATCTTTCATGTCCAATTGATTTTGTATTAGATACAAATGACGATATCTATGCTGCAGTGGGTTATGTATTTATTTCATCTAATAATGGTATTTCCTGGTCAAATTATGGATTGCCAGGTCAAGGGGCGTTTAAGCTTGCAATTGACTCAAGTGGTTATATTTGGTCAGGGAATCATTTAGATGGTGTATATAAAACGCCGGGACGAACAATACCAGTAGAACTTGTATCATTTGCTGCTGAATTAAACAATAACAATGTTTTACTTAGCTGGGTTACTGCTTCAGAGATTAATAACCAGGGATTTCAAATCGAAAGACGAGAGACGAAAAATGAGGAATGGATAAACATCGGTTTTGTAAATGGCAAAGTTACAACAACAGAACCACAAGCATATACTTTTGTTGATAAGAATTTAGAAACAGGGAAATATCAATACAGATTAAAGCAAATAGATTTTGATGGAACGTATGAATACACAAACACAATTGAAGTGGAAATAAATTCGCCAACAAAGTTTTCGTTAGAGCAAAACTATCCCAATCCTTTTAATCCTGAAACAAATATTGATTACATGTTGCCAATCGAAACGATTGTTAATATTTCTTTATACGATATAACAGGTAGAATGATTAAAGAATTAGTGAATGAAAAAAAACAGCCGGGGTATTATACTGTAAAATTGAAAGGAGATGAATTGAGTTCAGGTATATACTTTTACAGACTGTTTACAACCAGCGGGTATGCTGCTGTTAAAAAAATATCTGTAATTAAATAAAATGAGGTATGAAATGAAAAATATTTTTTTCTTATTATTATTTCTTTTAATAAGCTCAACAATTTTTGCTCAACTTGAGGGTGGTGAGGGACCTAACCCTGAATATATGCTTGAGCAAGATCAAACTAATGCAAATCTACCATTGCCTTCTGAAATTCTTGTGGTTTATAATGCAAATATTGAAAATGCGGAAACAGTTGCAAATTATTATCAACAGGTAAGAAATATTCCTTCAATTAATATATGTCCGTTATCTGATCTTCCACTTTCTGTGAATTATGGTCAGGAGGGCGGGGCTTACCTTGTAAATTTTAATGACGATGGTAGTAATTATCTTGCAGAAGACGGTGAAGTGATTGTAAGCTGGGTTCCACCACCAGGTTCAACTGGAAAAGCTCATTGGCTTTACTATAAAGATTATATTGAAACGCCTATCAAAAATTATATGGAAGAAAATAATCTAACCGAGGACATAAGATATGTGGTTTTAATTAAAGGGCTTCCCTACCGCCTAAGTCCTTCGGCTAATTATTCTCGAAAAGGTGCCTCAGTCTGTGCATTATTAAGTCTTATGAATCAGCTTGATGAGCGCGATATTTTAACTTTATATAATACTTCTTATAACCATACATTAGGATATTATACTAACCCATATCTCGGAGTTGATTATCCACCAACAATGAATTATAGGTTTAAATCCCAGCATTTTGTAAACTCAGGCGGGTGGTATTTAAATTATTTAGTTTCGCGCTTAGACGGTGATACTTATGATGATGTAATAGATTTAATTGATAGAATTTCCGTTACAGATAAAAGTGGTGGGAAAAAATGGATATTGGATGATAAGCCCATTTCATTAAACCCTCCTGTAATGAAATATTCAACAATGCCCTTAGCAGCAACTAGATTATTAGAATTGGGATTTAACTACCGTTATGATGATTTAGTTGCCAATATAACTTCTGACAATGATAATGTAATCGGTTATAGTTCTCACGGATATTATGCTTTCTGGGATTCGTCATATATCTGGTCTCAACTTCAATTTAATTATGCAAATGGAGCTATATTTAATACCTGGGAAAGTGGCAACGCTTTAAGTTATGGCAAATGGCATTCGCACTTTGGTCATTTGTCAGATTTTGTAATAATGAACGGTTCAGGCGGCGGCGGGAATGTTAATGAACCACTTATATGGGGAATTTTCAGAGAAGGTGATTCTTATCCTGCTTATGCAATGGGTTATTCAATAGTTGATGCAATCTATCAAGGTATTAATTACATCGCCTGGCAGAATGATGTTATTGGAGATCCTTTGCAAACAATAGCTTGGGGTAAACAATCATTAACTTCAAACTTAAATTGGAGTGGGACAAACCTTGTAACAGGTGAGATTAATATTTCAGATTTAAAAACATTAACAGTTGCAAATAATTCAATAATAAACTTACGTCATCAAGGCTTTATAACAGGTGAAGGAAAATTAATTTTGGGTCAAAATGTTACATTCAATCTTTATAGCTGGCAAAAGGGTTTATTTTTGTCTTATGATTCAGATAACCCAAGATTAGTTTGGGGAGCACACCCTACACTTGGTTCTGGTGCAAATTACAGAGTATATAGAAAATTTGGTGTAAATGGTTCATGGGTGCTTATTGCAACAACCTCAGCTAAAGAATACAAAGATTTACAAATGCAATTTAGCGTTATCGGTGACGAAGCTGATAACCTTTTTTATAAAGTAATTGCATTTAGTGAATTGCCGGGCACATACGAATCGAATATAGTAGCCTGCACAGGAAATAAAGCTCCTAAAAAGATAAAAGCAAATCAAAATTTAAATTCACCTGTTGAATAC
>JAGOXU010000213.1 GCA_018059515.1 Ignavibacterium sp.
CGTTTGATGTAAATTATAATATTGGAAATGCTACGGTAGATACAATTGAGTTTTTAATTACTGACAACAAAAGTATCTATCTAACAAAACAATTAATATTAAACTACGGTGTACCAACGGAATATAAATTAGAACAAAACTATCCCAATCCGTTTAATCCGGCGACAAAAATTAGGTATAGCATCCCAAATGTCGCCCTTCGACAGGCTAAGGGTGACAACTTTACAACGCTAAAGATTTATGATATTCTTGGAAACGAAGTAACCACATTGGTAAACGAACAAAAAGAACCAGGCTATTACGAAGTAGATTTTAATGCATCGCAATTTGCTAGCGGAGTTTATGTTTACCGTTTACAATCCGGAAGTTATGTTTCAAGTAAGAAGATGTTGATGATTAAATAAAATTTGCTCTATACCAATTCAACATAACTTCCACTCACTATTTTCAACAAATCATCAGGGTTTAATTTTATTTGTGTTCCTCTTACGCCGGCACTTATGGATATTTCATCAAACAATTGTGCGGTCTCATCGATGTAAGTAGGGAATAGTTTTTTCATTCCAATTGGAGAGCAACCACCGCGAATGTAGCCTGTTAATGGAAGCAAATCTTTTAGTTTTATCATTTCAACTTTTTTATTTCCGCTTGCAATCGCAGCCTTTTTTAAATTCAATTCTTCGGTAACCGGAATGCAAAAAACTATATGTCCGGTTTTATCACCAATACAAACAAGGGTTTTAAAAACTGTTTCAGCATCAGTGCCAATTTTTAGAGCAACAGTTTCTCCGCTTAAATCATTTTCATCAACTTCGTAAGAAAGGGTTTCAAATTTAATTTTATGCGATTCAAGAATTCGTATCGCGTTAGTTTTGCTCATAGTTTTTATGGAAAGATTGTATTTCAGCTTCGGTTAGATTTAAAGATTGAGCGTTTAATAAAAATTTTGTGTATTCATTACTTGGATTATCAATCAAGTCTTTTGTTGTTCCACTCTCGACTATTTTGCCATTATACATTATTAATATCGAATTAGAAAAATGTTTTAAAATATTTAAATCGTGTGAAATGCAAATGATTGTAAGATTGAGTTCTTCTTTTAGCCTATTAATAAGATTTAGAATGCTAAGTTGCGATTCAACATCTTGCGAAGAAAACGGTTCATCTAAAATTAAAATCTCAGGTTCGGCAATAATTATTCTTGCAAGTGCAATGCGCTGTTTTTCTCCACCGCTTAACTGCGATCCCTTTCGTTCCTTTAATTGTGGATTAAAATTGAAGTGCGAAAAAATATTATCTATCTCGACAGAATAATTTTTATTCATTTTAAACTTAAGTTCAAACGCTTCATTTAAAACATCTTTTACTTTTCTAAAAGGATTTATTAATTCGCCATCATTTTGAAATAGTATTTGCACAGGTTTGGGAGAAGAATTACGCCAATCTTTATTAAAAGATTTTTCTATTTTACCCGAAGTTTGAACAATAACTCCAGCTAAAATTTTTGCAATTGTAGATTTTCCGCTGCCTGATTGACCTGAAATGCCAAGTATTTTTCCTCTTTCAACTTCAAAAGAAATATTTTTCAGTATCTCAACAGATTGAAATCCGAAGAGGCTATTCTTCTTATCAACTTCAAAAGAAATATTTTCAACCTTTAGAATTAAATCTTTCATTGAAGTTCTTTGAAAGATTGAAGAAATTTATTGTAAGGTTTTTGTTCGGCATTTTCAAAAAAATTATTTGCTGCAACAAACTCAGTTAATCTGTGTTCATGTAAAAAAGCAATTTCATCAGAAATCTCTTTTGCAAAGCTTATATCATGTGTAACTATAAGTGCTGAGCCGCCAGCTTTTTTGAATTCCAATAATTTAAGTTTTATAAGATTAATGTTTGCATAATCAATTGCGGATGTTGGCTCATCTAAAATTAAAAGTTTGGGATTAGATAGAATCGCTAACATTAAACTTAAACGCTGCGCCATTCCACCGCTAATTTCATACGAGTAAAGAGCTGAAATGGTTTGATAATCCGGAAGCAGAAAATCTTTTAAACTGTTTGAAATTATTTTCTCATCAATTTCTGATTTACCAAAATAATACTTTAGTTTTTTTAGAGGATCAAAGTTGTTTGTTAAATCCTGTAAAACATATTTTATTTCGTTTCTTCGTAGTTTAATTAAGCGATCGTATTTCATCTTAAAAATATTTTCATCAAACCAAAGAACATTACCATTTACTTTGTACAACTCTTCATTAAGCAAACCAGTAAGTGATTTTATAAGCGTAGATTTTCCGCTGCCGTTTTTACCAAGGATGGTATAAATCATTTTTCCGTTTAAAGTAAAATGAATGTTCTTTAAAAGTTCCCGGCTTTCAATTTTATTTTTAAGTGAAATATTTTTTAGATCGACTGTAAGCATTATTAAATTTTTTATTTGTTATTCAAAATAATAAATTAACCCAAGATTTATTAGTATTTAAGCTACTTATATCATGGAAGTAAATTCATCTATTTTAACAGTTGTTATTAATGGTTGCGAATGAAAAAAGATTTTTACCAAGCAATAACAAAAAGAATTGCAAGTTCAATACTTGTTCTGTTTTTATTAGTAACATTTATTTTTTTACTCGTAAGATTAGCGCCCGGTGATCCCGCCCAAAAATATATTTCTCCCAAATTAAGTCAGCAGCTTTCAGAAAAAGTAACAAAATCCTTTGGATTAGACCAACCGATTTACACACAGTATATATCATTTGTCAAAAATATTTTTACCGGTGATTTTGGAATTTCTTATAACTATCGCAAGCCTGTATTTGAAGTAGTAAAAGATTATTTTCTTTTCACATTAATATTTTCTTCAATCAGTTTTATCATACAATTACTGCTTGGATATTTTCTTGCAAAATATGCTTACAACAAACGTGGTAAATTTATTGACAAACTATTTTCTAATCTATCCATCATTGCTTTTTCACTTCCAACTTTTGTTGTTGGATTAATCCTTGTTTACGTTTTTGCAGTAAAGTTAAATATTTTTCCTACATCTGGTATTAATACAATTTTTAAAGATGATTTAAGTTTTATCGAAAATATTTTTGATCACTCGCTTCATCTTATTTTACCGATGATTACACTTTCTTATGCAGGTGCAGCAGTGTTTTTTAAATATCTAAGAGATAATTTAATCTCGGTTGAAAACTCAGCTTTTATTACAAGCTTAAGAGCAAATGGATTTATCGAAAAAGAAATATTTAAAAATCATTTACTGCCAAACGCAATTCAGCCGCTTATCTCAATTGCAGGGATTGAATTCGGAGTTTTACTCGGTGGCGCCTTGCTAACTGAAGTTATATTTTCCTTGCCCGGAATGGGGAGACTAACTGTTAATGCAATTTTCAATCGTGATTTTCCGCTTGTAACTGCGTGTACTTTTATTGCTGGATTTATGATGATAGCATCAAACTTAGCTGCCGATCTTATAAAAATAAAAATGGATAAACGATTTATTAAAGAGCTTATAAATTAATGTTTGCTAAAATTAAAATATGGCACTTTGCACTTGTTATCATTTTATTGATAATAATTTTAAGGATATCATTTTTATATGAGTTGATGAATCTACTTTTTGTAATTATCCAATCTTTTTTTATAAAATCAGAAAACGTTTTGGCTCAGCTTAGTTTATCTGTAATTGATAACATTGTTTCTTTATTACTAATTATCACACTGCCAATTCTAATGCTAAGTTCAAAAAAAATTAGGCAATTGCTTTCCCATAAATTAAATTTAGCAAACTCAGTTTTAATGATGTTAACGGCTTGCTTTATGCTTGCCCCAATTATTACAAAGCAGCATCCGGATTTTCAAAAAAATATTTCCGTAACAAAACTATTACCGCCATTTTCATCCGTATCGTATATAGAAATTAAAGAAGAATCTAAAACCACACAATCAAACAACGGCAAATTAAATATTTTAATTGATGAGGTAATTCCGAAATCATATAATAAAAATTTAATTTTTATTGACAGTGTAGTTGTTGGATCATCCTTTAAGTATTATCAGTCTGGAGTTGAATATGAAATTGATAAAAAGGAATTAGTAAATACATTTGATTATCCAAAAGTAAAATCCAAAATATTTTTGCTTGGCTCAGATGAATTTGGAAGAGATGTTTTTACAAGAATTGTTTACGGTTCAAGAATATCATTGATAGTAGGATTGGGAGCTGTTGTTGTATCCTTTATTTTAGGACTTGGTTTTGCGTTTATTGCGGTTGAAAGAGGTAAAATAATTAATTTAGTTTTAAGCAGAGTTACGGATTTGTTTCTTTCTTTTCCCGCAATATTTTTAGTTGTTCTTATTATTGCTTTATTTGGCAGTAACATCTTTTCAGTTATTATTGTGTTAGGGTTTTCTGGCTGGATGAGTTTATTTAAAATTGCAAAAAGTGAAATGTTATCAATTAAAAATAAAGAGTATTATTTATCTGCAAAGTTAGTTGGATTAAAAAACACTAAACTTTTAATTCGGGAAATATTACCCGCTATTATTATTCCTGTAAGTGTTAATTTAATCTTTCTGCTTGGTAATGTTATACTTGCAGAAGCTGCATTAAGTTATCTTGGATTGGGAACAGGAACAGAATATCCATCCTGGGGTGCGATGATTGAAGCAGGGCAGCAATATATAACACAATCCTGGTGGTTAATATTTATACCCGGTTTAGTTCTTATTGTTTCTTTACTAAGCATAAATGAAATTGGCAGGAATATTAATAAACATTTTAATCCTGCGGCAAATTAAAAATGATAAATAGAAGATACATAGTTAGCAAAAAATTAGGCGAAGGAAGAAGTAAAGTATTTAGTGTAATTGATACTGAGTTTCCGGAAAGAGAAGTTGCTGCAAAGTTTCTTCCTGTATCAGCATCAAACGAAGAAAAAGAATTTTTTTGGGAAGAATTTTTTATTCTACAAAAACTCGATCATCCAAATATCATTAAATCATTTGAACTGAATAACGTTTTGATTACAGATGAGGATGAAGAAAATGAGATTGAAAAATATTCTCAATTTATAACGATGGAATATTTTCCGCCAACTGCTTTGTTAAGTTATTCCGGTTTAAAAGAAGAAAAAAAACTGAATCAAATTATCAAGCAGATTTGTTCTGTTCTTTATTACCTCCATCAATCAAACTACATCTATTACGATCTTAAAGCAGAAAACATTCTTGTTGCTGAACAAAATGGAAACCCCGTAATAAAAATTATTGATCTTGGATTTGCAAAGCATACAGTAACAGATTTTGAAAAGAGCATTCAAGGCACACCTTATTATATCGCACCTGAACTATTAAAAAATGAAAATCATGATTACAGAGTTGATTTTTATTCATTGGGAATTCTGCTGTATAGAATTGTTTACGGAAAATTTCCATTTGAAAGCGATAAAGAGTTAGACATCTATAAATCACATATTGAAGATGAATTTGTTTTAGGTAATTCAATCTATTCGAAGAAGTTAATAAGTGTAATTGAAAAATTGATCAAAAAAAATCCTGAAGATCGTTACAAAAATGCGCTGCAAATAATTTTAGATTTACAATTACCGATTGATTTTGAAATAGTTAAAGATTTAGTTCCTGCAAAAGTATTTAGTGATAGAAAAGATGCTTTTAATATTCTAATAACTTATCTAAATGATAAAACAAGTAACGAAGTTTTTTCAGTCACTGGGTTTGATGGATCAGGTAAAACATCATTAATGTTAGAAATATATAGAAAGAATCCATTAGCTATTTTTGTTGAGAACTC
>JAGOXU010000214.1 GCA_018059515.1 Ignavibacterium sp.
ACCTGGCAAACGTGATTATGTCTGGAGTATCGACAGCATTGACTACGGTAACATTCCAAGTCTTATCCAATTAGAATCCATCTGGGGAAGCTCAGCAGTAGATGTATGGGGCGCTAATGGTGATGCCTCAGATGTAAGAGATTGTCTTTGGCATTACGATGGAGTGAAGTGGTCAAGAGCAACAGAAGGTACACCAATCACTGCGGGTAATGGTAACAAAGTTGTTTATTCTGTTTGGGGTACTGCACAAAACAATGTTTGGGCATTTGGTAGAAAAATAAACTTTGGAACACTCAGTGCATTTATTATGCATTATAATGGCAGTCAGTGGGTTGAGGCAACACCGCCAAATGTAGCAGCATTAAATGCTAACTTATATTGTGTTTATGGTACCGCAGCAAATAATATTTGGGTTGGTGGTTATGAATATGCATTACATTACAATGGAAGCAACTGGAATACCCTTAAAGTTGCTGACAGCATTATTGTTGGTTCAATTTCTGGAAATGACCAATATTTATATTTAACTACTTATAGTCCTTGGAGTGATTATACCCCACGTAAACTCTACCTGTTCAAGGAAGGGAATTTCTTAAATATAGATCAATCTCCGGTTTATCCAATTAAATTTGGACTTGGTCTGTGGGCTAGACAAAATGAATTAAAAACTTTTGAGGATGGCATTATTTCAACTTCGTTGAAAAGTAATGGTGATGTTGATTTGAATGGCTGGCATCGTGAACTTACGACTACTTCGGCATTTGGATTAGGATCCATTTATATTCAATCATCCAAAAATGTATTTGCAGTTGGTCAATTATATTTGATTTATCATTTTGATGGGGCTGATTGGATAAGGATTAACATTAATGTTCCTAATCATACAGTCGATCCTTTATCTCTTTTTTGGGGAGTATGGACAGATGGAAAGGAGGTTTTTATTTCAGATACAGAAAATGGAATAATTTATCACGGTAGATAATAATACATATACTTAAATAAACCTTCTTACTTCATATAGGAGGGGAACTTCAAACGCTTTCAGGCAGAGAAAAATGAAAAATTATTTTAGAATTAATGATAATCAATAATCCCATAACTCCACTCACAGAAATTTTTGATCCATTGTTTGAACAGAAACAGATTAAACTTTTTATAAAGCGAGAAGATCTAACTGATGAATTTATTTCAGGTAATAAATTTTATAAACTAAAATACAATCTTATCGAAGCTGAAAAACTTGGTTATAAAACTCTCCTAACATTTGGCGGCGCTTATTCAAATCACATTCACGCAACTGCAGCCGCTGGTAGAAAATATGGATTTAATACAATCGGAGTTATTCGCGGTGAAGAACATTTACCGCTTAATCCAACATTAAACTCTGCACAAGAAAATGGAATGACATTCAAATATCTTGATAGAACATCTTACAGAAATAAATATGATAAAAACATTATTGATGAACTAAGAAATAAATTTGGAGATTTTTATTTAATTCCGGAAGGCGGTTCAAATCATCTTGCAATAAAAGGCTGTGCGGAAATTATTCCCGGCATTACAACCAATTTTAATTTTGTTTGTTCTGCGTGCGGCACAGGCGGAACGCTTGCAGGATTAATATTAGGATTAAATTCTAAATCTTTTGCACTCGGCTTTTCAGTTCTTAAAGGCGGCGAGTTTCTTTATCAAAATATCCGCTCGCTTCTTTCGTATTATCAAAAAGAAAATCTAAATAACTTTCAGATAAATCTGGATTATCACTTTGGAGGATATGCAAAAACCAACGGTGAGCTAAACAAGTTCTGCAAAACTTTTGAAGAACAGCATAACATTCCCATAGAACCAATCTATACAGGTAAAATGTTTTATGGAATTTATGATTTGATAAAAAATAATTTCTTTCCTGCAAACAGCACTATAATTGCAATACACACCGGCGGCTTGCAAGGTTTGCGCGGTTTAAAGCAAAGAAAAATGATTTAGTTTATTGTGTGCATTAATGTATTTCCTTTTTAACTTTACATTATAGTTTGATTTAAGTTTTATTTGTTCGTAACTATTTCACCAAGTTTCTCAAATTATTATGAGTTTGTATGAACCACCAAAATATTCTGCTTTGCGTACAAGAACATAGTGCTGTAAAAAACCTTGAATCAATATTAATCAATGAAGGGTACTCGGTTGTTGTATCAGAGGCAGAATCTAAATCAGTAGTTTCACTCGCATCAAAATCCAATCCTGATCTTATTATAATCGGTGTAAATCTCGATACTCATTTTGCTGGAATCGAAGCCATATCATTAATCAAGAAAAAGTTAGATATTCCTGTAATCTACATCTCCTACGATGATGACAAAGCAGCTTACGATAAGGCTAAAACTACAAATCCAATAGCATATTTTTCTTTACCATTTGGATTTGACAACCTTATACGATCAGTAGAATTGGGATTAACCAATTATAAACTTCAGCAAAAAATTAGTGATGCCCACAAAAAGTATGAGATGGTTATCAAAGCCGGTAAAGCCGGTGTTTATGAAATTGATCCCGCAACTTTTGAAATTGATGGCGAAGAATCCTTAGCCAAAGTGTTTGGCTATTCTGCGCAGGAAGTAAAAGATAAAGGCTGGGGTAATCTTTTACCAATTGAAGATTATAATAAAAAACGCGAGTTGTTGTCAAATCTTTTGAACGGTAAAATAAAATCATACTCGCTTGAGCACAGAGTTATAAAAAAAAATGGAACACTTGCATGGGCTGCATCAAATGGCTCGCTGGTGTCTGATAGTAAAAGTAAAGCAAAAATTGTTGGAACACTTACTGACATAACCGATAGAAAAATTGCTGAAGAAAAATTAAAAAAATATTCAGAAGATTTGCTTAAGAGTAATGCAGCAAAGGATAAATTCTTTTCAATTATATCACACGATCTTAGAAATCCTTTTAATTCCTTATTGGGATTTTCTGAATTACTTGCAAACAATATTGAGGATTTAACGGAGCAGGAAGTAAAAGATTCTGCAAAAACATTACACAGAACCGCAACAAATCTTTTTAATCTGCTTACCAATCTTTTAGAATGGTCTCGATTACAAACCGGTAATTTTGCTTTTGAAAAATCCGAATTTTCACTTGGCGGAATTGTAAATCATGTGCTAAGCATATTTTCTGATTCATTCGAAGCAAAAAACATAGAACTAATTACAGATACTGATTGCGAAATAAATGTTTTCGCTGATCAAAATATGATTGAAGCATCAATAAGAAATCTTGTATCTAATGCTATTAAATTTACACACGATGGCGGAACTATAACTGTTGGGTGCAAAATAAATGTTGATAAAGCCGAAGTATTTGTTAAAGATACAGGTGTAGGAATCGCATCCGAAGATCAGGGAAAACTTTTTAAAATTGAAAAACAATTTTCTACTGAAGGAACAAAAAATGAAAAAGGCACCGGCTTTGGATTACTGCTAAGTAAAGAGTTTGTAGAAAAAAACGAGGGTACCATAAGCGTTAAAAGTGAAAAAGACAAAGGTTCAACTTTTACAATTACACTGCCTTACAATAATTAGTAAACAATTAAAACTATTTGAAGAAAGAATTATATGCCTGATAACTTGCCAACTGAACAAAACAATGAATCAAATATATTTAAAAGTACACTGAAAGAAATTACACAACCATTTATAGATCTTTTCCATTCATCTCGTGCGCTATGGGGAATAAATCTATCTTACCTGCTTGAAGGATTAACATACTTTGGTGTTGTTGGATACTTGGTTATTTATTTTACAGATTTTGTTAAGCTTGATGATATTAACGCCGGACAAATGGTTGGATTTCAAACAGCGGGCATTACACTTGCAATGCTGTTTTTAGGCGCTACTGTTGATTGGATTGGTGTACGAAGATCTCTTATATATGCATTAATACTTATGTTGTTTGGCAGAGTTTTTTTAACCCTCGGTCCAACAATAACTTCTAATACCGGATTATGGTCATCTGCACATTTGGTTGCTATGCTGGGGTTGGTGGGAATTATTTTAGGCTACGGAATTTATCAGCCTGCTTGTTATGCAGCCGTAAAACAATTTACAACTGAAAAAACTTCTGCTATGGGTTATGCAATGCTTTATGCAATAATGAATCTTGGAGGATTTCTTCCGGGAATTATCGCGCCGCCAATTAGAAAAGCATTTTCAAATGATCAACAAGGTATGTTGGCTGTAATGTGGGTTTATGTTGGATTAACTGTTTTAGGAATTATTGTTGTCGCGGTTATTCTTTCAAAAAACACAATCGAGAAAACAATTCAGGAAGTTAGCACAGAAACAAAAGAACAAATTGAAGCTGATAAAAAAGCTGAAGATGAAAAATCCGCAAAAGAAAGAATAATGTTCTATCTCAAAAATTTTCCTATTAGAGATTTAAGATTTATGTTTTTCATTTTCATTTTAATTCCAGTGCAAACATTATTTGCACACAATTGGTTAACGCTGCCTGTTTATTATAAAAGAGCCTTTACCGGTGTTGTATCAGATAACTTTGAGTTTTTTACAAACTTCAATCCGCTTTTAATTTTTATACTAACACCAATGGTTGCTGCCTTAACCATAAAGCGAGACACTTACAAAATGATGATCTATGGAACTTTTGTGATGGCGGCTCCAACATTTATTCTTGCACTCGGTCCAAGCATCTACACAGTTTTTGCGTACCTAACTTTGATGACGATTGGAGAAGCAATGTGGCAGCCAAGATTTTTACAATGGGTTGCAGAAATTGCTCCTAAAGGTATGACAGGAATTTACATGGGTATCGGACAGTTTCCATGGTTTTTAACTAAAGTTGTTACAAGTTTATACTCAGGCTGGTTTTTAATGCATTATGCACCTGAAGGAGTTGCTCCATCACAAATGAACACTGAAACTATGTGGTTTATATATGGCTGTATCGCTATGGTCAGCAGTATCGGTTTGTTTCTTGCACGCGGCTGGATGCAAAAAGGTTTTAAAACAAAACACGAAGGATAATAATTCAGCGGAGTAATGAAATGATGGAGTTGTGGAGTAAAGTAATCATAGAAATCAATTTTAAAAATTTGATACTCCACAACTCCAATATTCCTTAATTAATTATTGAATAAACATGAAAAAAATATCATTAAATATTATTTCTTCAATTATTCTGTTAATAATTTGCGGCTGCTCGTTTACAACCTACGATAAAGTTTATCCAACATTACAAGATGGAAAGTACGATAGTGAATTTCCATACACATCCACATCTGTTGAGCTAAGTAAAATCAGTGAAACAATCCAACGTGTAAACTCAACAGCGTTTTATAAAATTTTTGTTTTTGATAGTAAGGACAATTTTACTTTAAAAGATTTGGCAAATAAAGATTTAAATAAGATCGCGGTAAAAGAAGCGCTTGCAGATAATTCAACTGCTGGAACCGCAGTTACCGTTTATTCGGCAAACGGAAATGTTGCACTATTAACCTGTGCACATACAATTACTTTTCCTGATACAATCATCGCATATAAGTTTGATGATTTTGGATTCGCTACAAATTATATCGAATCAATTTCAATAAAAGAAAAGCAAGTAATTTATGTTGCAGGTTTTCCTGAAGGCAGCCAGGTAGAAATTATTGCAATTGATGAACGCTCTGACATTGCACTGATTGGAAGAAAATATGGTGCTCAAAAAGGAATTTTTTTTCCGGTATTTAATTATCCATCAGGAAAAGCAAAAGAAGTTGAGTGGGGTACGTTTGTTTATCTTGTTGGATATCCAATCAA
>JAGOXU010000048.1 GCA_018059515.1 Ignavibacterium sp.
AATTTTTGGGAGTTAAGATTTAAGAAGTGCAGGCAAGCCTTAAGGTTGACTATACTTTTTAATTAAACTGTGACTTTATTTCAAAAAGTTGTTCGTTAAGAGTTTCCCACTTTTTCAAAGTATTTTCAAGGTCTAATTTAGCTTTGTTGAATTTGCTTGTCAGTTCTTTTGTAAGATCTCCATCGCTGTAGATTTCCGGATCGGCTAATTTTCCTTCCAGCTCCTTAATTTCTTTTTCAGAAGCAGTTATTTTTTCTTCCAAACGCTTAATGTCGTTTGATAATTCTTTTGTTGCTTTATGTTTCTGCTGTCTTAACTCAGCTTCAATTCTTTTTTGTTCTTTACGATTTACATTATCACTTTTTTCTTTTTTAATTGTTGGAGTAATATCTCTTTCAAGAGATGATAAATCACGCTTTGATAGAAAGTAATCAATACCACCAAGATATGTTTTTAGATTTCCTTTTCTAATATCAATAACTTTTGAAGCTATCGGTCTTAAAAAATCTACATCGTGAGAAACAAGAATTAATGTTCCTTTAAAATCCAACAAAGCTTTTTGTAAAATAAGTTTTGATGTGTAATCCAAGTGGTTAGTAGGTTCATCAAGAATTATAAAGTTAGCTTTTGTAAGCAAAATTTTACAAAGCGCCACTCTGCTTTTCTCTCCACCCGAAAGTACACCAACCTTTTTGAAAACATCATCACCGGAAAAAAGAAATGAACCAAGTAACGATCGAAGCTGCCCAACAGTTTTATCTTCTGCGATGCCATCAACCGTCTCAATAATCTCTAAAGTTGGATTAAGATTATCTGCAACATCCTGTGCGTAATACGATACAATTGTGTTGTGTCCTAAAATTCTTTCACCGGAATTAAAATCGATTACGCCCGCAATAATTTTTGCAAGTGTAGATTTACCAGCTCCGTTTGGACCAACGAACGCAAACTTTTCGCCTTTCTCAATTTCAAAATCAATTCCATTAAAAACTTTTTTATCTCCGTAAGATTTTTTGATTGAAATAAGTTTAATCGGAGTTCTGCCGCTTTGAGGAGGTTCAGTAAATCTAATATTGATTTCACTTTTATCTTCAGGTAATTCGATCAGTTCAACTTTATCAAGTTGTTTTATTCTGCTTTGTACCTGTCGTGATTTTGTGGCTTTATATCGAAATCGTTCAATAAACTTTTCAGTTTCTTTAATCTTTTTTTGCTGCTGCCCGTATTGATGAACAGTAAGTTCATCACGCTCGGTTTTATATTTTATATAAGAATCATAGTCGCCTTTAAAAGTATAAAACTTACCCAGAAAAATTTCGAGTGTGCGATTTGTAACCTGATTTATAAAATTTTTATCGTGCGATACAATTAACAATCCGCCTTTGTATGCTTTAAGAAAATCTATAAGCCATTCAAGTGAATCAATATCAAGATGATTTGTCGGTTCATCCAAAAGTAAAATATCATTTTGCGAGATAAGGATTTTTGCAAGAGCAATACGCATCTGCCAGCCGCCGGAAAACTGATCTGTTAATCTTGTAAAATCATCTTCCTCAAAACCAAGTCCGAGTAAAATCTTTTCAACTTTAGACTCAGCAGAATAAGAATCCAATCCATCTAACTTATGATGAACTTCACCAAGCTGATGCGCGAGATCCATTTGTTCGTCTTCTGTAAGATTAGGATTTGATAACGCCTCTGATAAAGAAATTTCCTTGTTTTGCAGTTCAATAATGTCAGATAAAGCTGAAGATGCTTCTTCTAAAAGTGTTTTACCAATGTGTGTAACATGATCTTGCGGAAGATAACCGATGGAGATGCGTTTTTGTTTTAAAACTTCGCCGGATTCAGGTTGAAGCTGTCCGGAAATTAGTTTTAGAATAGAAGATTTTCCCGTTCCATTAGCGCCGACTAATGAAATTTTATCACCAGAAGAAATTTTGTAATTAACATCTTTAAAAAGATATTTACCGCCGAACTGGAGAGAAACATTTGAAAGATCAATCATAAAAAGTTAATCTCGTAATACAGCAATTTTTCCGGTTTCAACACTATTTCCTTCTTGATCAAACGCAATAATAATATAAACTCCGCTGCTAACAAAGTTTCCGCTATCATCGCGCCCATCCCAAAAAGCAGTACGCCCGCCGGGTGATGAAAATTCACGAACTAATTTTCCGGATACTGTAACAATTTTTATATCAGTGTTCCTTATCAAACCATCAATTGTAACAAGATTGCTTCCATCTTTTATAACGAGTGGATTTGGAAAAATATTTAATCCGGCAAAGCTTTCAACCGGCAGTATTGATGGCGTATCAAATGAGGTTAATCCATTTACAGTTCCCACATAAACTTTTCCTGTTGATTCATCAATTGCAATGCTTTCAATCTGATCCGAAAGTAATGCGCTGTTATTTGTATTAAGTGTTTTAAGCAATTGGGTGCCATCAGTGCTCAACAAAAATAATCCTTGGTTTGTACCAAGCCATTTTTGATTTAAAGGATCAACCGCAAGTGCATTTACAGATTGCTGCCTAACTGAAAAAGAAGATGAAATATTTAATTGTGGATTTGGGGAAGCAAGAACAGAATTTAAATTGCTAATAATATTAACACCTTGACTGGTTCCTACCCAAAGATCGCCTCTGCGGTCAATATCTAAACTGTATATTGCATCGCTTGATAATTTTGGTGTTGTAATAAATCCGTAAACATCATCAGAAACATCTGTGTATGTTCCTTTTTCATTATAGTAGAAAATTCCATTACTTCCATCACCTGACATAGAGTACCACTTAGTCCCATATTGATCAATAACCAAATTATGTACTTCGCTATAACCAACATGCTGTTCTAAAGGGTTTCTAAATGAATACCATATACTATCCGGTGTCAGTAAATACAATGATTTTCTATCCGCTGCATCTAAGTTAATTATCCACAAATTATTTTTTGAATCTTCTGCAAAACCGGTTATGACAATAAAATTTTGATTATCAATAATACCGACCATTGGTGTGTTGCCGGCATGAAATCTTGTAATGTTACCGTTTTTAATTTTTGCAAATCCTTGCCCCCAACTGCCTGTATAAATAGAATTATCAGATCCTGCAAAAATTGAGTAGTAAGCATTGGTATATAAATCCGGATAACTCTGTGTGTTATAGTTTTCCCAACTTGATCTATTATATTTATAAACACCAACTCCGGTAATATCCTTACCACTTGCAGACCACAAGTTTCCTTCCTTATCAACTGTCATATTCGGAAACTGATTTGCTGCTGGTCCATTTGGAAAAACAAAATTATTGTTAACATTTATACCCGATTTAGTAGCAACAATTAATCCGGCATTTTGCTGATAACCAAGTTTAGTTATTTGAGTATTTGTTGACCAATATTCTGAAACTGCTGCTCCATCATAAAGATAAACTTTATCTGTGCCAAGAGTATCGAGTATATAAAGAGAGTTTCCAACCGATAACAGATCAATAATTTTTTTTCCTGATAAACCTAAATATGGCAGCCAGCCATTTCCATCAAAAGAAAACAAACCGGAATTTGTACCTGCAATTAATATATTGTTATAAAAACCAATTATACTACATCCGCCTGAAGGCAGCCCGTTTGTTTGATTGTAAACATTCCAGGATTCTGGCGCAGATAAATTTATTGCTCCGGGTTTTTGTATAACAACACCAGCTTCTGTTGAGGCATAAATCAATCCATTATTCAAAATGTTATTAACTTTAATATTGGAAGTGAAAGAACCGAACTTAAAGTAAGTATCGTAAAAGATATAATTTCTTGAATTGATTAAGGAAATCCCAAAATCGGTTGAAACAAAAACTGTATCACCCGTGATTGAAATATCATTTATTCGTTTTGTTGTTTTATCTGAATTGTAAATATCAAGAACAGAACGGAAAGAATTTGTTTGCGGATCATAAACATCAATAATTCCACCAGCACTTCCAAACCAAACTTTATTGTAAATGTCAATTCCAATAGCGGTAAGTTCCGTTCCGTTTAATCCCGCAGCTTTACTATAAGTTTTAAATGTGCTGTCTGATGTATCAAAAAAATAAGCACCGCCTTGTGCGGCAGCCCAAACACCTGCTGATGTTACGGCAATATCTTTTGCTGATTTCATATCTACATAATTTTGCCAGTTAGTTTGCTGCTGCGGAAATAATGTGATGGAAAAAAACAAAACAACGCTGAGTGATATGATATTTTTCATTGGAAATCCTTATTAATTAAATGCAGTAAATATTATATCGATATCTTCTCAATTGTTGGGATAAAAATAGAATAAATTATGAATAATAAAAGTAGAAAAAATTGTCTATATCATTTTAAATAAATCTGCCATCTCAAGAGCAGTTAAAGCTGAATCCCAGCCTTTGTTTCCCGCTTTTGATCCTGCTCTTTCAATTGCCTGTTCGATTGTATCTGTGGTAAGCACACCAAAAATAACCGGTAACGAATATTTTTGAGAAACATTTAATATTCCGCTGCTTGCTGCAGATGCAACAAAATCAAAGTGCGGTGTTGCACCTCTGATAATAGCTCCCAAACAAATTATTGCATCGTATTTTTTCTTTGAGGCTAATCTATCGGCTGTAACAGGCAGTTCAAACGCTCCGGGTACTTTTACTACATCGATACTATTTTCATTAACACCATGTTTTATTAAGCAATCAAATGCGGATTTTAACAAGCTATCACCGATAAAATCATTAAACCTGCTTAACACTATTGCAATTTTTTTTCCACTTCCAATAAGTTTACCTTCAATAGCTTTGGTCATTATGCTGTGTTCCTTAAAATTTGCTTTCTCATAGCTTCTATTTTAGAATATGAAATAGAATACTTTCCTAAATTTCCGTAATCATTTCGTTCACCACCGTGAAAATCGGAACCGCCGCTTTCTAACAGAAAGTACTCATTAACAATTCCCCTGTAATGCTTTACTTGATGTGGCAGATGCGAAGGATGGACAACTTCAATTCCATCTAAACCTGCTTCTATCAGTTCAATCATTATTGCATCTGGTAAATGACCTGGATGGGCAATAAATGATAAACCGCCTGCGTCATTTATAATTTTAAAAGCACTTCTTGGTGAAACGTGAACTTTTCTTTCATAGGCTGGGCATCCGTTACCGATATACTTGCTAAAAGCTTCAAAGTAATTTGAAACTAATCCGTTTTTAACTAACACTTTTGCAATGTGTGGTCTGCCAACTGCAGAATTGCGGGCAAGTTCTAAAACTTCATCCAACTGAATAAATAATCCAAGTTCTTTAAGTTTCTCGATGATAGTAATTGCACGTTTAATTCGTTCAGCTCTAAAAAATTTTAGATACTTTTCTAACTCTATATTTAACGGGTCAAAAAAATATGCAAGCAAATGCACTTCGCGGTCTTTGATATCAGAACTAATTTCCAATCCGGGAATAACTTCAACACCATATTTTTTTCCGGCTTCAACTGCTTCAACAATTCCATCCACAGTATCGTGATCAGAAATTGCAATGATATCTATACCCGCTTCTTTTGCTTTTATAATAAGTTCTTCAGGCGAGTGCTGCCCATCCGAAAAATATGTGTGTGTATGTAAATCAATTTTTCCGCCCATAAATCAATTGAACATTTCTTTAAATTTTTCGTAATCAGTTATTCTAAGTTTAGAGCCGTCTAATTCAACCAAACCTTTTTTTGCAAACGAATGTAAAGTACGTGAAATGGTTTCTCTGGAAGTTCCAGCCATATTAGCCAGCTCTTGTTGAAAAGGAAGATTATCAATTTCAACAATTCCCTGACGGATTGTTCCAACATCATCAGCAAGCTGCAGCAAAACGGTGGCAACTTTTCCCTCAGCATCTTTAAGAGAAAGTGCTTTAATTTTCATTGTTGCGCTGCGTAATCTTTTAGTTAGTTCTGTTAATAGTGCAACAGAAACATCAGGAAATTTTGCAAGTAAATCTAAAAACTCAGCTCTTTGAATTATAAAAAGTTTTGAATCTTCAACAGCAGTTACGGTTGCTGATCTTGCCATTCCATCGAGCAAAGACATCTCGCCAAAAAAATCTGATTCATTTAACATTGCAAGTATAACTTCTTTTTCATCATTGCTGGAACGAGAAATTTTTACTTTCCCTTCTGTAATTACAAAAAGTGCTGATCCTGTATCCTCCTCAGAAAGTATTACACTGTTTTTTTTGTAGGATTGTACCACACCTGATTTTGCGATTTTTTGTAAATTTTCAGAATCCAGATCAGAAAAAATTGGTACGTCTGCAAGAAATTCTGTATTGTTTATCAAAGTATTACCTCTCTTTTAAAATAATTTGATCAAAAAATACCCTTGATGCATCTCAAAGTCAACTTTATCTCAATTATAACTATTAAGGATTATTCTGCAAATAAATATTATAGGGCTTGTTTGTTGATTATTATGCGTGTTTTTAATTGGTTTTTATATCTTGTCTCTATATTTTAAGCGTCTTAATTTTTCAAAGTTAATTAATACGGAGATATCATATTATGGCTATGATGGCCAAAATGAGGAGTTTAGCTCCTGCTTTTATCCTAACAGTTGGCGGATTATTCGTTTTGTTTATGGTAATTTCTGACTCAAATGTTTTGGAAATACTTGGCGGCGGAAACAGAACCAACAATATTGCTGTTGTAAACGGCGAAAATATTACTTACCAGGAATTTCAAACTGCCTTAGATCAACAATTAGAAAATCAAAAAAATCAAACAGGCAAAGAACTTGAAGAAGCTCAGGTTGATCAGGTTAGAGAGCAAGTTTGGGATGCAGTTGTAACTCAAAAAATATTTGGTCAGTTGATCAAAAAATATGGAATAACAGTTCCAGATCAGGAAATTAAAGATATTATTCTTGGTGATAATCCACCTGATTTTCTTAAACAAAATTTTATTGATTCACTTGGCAACTTTAACAAGCAATTGTATGATCAAGCTATTTTTGATCCACAGAACAAAGCAGCGTTAATACAGGCTGAAGAATTAGTAAGACAATCCCGCCTAACACAAAAACTGCAAAGCATGATATTAGCTTCTGTAAATGTTGGCGAAGATGAAGTTAAGCGAAAATTTATCGACCAGAATATGAAGATTGAAGCAGATTATGCCTTAGTAGATGTAAATCTTATAAAAGATTCTGATATTAAAGTTACAGATGAAGATTTGAAAGCTTATTATGATAAGAATATCAATAATTATAAAATACCGCCTCAAAGAAGATTAAAGTTTGTACTATTTTCTAACTCTGCTTCCGCAGAAGATTCTCAGATGGTTTACAAAAATTTAGTGAATGTTAAAAAAACATTATCAAGCGATACTTTAGGGTTTACACAGCTTGTAGGGATTTATTCTGAAATGCCCTATTCAAAAGATACTGTTTCAGTTACCACATTAACCGGCGAAGTTGTTTCAGCTTTTAATAACGCCTCTGTCGGTGAAGTTGTTGGACCTTTTGCTACGCAGCAAGGATATACACTTTTTAGATATGATGGTTCCGTTCCTTCAAAAGAAGTATTTGCTAAAGCTTCACATATTTTAATTAACCAATATGGAAGTGATGAAAAGAATTTAGAAGAAGCGAACAAACTTTATGATAAATTAATTGCAGGTGCAAATTTTGCAGCCTTGGCAAAAGAATTTTCTAAAGATCCGGGCAGTGCTGTAAAAGGCGGCGATCTTGGATATTTTGGAAAAGGTATGATGGTTAAAGAGTTTGAAGATGCATGCTTTAACGGAAAAGTTGGTGAAGTGCAAAAGCCTGTAAAAACAAATTTTGGTTATCACATAATTAAAGTTACTGATAGATCTGACAGAAAATATATTGTTGAAAAAATTGTTAATCAGGTTAAACAATCGGCTTCCAGCAAAGATAAAAATTTTACGGCTGCAGGTGATTTCGCTTTTCTTGCAAAGAAAAATGATTTTGAATCTGAAGCAAATCTATTACACTATACAGTACAGGAAACTCCCTTATTTACAGAGCAATCTGGTTCTATTCCAATGATTGGACTAAACAAGAGATTAATCAAGTATGTTTTTGAAAACTCAATAAATACGATTAGTGACCCCTTCAAAGTACCAACCGGTTATGTTGTTGTTAAGATTACAGAAATTGCAAATGAAAAGTTTAGACCTTTTGAAGAGTTAAAAGAACAATTAAAACCAGCCGTCATCAGAGAAAAGAAATTTGAAAAGATTAAAACTATTGCAGATAATCTTTACAAAAAAATAAACGGAGATTTAAGCAAAGCCCGTTCAATAGATACGAACTTTACTGTTAAACAGACCGGAAGTTTTACACCACAAGGTACAATACCAAATATCGGCAGAGATTATTCTTTTGTAAATGCTGCAATGACCGCAAAGCTAAACAAAGTAACTGAACCGGTAAAAGGTTCACGAGGCTATTACCTTATTAAAGTTACTAACCGTTCTGCATTTGATCAGGCTTTATACTCACAGCAAAGCACGCAATTACGCAGTACGATGCTTCAAGAAAAAAGAAGCCGCTTCTTAAATCAGTGGGTAACCGAAATAAAAGAAAGCGCAGACATTAAAGATAACCGACATTTATTTTTTGGTCAGTAATTTTTAATTGATTTTTATAACCCTCAATTGCATCAAGATGCAGTTGGGGGTTTTCTTTTTTATACGCGTTTTACTTTTTCTTTATCTATTTCTTAAATTAAACATCAACAAATCATTTGCTTTTTTATATGATAAAAAAAATAGTTTACTTAACGGGATTTATGGCTTCGGGCAAAAGCACGATTGGACCAATACTTGCCAACACACTCGGCTGGGATTTTTTTGATCTTGATAAATTAGTGGAGCAATCTGCCGATAAAAGCATACGCAAAATATTTGAAGAAGATGGTGAAGCGTATTTTAGAAATTTAGAAACTGAAACTCTTAAAAAAACAACTGAACTGGAAAATCATATAATTGCTTTAGGTGGCGGAACGATTGTAAGTGAAATAAATCTTGAGATTATTAAATCTGCAGGTTTTTTAATTTATTTAGAATCATCTCCTGAAGAAACATATAAAAGATTAAGATTCAAACGCGATAGACCTGCATTACTATTTGATGGCGATGAAGAACCGAATAAGATTGAATTTTTGGAAAAAATAAATTCACTTTTGCAAACGCGAATTAAATACTACAATCAGGCTGATGTTAAAATTACTACAGATAATGTTACGGTTGGAAAAGCAGTTGATAAATTATCAAACATAATTAGAAAAGAATTTTATGGCGAAGCAAATAAAGGTTAATCTAAAGGATAAAAGTTATCCAATTATTATTGGAGAAAACTCATCAGCTAAAGCGATTGAAACAATAAACAAATCGACTGTTTCTAAATGCTTGCTGATAATTGACAAGAATGTTTTTAAATATCATTCAATGTTCATCAGAAAAAATTTTGCTTTAATAAATTGCAAAGTTTATACTTACACTTTTGTAGCAACTGAGAAAAATAAAAGTTTACAGCAAACTGAAAAGATTTATAAATTTTTATTTGAAAATTCTTTTGATAGAAATTCAATTATTGTTGCTGTTGGCGGTGGAATTACTGGTGATATTGCAAGCTTTGCTGCAAGTACTTATTTGCGTGGAATAAAATTTATTCAAGTTCCTACAACCTTGCTTGCCATGGTTGATAGTTCCGTTGGTGGAAAGACGGGTGTTAATTTTAATCAACAAAAAAATATTATTGGTTCTTTCTATCAACCGGAACTTGTAACGATTAATCCAAATTTTTTATCTACACTGCCGAAAAGAGAATTATATTCTGCAGCAGGCGAAATATTTAAATCCGCTTTTTTAGCTGATGAAAAAAATTATGATTTATTGAAGAATAGTTTATACAAATTATTTGTGCGTCAATCATTCAATATTGATAAAACAATTTTTGCTTGTCTAAAAATTAAAACAAGTATTGTTGAAAATGATGAGAAGGAAACAACAGGGCTTCGGAAAATTTTGAATTTGGGACACACATTCGCTCACGCATTTGAAGTACAATCAAATTATAAATTAAAACATGGTGAGGCTGTTATTGGAGGAATATATTGTGCTTTATTTCTTTCCGAAAGTTTAGGATATTTATCGACAAAGAGATTGAATAAATTTCTAACAGATTTTGCATTCATCAAACCAAAACAGAATTTGATAGGATTAAACTCTAATTGGGTTTTTCAATCAATGAGTAATGATAAAAAGAATTCATTGGGAAAAATTAAATTTGTATTGATTGAAGAAATTGGCAATATTGTCGTTGATGCAACTGCACAGAAATCGCTGGTTTTAGATTCAATTGAACGAATGCAAAAGTTAATTTGAAATAAAAAACCGCTTTAAAAGAGGAAAACTGTCAGGTTTTGAGGGCGAAACCTGACAGTTTGTGTGTCATTTTGGAGGGATGCTATGCTTAAACTATTTCGGATAATACTTAACAAGATCGGTGCCATCTTGTTTTGTAATAAAAAGACAAGATTGACCTCAATTTTGTCGGTAAAAAGTACGTTATTGTAATTATTACAATCGGTAACATTTAATTTGAATGGAGAATATTGTGCAAACGGATATTATTAGTAAACAGATTGATTATAAAGCTGAAATTGTAAAGCTAAAAGAAAAGCTAAATGCGGTCATACTCGCTCATTACTATCAGGAATCAGAAATTCAGGATATTGCCGATTTTGTCGGTGATAGTTTAGAACTTGCAAAAAAGGCTAAATCCACTTCTGCGGATGTTATAGTTTTTGCAGGTGTACACTTTATGGCGGAAACAGCAAAAATATTAAATCCGGAAAAATTAGTTTTGCTTCCGGATTTAGAAGCTGGTTGTTCACTTGCCGAAGGATGTCCCGCAGATCAATTTGAAGCGTTTAGAAAAAAGCATCCAAACCATATTGCAATAACTTACATAAATTGCTCTGCCGATGTTAAAGCTTTAAGCGATATTATTTGTACTTCAAGCAGTGCTGAAAAAATTATCAACCAAATTCCTAAAGATCAAAAAATTCTTTTTTCACCTGATAGAAATCTTGGTAAGTATCTTATCAAAAAAACGGGAAGGGAAATGCTTTTGTGGGATGGAAGCTGCGTTGTTCATGAAACTTTTAGTGAAAGAAAAATTTTAGATTTAAAAGTAAAATATCCTTTAGCAAAATTAATTTCTCATCCCGAATGTGAAGAACCAATTTTAATGCACTCGGATTTTATTGGATCAACAAGCAAGCTGCTAAGTTTTGTGAAGGAGGATTCTGCAAATCAATTTATCGTGGCAACTGAAACCGGAATTATTCATCAGATGAAAAAAGCAGCGCCTCAAAAAGAATTTATTCCTGCCCCGCCGGAAGATGATACTTGCTCTTGCAATGAATGCCCGTATATGAAACTTAATACTCTGGAAAAATTGTACTTGTGTATGGAAAATCAATATCCGGAAATTATTATGGATGAGGAAATTAGAAAAAAAGCACTGCTGCCGATAGAAAAAATGTTAGCAATGAGCTAACATTTTTTTAAAAATATTTTAAATGTTGTGCCTTCGGTTGGAGTAGAATTTTTTACAAATATTTTACCGCCGTGATAACCTTCAACAATGCGTTTTGAAAGACTTAATCCTAAACCCCAGCCGCGTTTTTTAGTACTGTAACCGGGTCTAAAAACATCTTTACGTCTTCTTAAATCAATACCTTTTCCGTTATCCGAAACCTCAATCTCAATACTCTTTTTGCCTTCCACAATATCGATATTAATTTTTCCATTTTTAGATTCAATAGCATCCAAAGCATTTTTTATAAGATTTTCTAAAACCCATTCAAACAATTCACCGTTCATTTGAGCGCAGCAAGTTTGATTACCTCTTAATGTTAGATCAACAGTCTTTCCGGTTTGCGGAAGTCTTCGATTAAAATACTCTGTAACCTTTTTAGCTTCCTCATACACAATATGATTTTTTATTTCCGGCTTAGCACCTATTTTAGAAAAACGATAAGTTATCTTATTTAGTTTTTCTACATCGCTGGAAATTTCTTCAGTAATATCAAGAATTGCATCCGGTTTTTGATAATTAAGTTTCATCATTTCAATCCAACCCATTAAGCTCGAAATCGGAGTTCCAAACTGATGAGCTGTTTCCTTTGCCATTCCAACCCAAATATTACTTTGCTCGCTTCGCTTAATTTGGCTGAATCCAATATATCCGATAATTATAAAAAGTGCGGCAATAATAATCTGCAAGTAAGGATAGAATTTTAATTGCTTTATAAGATCGGAATCTCCGTAGTGAATACGCTGCAGGATAATAGTATCCGCATAAGCCACATTTATCGGTTGATGAATCGCATCCATCTCTTTTATAAGGTTTTGAAGGAAAGATTTTTTTTGTTCTGTTGTGAAGGTAGAATCAAATTTAACATTTTTAATATCTAAGCTGTTATCCGGATTTACAAAATTTGTACTGTCGGTTAGTATAATTGGGAAATCAATTGGTTTGATAATGTTATCAAACAGAAAAGTTAAATCCACATCAGCGGAAGTTGAATTTGCCAGATATTCAATTCCTTTTGCATAAAGTTCAACAATACTACGTTCACGTTCCTGCAGTTTATTAACTAAACTTTGTGTGTAGTATAAGGTTCCGCCTGCAATCGCAAGAGCAATAATTAGCAGGATAATTTTGAAGTTTACTGAAGCAGGACCACCGGACATTTTCATATCATTACCAGTTTTAATGAAGTAGTAACACAAATAAAATTTATAAAAAGAAAAGCAAAACTCTTAAAAAAAAATTATTGATTTATGCGAGTAACTTAGAATCTAAATTGATAAAAAAAAAGCCGCATTACTGCGGCTATAATGAAAATTATTTAAGATTAAAAACGATTATCATTAGCTGTTTTATTATATAACCAGGTTAATTCAACCCAAGCTGGATTACCAGGAGTTCCGCCGCCAAAACCTGATATTTTAGCTTTTGAATAATTTCCATCGTTATCATAAAGGAATACATAATTTGTTTCTCTATCGTTCATGTTTGTAGTCCATGTACCAGCAGTATTTAGTGGAGAATCTGTGCCATCATTTAAACTAGTTGAACTGCCAACTCTGAATTTTGTAACTCTTGTTAGCCCAGAGCTTTCGGCAGCACTTTGAACAATAAAAATGGTTCCTGCAGAATTTGAATAGTAGTAAATATCCACTTTGTCTTTATCTGCGCTTAAAATTCCATAAGCCATGCCGGTTGATAAGTCTAAACCGCTCGGTTGAGAAGCACTTGTTCCTGTAGTTTCCCAAATCTTTACCGGTCCAAATGAATCAAGAAAGATATTTGATACAAGCTGTACATTTGAAACCACAGCGGTTTGATTTTCTGAAACACTTACAGAAAAAGTTGTATCGCTATAATCTTGCAATTTTAAGGTAACAGTTTTAACACCTGTGATAATATCTTTTACTGTGTCTGGTGTAAATTTATTTGTGTTTGATCCATTAATCCATATCTGAGCACCAGCGGGAACAGATGAAACAAACAAATTACCTTTAGGATCAGGTGTGGGGGTAACCGGATCGGTTGTTGAATCACATGAAACCATAGCTAATGCAGCAATTGTTACCAATACCATTAAAAACAGATTTTTCATATTTAGTTCTTCCTTTTTGTTGTTATTATTTTTTTGATAAGTTAAATGCAAGTTTTGTTTTGTCAACAGTCATAGTAAATGTACCTGAAAAAGTTTTGCCGTCTTCGGAAAGAGTGCCGTAGTATTTACCCTGATAGCGGCTGTGCAATAAATCCTTCATACTAATAGTCATTTTAGAAGGGCTTAAAGTACCGGATACATCCTGGTTAATTGCCTCTCTATAACTAATCGATATTTTCCCAGAAAAAGTACTGTCAGTTTGATTTGTAATATTAAGAACTGTTGCTCTTGAATCGAATTTCCCGGTCCATTTTCCTACAAGATCTGGAATTTTTACAACAGGTTCTTCAACTACTGGTTTTACAGTATCAACTACGGGAACTTCAATTGGAAGTTGTTCTGATTTATTTGTTGTTTCTTGTTTTTCATCAGGTGTTTCGGCTTTCTTTTCGCAACCAAGAAATGCTGAAGCGATAATTATGGAAGCAAAAACAATTTTTTTTAGATAAAGATTCATAATCCTTTTTATCCTTTTGTTTATTAATGAATATTAGTTGAAAAATAAAATAATCGAATTATAATGAAAACATATGCCATTAATCAGTAGCTAAAATAATTAGTTATAATGAGTTTTTAGTTGGGAAGATGCCTAATTCTTTAGGCAAAAATACTTTAAAAAACAGACAATCAAAATATAAAAATCCGGTTATTCTACATAAAAAGTTTGTTTACGCTTAGGACCAACGGAAACAATATCAATTTTAATTCCGGATTTTCTTGAAATAAAATCTAAATAGTCTTTTGTCTTTCCAGGCAGATCATCGTAATTCTCGCAAGATGTTATATCAACATTCCATCCATCAAGAGTTTCATAAATTGGAGTAACAAGATTTAATTGATCAACATTAGTTGGAAAAGTTTTTAGTCTTTTGCCATTAACTTCATATCCAACGCAAACTTTTATTTTTTCAAATCCGCTTAACACATCCAACTTTGTTAAAGCAACAGAAGTAATTCCATTAATCATTTTTGAGTAAGCAACCAAAAAGGCATCATACCAGCCGCAGCGTCTTGGTCTTCCGGTTGTAGCACCAAACTCCGCACCGATTTTTCTAAGTTTTTCACCGTCATCATCAAGTAATTCTGTTGGAAAAGGACCGTTGCCAACTCTTGTGGTATAAGCTTTTACAATTCCAATTACGCTGTCAATTCTTGTGGGTGGAATTCCACTACCGGTACATGCACCGCCTGAAGTTGGATTGCTTGATGTAACATACGGATAAGTTCCGTGATCAATATCTAAAAATGTTCCTTGCGCTCCCTCAAGTAAAACAGATTTACCTTCATCCAGAGCACGATTTAGATAAGCCGGCGCATCTTTAATGTATTTATCGATTGTAAGATCAAACTCAAGATATTCTTTAACTATTGCATCAACATCCAAACCTTCGTGGCTGTGTATTTTTTGAAGTATCTCGTTTTTTTCTTTTAAGTTTTCGCGAATCTTTTTTTCCAACTCTGTTCGATTCAACAAATCTACAATTCTAATCCCTTTTCTCGCATACTTATCAATATAACAAGGTCCAATACCTCTTCCGGTGGTTCCGATTTTATTGCTGCCGCTTTCATTAATAGAATCTAATAGTTTATGATACGGCATTATTAGATGAGCATTATGGCTGATAAACAACCTACCGTCAACATCAATATTATTTTTTTTCAACAGTTCAATTTCTTCAAGCAGGGCAGTGGGATCGATTACAACACCGTTACCAATTACGCAAATAACTTTTTCTCTTAAAATACCGGATGGGATAAGATGCAGAATATATTTTTTATCGCCGATTTCTACAGTATGTCCAGCATTTGCGCCGCCTTGATATCTGGCAACAATTTCATAACCCTTGCTGATAAGATCAACAATTTTACCTTTACCTTCATCACCCCACTGAGAACCAACAAGAACGGTTGCGCCCATCTAATCACCCTGATATTAATTGTTAGAAATTATACAAAATAAAAACTCCGCATTAAAGTAATACGGAGTTTAATAAACGCTAATAAGATTTATTTATTAATCAAAGCTTTTTACTGCTTCGTCAACTGTATCAAAAGATTCAAAAATTGTAATAAGCTTTGTTATAATTAATAAGCTTTCAATTTTTTCTGTAACGTGCGCAAGAATTAGTCTTCCATTCTCACGTTTCATAGTTGTTAAACCGCTAATAAGCATACCTAAACCGGAACTGTTCATAAATTTAACAGCAGAAAGATCAACAATCACGTTTTTCTTTCCTTCATCAATAAGTTTGTGCAACAGTTCGTTAAATTCTTTAGTATCCTCGCCGCCCATAACATTACCTTTTAACTCTACGATAACGGCGTTATACTTCTCTAATAGTTTTGTTTTCATTAAAAATCTCCAAAAATTTCTTGGTCAATTTAAGTAAGCTTAATTACTCATGCAAGCAGGATTTTGCATGATTATAATTACTTTTTACCGGTTATCAATTTTAGTATTTGGACAAACAAAATATTAATTATTTTAGGAACCAAAACAATAAAGTAACGTCTAAACTATGGATTACGAACAAAAAGAAGATATGCAGCAGCCAAAAATTCTAAGTCTTGATGATGATTTTTCACTTATAAAACAATTTATTGATGGTGATGAATTGGTTTTTAGTGAATTGGTAAAACGGCACAAAGAAAAAGTTAGAAATATTATCTATCTAACTTTATCCAACACAGACAGTGTTGATGATATTGGGCAGGAAGTTTTTATTACTGTTTACAAACATTTAAAGAATTTTAGATTTGAATCTCAGTTTACAACCTGGCTTTACAGAATTACTATTAATAAATGTAAAGATCATCTTAGAAAAAAAAATATTAGAAGCATATTTTTACCTTTAAAAGATGATGAACCCGTTTTTGAATCTATTAACGAAGACACTGATATTAAACATATTGTTGGAAATGCAATTGCAACTTTGCCGGATAAATTGCGTATTCCACTTGTGCTGAAAGATCTTGAAGGATTTAGTTATCAGGAAATTGCTGATACAATGGAATGTGAAATTGGAACTGTAAAATCAAGAATATTTAGAGCAAGAGAGGCTCTTAAAAAAATACTTAAGCCTCTTGAAAAAGAATTGATGTGATGAAAAGAAATAAAGACATAGAATTACTTTCCGCTTATGTGGATGGAGAATTATCCCAACCGGAAAAAAAATACATTGAAGAAAAAATTAAATCTTCTTTAGAGTTACAAAAAGAGTTATCTGATTTAAAAAAACTTAAGGAATTAACTTCCACTTCTGTAGATAGAATTTCTGAATCTCCATTTTTTGAAACAAGATTGTTTGCAAATCTTAATTCAAAAAAATCATCTAAGATTAATCTTAAAAAATGGATTCCGATTACATCGCTTACAATAATTACTTTAGCGCTGATGGTGGTTCTTAAGTTCAATCCAAATCTTATTGATGATCTTATCAAACAACAAAAAACTAATCTTGCAGGATTTTATAAAGAAAACTTGCAGCCTTTACTTTATGCTGCTGATTTAACTAATGAAGACATTTTTAATTTTGCCGTTTATCAAGAACTTCCGTTGGATAACACAAACAATCAAGTGCTAAAACTTGGCAACGATGTTAAGGGTAAAGAATTTTTTGAAATTAAAAAAGCAAACACAATTGCTAATAGAAACAACTTACAGAAGTTTGTTGCCGCTCTTGATTTTGATCCGGAAGAAAGCAAAAAGATTGATTCGATTATAGGATCATATTCCGATCAAATATCATCATTGGTTTTAGTTAATAATAAAAATGCTGTTGCAATAAATCCTAAAATCTGGAATACAAGAAAATTAATTCTTGCCGATATTCTTGCATTTGCTAAAAATCATGCATCATCCAACCTTAACAAAATTATTCCTGAACAGGCAATTCAGTTTGATAATCATTCAATTGCAAAATGGGTTAATGAAGCTAAATCATTAAAAGATGATCAATACATTTTCTGCACTTCTGATTCAATCTTTAAAGAAGATTTTGTTTTTGATATGACTGAGTTCAAAAAAAATATGAAGGAGATGACAAAAGAAATTGCTGAATTGAATAATCAAAAATCAGCTTTGCGCGAATATCACTTTAAAATTGATTCAACTGTTAACAAACAAAAAAAGAATTCCAATTGGGAAAAGCAGTTTGAGGTTTTTGTAGATACAAATCTTATAAAAGTAA
>JAGOXU010000049.1 GCA_018059515.1 Ignavibacterium sp.
TCCACAGAAGTGTTCTTTCTCTATTGTGTTTTATTTTAAAACTTGAGGCAGCAAAGTTAAAGAATTTATTTTTGTAAATCAGTTACAGTGCTGTAATTTTCCACTTCACTATTTAGATTAAAATATTTAGAAAAATTTTATGAATAAAAAAGCTGCACTCCTTTCAATGGACTCGTTAGAAAATTTTCACACTTACGATAAACTTTTAATTGAACCGATGAAAACACTCGGCTGGATTGCAGAAGAAATTTCCTGGCGAAATGAAAAAGTAAACTGGAATGATTATGATGCCGTTATCGTTCGTTCAACATGGGATTATCAAAACGATGTTGAAAAATTTATAAAAGTTTTAGAAATGATAAACGGTGTTTCATATCTTGAAAATGACCTTGATTTGATGAAATGGAACATGAATAAAAACTATTTGTTTCAGCTTAAACAAAAGGGCATAACAATAGTTGATACAATTTGGGAGAAGAGTTTTAATCCTGTTTTAGCAAATAATTATTTTGAAAGACTTGATACTGATGAAATTATTATAAAACCAAACGTAAGCGCCAATGCTGATAACACTTTTAGATTATCCAAAGAAAAACTTAAAGAACAGAGTTCTAATCTGGAAAAAATATTTGCACAAAGGGAATTTATGGTTCAGCCTTTTCTAAATAATATTATTGATGAAGGAGAATATTCGTTGTTCTTTTTTGATGGAAAGTTTAGCCACTCTGTTTTAAAAAAGCCGAAAGAAAAAGATTTTCGTGTACAGGAAGAACATGGCGGAAATATTCAGGCAATAAAAGCATCATCAGATATGATTATGATTGCAGAAAATATTATTAAAAAACTTTCTACAATTCCATTGTACGGAAGAGTTGATTTAGTGAGAACAAAGCAAAATGAATTTGCACTAATGGAGCTGGAGTTGATCGAACCATCGCTTTATTTAAATAAAGATGTTGATGCACCGTTAAGATTATCTAAAGCATTTGTTGAAAGGTTTAGTAAAAAAACCGAGTAAATTTTTCCAAAGTAATCTGCCATAACAACTTTTTGCGAAAAGATTGTCGCTTTATTTTACCTTTAACGTTAATTTCAATCAAATTGAAAAACCATCTTTGGTTAATAATGATGGTACTTAAATTGTAAGATCAGGCTAAACATAAAAGGCTTGAGATGTTTAGACACTTTTTAAAAATATTGATTTTTTTATTTTTACCTTTCAAACTGATTCAATCACAATCTACTTATTATGTTTCCACAAATGGAAACGATAATAATAATGGATTAACTACCGGAACGTCATTTGCAACATTACAGCATGCAGCGGATATAGTTTTTGCGGGTGATTCTGTTTTAGTTCTTGAAGGAAATTATGTTGGATTTGATATTCGTACAAATGGAAATCAAAATAATTCCATAGTATTTAAAGTTTTTGAAGCCAATGTAATTATTGATCAAAGAAACGCAGTTACTCCTGACGGAATAAATATTGAAAATGCTTCGTGGATAGTTATCGATGGATTTGAAGTTAAAAATCAACCGCGTGCGGGAATACGTGCTGCAGTTTCAGATTTTATAACAATCAAAAACAATTACTGTCATAACAATTTTCGCTGGGGAATCTTCACCGGTTTTACAGACGATTTAACAGTTGAAAATAATACTTGTTCTTTCAGTGAAAATGAACATGGAATTTATGTTTCCAACAGCAGCGATAGACCAATGATCAGGAACAATCATTCACATAATAATAACGGCTGTGGAATTCATATGAATGGTGATATTTCAATGGGCGGCGATGGAATTATAAGTAATGCTATTGTCGAAGGAAACATTATTCACGATAATGGTGTTGGTGGTGGTTCAGCAATTAATATGGATGGAGTTCAGGATTCAAAAATATTCAACAATTTGATTTACAATAATCACGCTACCGGAATTGCAATGTTTCAGATCGATGGCGGTGATGCATCAAAGAATAATAAAGTTTACAACAACACAATCATCCAGCCTTCAAATGGGCGATGGTGTATAATATCCGTTGATGGTTCAACCGGGAACACACTTTATAATAATATTTTTATTAATCATCATAGTTTCAGAGGAAGCATCGCACTTGATGCGGCATCAAGGACTGGGTTTATAAGTGATTATAATATTCTCGTTAACCGGTTGAGTGATGATGATGGTGGCTCAAATATGACTTTAACTCAATGGCAATCTCTTGGATATGATCAACATTCACAGATTGCAAATCCGGAGAATCAGATTTTTGTTGATAATTCAAATGGAAATTTTCATCTGCTTCAAAATTCTCAGGCTGTAAATTCAGGAACCAACTTAGTGCTTCCAACCGTATTTGAAGATCTCGATAATGTTTCCCGTCCACAAGGAAGTGGATTTGATATTGGCAGTTATGAGTTTGTAAGTACTACTTCCGTTGAAGCAGAAAATATTCCACAGTCATTTCAGTTATTTCAAAACTATCCAAATCCGTTTAACCCTTCAACTAAAATACGTTATAATATTCCATCAGTTATTTCGACCCCCGATAGAATCGGAATAAACTCCGAGAGAAATCTAAATACCATGTTGAAAGTATTTGATGTGCTTGGTAAAGAAATCATAACATTAGTTGATGAAGAAAAATCCGCAGGAAATTATGAGGTTAATTTTAATGCATCATTTTTACCAAGCGGCATATATTTCTTTCAACTTAAAGCAGGTTCTTTTATCCAAACAAAAAAGATGATATTGCTACGCTAATATTTTATCGAACAGATTTTAACAAGATGAAAGTAAAACTTTTATGAAAAATTTATTCTTTTGCTGCCTTCTGGTTTTATTGAAGGTTACTATAAATACAGCATTTGCACAGAACTCTTATTATGTTTCTAAAAATGGCAACAATGCAAATGGAAATTCCTGGATTAATGCCTGGAATGATCTTGATCAGATAGAGTGGAACACAATACAGCCAGGTGATGTAATTAATATCGATGGTGGTATAGATAGTATGATTTATGAATCCAGAATAACTGTTGGTAAAGGCGGATCAAATAATGAAAATAGAATTACAATACAACGATCGGACGAAAACGGACATAATGGTAAAATTTATTTTAACGGAATTTATTGTGATTATCCATTTATAACGGTTGATGGAAAAGATAGAAGCAATTTTATTATTCTCGGGAATGACTGGGGATATATTGTTCGCACTACGGAAAATGCCGATTGGTTCGAATTCAAAAACACATTGCTTAAATGTACTTTTGTTACGGATCCAGGCGCATGGGGAATTCCGATGTTAAATCATAGTCCACACGTTTTAGTAACACATTGCGGATTTGAAGGAACAAACATAGAAGATCAAATAAGATATGATGGTGAAGGCTCCTGTGTAATTGAAGATTCATATTTTATTGGAATAGAAACACACGGCGATATTCATGAAGATATTTGCCAGACTTACACAGATAGTATGGATTCGCTAATTGTAAGACGAAATATTTTTGTGGCTAACTATAACGATTACTTTATGCTCGGTAATACCGTGTTTAATTATGTTGAATTTTCTTACAATGTTTTTACTGCAAGTCCCGGGTATGGCGGTGATGCAATAAAAGGTAATTCCACAAATTCATTAGTAGTTTGTAATAATGTTTTTGATAAATGCAGAGATATTATAGGAATGGATAATAACGTTCAATTTATAAGAAATAATATTTATACTGGAATTGGTCCCTGGAATGGTGATGTGCATGTAAGCACTGGAACGCAATATTCTTTATGGGATGTAGGCGCAACATTTTTTGAAAATGGAAACGGCAATATTCAATTACTATCCGGTGAGCCATTATTTTTAAACAAAGAAAATATATTTGGATTAGATAATACTCCTTTTACAAATGATGATGGATTTCGTTTGATGGATGGAAGTCCTGCAATAAACAACGGGGTTAATGCTGGATATACTTATGACATAATGAAAAATCATCTAATAGGAAACCCGGATATAGGGGCTTATGAATATACAGAAGCCGCATCGGTAGATGATGAAACAGGTGTAAATGATTTTGTGCTATATCAAAATTATCCAAACCCGTTTAACCCAAACACCAAAATCAGTTGGCAATCACCAGTTACCGGTCATCAATTGTTAAAAGTTTTTGATGTGCTTGGAAATGAAGTTGCAACATTAATCAATGAATTTAAAAGTGCTGGAAATTATGAAGTTGAATTTAATGCATCTTTTCTTTCCAGCGGGGTATATTTTTATCGCATAACAATCTATTCGGATAAATTTCAAATAGGTTCTATTGTAGAATCAAAAAAAATGCTGCTAATTAAATAGTACCAAATGATCCCTCGGGAAATTAATATTTAGAAAAAACGCTATTTAATAGTATCACATCTTTTTGTCAATAAATTCAAATAGTTACGCGGTATTGCTATTTTACAATCGAGATAAATTTGTTTTAATATAGTTAGTAGAATTAAGCAGTTAAATTTTATAAATGGTAACGATAATAGATTACGGCGATACTTGCACTTCAAAAGTAGTGGAATCAATAAAAAACATAACGGATGATTTTATTGTATCCCGCAACGAGGTTGAAATTTGCCGTTCTGATAAAATAATTTTTGCTGGCTGCGGAAGTGCCGCTGAAGCGATGAAGAAAATACATTTGCTTAATTTATTTTCAGTTCTTCGCATTGTCAAAAAACCTATGCTTGGAATCGGATTAGGCATGCAGTTAATGGCGGATTATTCAACGGAAGGAAATATTTCCTGCCTGGGCTTTTTTTCCGGAACTGCAATAAAATATGACGATTCAATTAATGAATCTGCATATAAGGGTATGCACAAAATTAGTTTTTACAAGCACAGTATTTTGTTCGATGGGATTGATGTGAATTCGGAATTTTATTTTAACAATTCTTATTACCTGCCCAAAAATGAAGATTCCACATCACTAAGTAAAAACAATGTTGATGTTTGTACTTCCATTGAAAATGAAAATGCTTACGGTGTACAATTCCATCCAGAAATGTCTGGCGAGGCAGGATTAAAGCTTCTTAAAAATTTTATTGAGATGTAACTGATGAATAAGGAAACTAATACCAATTCAATTTTTGAAACTGAAATAATTGTTCGCCCTGATGATATTGATATGAACAATCATGTTCACAATTCTAAATATCTGGATTATATTCAAACAGCTAGATTTATACAGATGCGAGATAATTATAAAGTACCGATGGAAGAATATATTAGCAAAGGTTTAAACTGGTTTGCAAGTGAAGTACATCTTAAATATAAAAGGGAATTGAAATTCGGTGATGTTGCGTTAGTAAAAACTCAAGTTGGCACTTGGAGCGGTGCACAGGTTACAATAAACGTTTGGGTTTATAACAAAGCAACAAATAAAATTGCTGTTGAGGGCGAAATGCTTTACACCCTTGTTTCTATTACGTCCGGTCGTCCTACAAGAATTCCTGAAGATATTATTGAGAGACATAAGATTTAACAGAAAGCTCTTTTATGAAAAACTCAAATATTGTTATTCGCGTAATGGTTCTTCTTTTATCAATTTCAATCCTGTCAACAGGCTGTCATTCATATTATGAGGTTTCGAAAGATGACTACGGTAATCTTGAAAAACTGAATGATATAAAAATTGTTTATAAAAATGGAAAAGAATTTATTGTTGAAAAAGATGACACAACAAATGTTAAAATTGTTGGAGATTCATTAGTAGTTTCTCAAGGAACCGAAAAGAAACTGATTGGAATGAATGAAATTGATAAAATTAGGGAATCTAAATTTGATTATGGAGGAACAATCACAACAACAATTTTAACGGTTGCATTTTTTATAGTATTAATTCTTTCACAAGACCCATTCAAAACATAAAATCATTTTCAGACAGTTCCTCTTCAAACAATTCTTTAGCTATTACAAATTCATAAAACCCATCTTTAGTTGGAACGGCTTTGGGCGGAAGTGAAAATGAAGCAACATATTTTCCAATCAGGTTATTGGAAAACAAATTGTAAACAGAAATTTCATTTTGATTTGCAATGATTAAATATTTTTCAGAGTTATAATTTCTTGCAGTAAAATTTTGTTCAAAGATTTTGCTTTGATAATTAGGTATAGCTTCAGAAGTGCTGATCAATAAAGTGTCTTTAATTCTAAAAAAATAATTTAATTCGTTTTCATAAATCTCAAAGTTAATTTGCTTTGTTATAAGCTCGTAATCTGTAAGTCTTGTATTTTCCAAAATACTAATTGGATTTAAAGTTGATAAAGAATCAACAAATAAATTCCATTGATTATCCGGCAAAAGATCTTTTTGAAAAATGCTTTCTATTGATATGTTGTCTGCACTGCCGGAATATTTTCTATAAAGATTCAAATAATTTGCGATTCCTATTTTTGAAATTAAAAAGCGTGTATAAAGACCAGAAATTGGATATGAAATTGACGCATCTGTTTTTTGAAACTCTGATTTGCTGAGCATCTCCGAATAATTTGCAAATCCTGATTTAATCAAGAACACACCCATTTCAGAAATAGTGTGAGCTTCAAGTCCGCCGCGCCCGCCAAAAGCGACTGCAAATCCTTCCTGCAAAAATGGATGCGTGTAAAGTGGCAATTTTTTTAGTTTAAGGTTTATTAGAAAGTGTAGTAATTCGTGATGGTGAGTATTGTAAGTCGTTACAACATAATCTTGCGCAATAATGTAAATACCGCGCGTTGTAAACCCGGTAAGTTTTTTAATCTCATCTTCATCCTTACAGAGAAAATAGAATATTTTATTTTCTTTAAGAGTGATTATTTCTTCATCTGAAAAAGAAAGAACACCAACCATTTTGTTAACAAAGTTTTCTAATTGGGTAATAGAATATTCATTAAACAGATTTTCATCGCTTATATAAAAGTTAAAATGCTCGGAAGTAATGAGTTTCCATCTGTATGAGTAATAGAAGGGGGAACTAATAAGAAAAGAATCCTTTAAAAAATATTCTCTTTTAATATTTAAGGAAGGAATTTTAAATGTTAGTAATGAAAAATTGTTTTCAAGATTTTCTAATTTATAATCGTACTTAATTTTTCTACTTATTAAATCATTTGAAATTTCTTTTGGAATATCATTGGCGATTAAAAATTTATTTTGTATTCCATCATACTTAATCCCAAAACGATTTGATATTTGCAGCTCTGCTGGATAAATGTAGTTAGAAAGATCTTTTGAGTTTGTAATAAGCAAATCAACAATTGTTTCTATACGATTGTTTGAAATGGTTTGTGAAAATGAGAAAGGAAAAAATAAAAACAGCAAAAAAATAATTTTCATCACCAATCCTGTTTTGTTGATGATGAAAATTAAATCTCTGATCAATTAAAAAAGATGCTAAAAAAATCCCATCTGCTCTCTAAAGCTTTCATAGACTCGATCATACTTTGGCAGAGCACCTTCAAACTGACAAATCTCAGAAGCAAAATCGTTTGCAAGTTTGTTTATATAGGGAATTTCTAATCCGTGTAAATACCCAATGCAAAGCACTGCCGCAAAAGCATCGCCTGCGCCGGTTGTATCAACCACCTTTACATCAATATTTGTGTGGTCATATCGTTTTCCATTTTCAAAAATTGATGAGCCGTCTTTACCGCGTGTTACTGCAATCATATGTATTTCATACTTATCCATCAACTCATACGCAACGCTCTCTGTTGAGTACTCTGATTGAAGAAGCAAATCATTAAGCACGCGCATTTCATCATAATTTACTTTAATAAAATCGGCAGCTTTTAGAGATGCATTAAGTATTTCTTCATTATAAAAATTTTGGCGAAGATTTATATCCGCAAAATATTTTAATCCGCGATTAAAAAATGATTGTATCGTTGTACGGGAAATTTCTGAGCGCTGTGCAAGTGTTCCAAAGTATAAACAATCTGTATCAACATTAATTAGATTTTCATTTTCTTCTGTTGATTCTATAAAATCGTACGAGCTGTTAGTATCTATTTTAAAAGTTGGTACTGCGGAATCATCAAGGTGTACAATTGCCATTCCTGTTGGGTGAAGATTATCATGTTGAATAAAATCAAACGACAAACCGGAATGTTTAAAATCGTTTATAACTTTATTGCCAAGCACATCTTTACCAACACGGCTAATAATGTTTCCACTATCAGTTAGCTTTTTTATGTGATAAATAAAATTAAGCGGCGCCCCGCCTAGTCGTTTATGGTTCGGATAAATATCATACAGAATTTCTCCGATAGAAGTAATATTCATACGTTATGGAATTATTTGTTACTATAATTTGTTAAATCACTATCAACAATATGAAAAGGTTATGAAACTTTATCAACAAAAATCTTCACAAAAATTAAATATTTCCAAGAATGATGCCTGGAATTTTTTTTCTAATCCTGCTAATCTTTCTAAAATTACGCCGCCTTGGCTAAGTTTTCAGGTAACTTCTTCCTTACCGGATAAAATGTATGCAGGTTTAATCATCACGTACTTAGTTCGCCCGCTGTTAAATATTCCGCAAACCTGGGTTACGGAAATTACTCAAGTTAGTGAGCCAAATTATTTTGTGGATGAGCAGAGATTCGGTCCATATAAAATGTGGCATCATCAGCACATTTTTAGCCAAGCAGAAGACGGCGGAGTTTTAATGGAAGATATTGTAAGCTATGTTATTCCCTTTGGGTTTTTGGGAAGGATAATGAACGCACTGATAATATCAAAAAAGATTAATGAAATTTTTAATTACAGAAGAAAGGTTTTGGTAAAGATGTTTGGATAAAAACATAGGATTTGTATTAACGAAACTAAACTCCGTCAGTAAACTGACCCAATGTAACTAAATTGGGTCAGTTTGGATGACCGAATTATCAAAGAAGACTTATTCCATCTTTTGCATTTCCTCTTCTTCTTTGTCTTGATTCATTTGTTCCCATGGATTTGTATCAGTATTCCATGTTTCAACTTTAATTTTTAAAGAGCCATCTTTTTGAATTTCATAAATTGTGATATACTTTCCGTTGTCAGGCCATTCGGGTGCGCCAGGGCTAGACATTTTCATATCGTAATTCCCAATTTCGATAGCCATATTTCCGGCAAGAATTACATCTGTTGTGTTAAGCACAAAGTGTGTTGTTTTCCAACCTGATTTAGCTTGCATTTCACTCAACTCCCTAACCTTAGTAATTCCTTTAACCATAGGCTGGTAACTCGGCATTGAAATAATGTCATCGGAATAAAGCGACATCATTGTTTCAGTATCATTATCAATCATTGCTTTCATAAGAACTTTGTTCGTTTTTTCAATTTCTGCTTTTACTTTGTTAAGATCCTGTGCAAAGGTAATTGAAGAAACCAACACAAATACGAGAAGTAAAGAAAATAGTCTGTTCATGGTGCCTCCTAAAAATAAATTTTGATAAATAGTTTTATAGCTCATTTTAATCTAAAAAAGATGCGGTTTGATTACAATAAAACCAAAAGAAAATTTTGAAAGTGAACATTCTAATTTTTAGTTTGAGAATGAAATAATACTGAAATTAGTCAAAATGCAAAAAACCGATTACACACAAATAGCACCAACCTATAATAATCGCTATGCGGCAAATTATTTAGCCCAGATTGAAAAGGAAATAAAAAAAATCGTTACAACCAACAATTATAATACAATTTTAGAAGCTGGATGCGGAACGGGGCGATGGTTAAATCTTTTTGATAATAACAAAAATATTTTCGGTTTAGATTTTTCTTTAGAGATGATGAAAATTCCCAAAATAGAAAAATCATATCTTAATCTAGTAAATGCTGATGCGGTTGGCATTCCTTTTAAAGATAATTTTTTTGATTTGATATTTTGTGTAAATGCAATTCATCATTTTCCTGATAAGCTGAAATTTATACAAGAAAGTAAACGAACATTTTCAAACAACGGAATGATGGCTGTTTTTGGTGTTGATCCAACAATTGATAAAAACTGGTATGTCTATAATTATTTTGATTCTGTTTACGAAAATGATTTGAAACGATTTCCCACATTAGCTTTTTTGAAAAATAATCTTGAACAAGAAAAATTTGCAGATATTGAAATAAAAGCTGTTGAAGAAGTTAATAACACAAGAATTGGGAATGATGTTTTTAACGATCCGTTTTTACAAAAACAAAGCTGCTCACAACTCGCAAATCTTTCTAATGAAGAATATCAAAAAGGAATTAATAAAATCAAAAACCAATTAGAGAAAAATTCGGAAATTGTTTTTAAAACAAACGTTATCTTTTATCTTGTAAGTGCAAAAAAGCGATAAGGAAAAAATAAAATGGCAACAATTATAAAAGCTCCAACCAAAATAGAGTCGGCAGGAAACAAACCAAAAATAATTGAAGAATATTTTGGGAGAGTAACTTCAAAAACGTCTGAAGTTAGCATTGCAAAAATGACAAGTCCGCAAGGCTGGATTGAACCGGGACAGCGACCACAGTTTGATGAATATACAGTTGTGCTAAAAGGAACATTGCAAGTAAAAACTGAAAACGAAGTAATTGATGTTAAAGCAGGCTCAGCAATCTTAACTAAAAAAGGCGAGTGGATACAATACAGCACACCGCACGATGGAAGTGTAGAATATATTGCTGTTTGTTTGCCGGCTTTTTCACCGGATACTGTCAATCGCGATAAGTAGAATTTATTTGTCCTTCTCACAATCAAGAACAAATTTTATTTCCCTTCTTTGATATGAAAAGTATTTAATTCCATGTTTTCATTTTTGTTGATATTTGTGCAAATAGAGCAACAAATTCTTCTGGAATATTATTTGACTATATCAACAGACAATAAAAAGAAGGCTCATCTTTATGTTCGAATTTGGCTTTACCGAAGAACAAAACATGCTTCGCGAAATGGTTCGTGATTTTACCAATAACGAAATCAAACCCATTGCTGCCAAGATTGATGAAGAAGCAAAAATCCCAAAAGAATTAATAACAAAAATGGCAGAGCTTGGCTTTCTTGGTATTTCGTTTCCGGAAGAATATGGCGGCGGCGGATTTGGTGAAGTTGGTTATTGTTTGATGCAGGAAGAAATTTCTCGCGGCTGTATGAGTACGGCAACATTTATTGGTGCGCATCAGTCAATCGGAACAAACGCAATTTTTAACGGCGCAAGCGAAGAACAAAAAAAGAAATTTATTCCACCCCTTGCAAGCGGCGAAAAAATTGCTGCCTTTGGATTAACAGAAGCACAAGCTGGTTCAGATTCTTTTCATCTAAAAACAAAAGCTGATATTGTTGGTGATGAATGGATTATTAACGGTGAAAAACTTTGGATTACAAACGGTGGTATTGCAGATTTTATTGCTTTGTTTGCACGAACAGAAAAAGGAATAAGTCTTTTTGCTGTTGATACAAACGTTCCGGGTTTTAAAGCTGGACAGCCTGAAAAAAAAATGGGAATAAAGGGAAGCGTAACAAACGCACTAAGTTTTGAAAATGTTCACATCCCAAAAGATCATTTAATAGGAACAGACGGAAGAGGATTTATTTATGCGATGAAAACTCTTGATGCCGGCAGACTTGGACTTGGCGCAGCGTGTCTTGGTGTTTCAAAAGAACTTCTTGAACTTTCTACAAAGTACGCAAAAGAACGTGTGCAGTTTGATCATCCTATCTCACATTTTCAGGCAATACAATTTATGCTTGCGGAGATGGCGGTTATGATTTATAATATGGAATCTATTGTTTATCGCACTGCTGTTGATTATGATTTGAAGAAAGATATTTCAAGACAATCAGCAATTGTAAAATATTATTGTTCGGAGTCCTTAGATAAAGTTGTCGATTTTGCAGTTCAGATTCATGGCGGAATGGGATACTCACAAGAGCTACCCATAGAGCGCATTTATCGTGATAGCCGCATAAACAGAATCTTTGAAGGAACAAATGAAATTCAAAAAGGAATTATTGCAAGAGAAATAATTAAGAAAAACGGAAAAGTTTAATCCAACAAAAGGACTTGCCTGCCGTACAGGCAGGCTGGAGAGAGAAATAATGCCAGTAAAAAAATCAATTAAAAAACCCGTTGCAGCAAAAGCTAAATCTAAACCTGCAAAAATTTTTTATTACCGCCTCTTTTTTGATGATCATGAAAAAAAGAATTATATGAAAAGCGGATTGACACATAAGCAAGTCGAGAAGTATTTAAATGCTTATGAAAAAACTCATCAGAAATTCTTAAACTCAGAATTTGTTGCGTACTTAAAAAAGTATGATAAAAAAACAGAAATGATTGACATAAGCGACATCTCGTATTAGTAAAGTTGTTTGCGTCGCTTTGCATTCCCGGCGGATTGTTTGTTGCCTCCTTCAATCTTGCCGGGAATTTTTTTATTTGTCCGTTTTAACCTCTATTCAATTATCCCTAATTTTAACTGTTAAGTTTAAAACATTTTGAATCACTTTCTTAAAGGCAAGAATATGAAATCCTTTTTATCATTTCTCGCAATACTCATTTTCCTTTCCACTTCACAAATATTTTCACAAGAAAAAAACAAGGGTGTTTTTGAAGAACCCAAAGAAGGTTTTTACAAAGAAATTCAAAAGGGGATTGATGAGTTTAACAATCCAACAAAAGAGAAAAAGAAATCTTTCAAACTTGATTTTGCCGGTATGAATTATCCCAAATCAAAGGAAGAGTTTAAATATTTTTGGCATAACGATCCGGTTTCGCAAGGACAAACAGGAACGTGCTGGTCTTTTTCTACAACATCTTTTTTTGAATCTGAGGTTTATCGTTTAACAGGAAAAAAAGTTAATATCTCCTCCATCTTTACAGCTTATTGGGAGTATGTTGAAAAGGTAAAAGAGTTTGTTCGCACTCGCGGTAAATCAATTGTTGAAGAAGGTTCAGAGGCAAATGCAGTTATAAGAATTTATAAAGAATATGGCGTTGTTCCTGCTGCAGCTTGTACCGGTCTGTTACCCGGTCAACAATTTCACGATCACAGTGAAATGATTAATGAGCTTCAGACTTATCTTAAAAATGTAAAAACCACAAATGCATGGAATGAAGATGAAGTTGTTGCAGTAACAAAATCAATTTTAAATTATTACCTCGGCGTTCCTCCAACAGAAGTTGTTGTTGATGGAAAGAAGTACACTCCCAAAGAATATCTAACAAATTATCTCAAGTTTAATGTAGATGATTACGTTGATGTGGTTTCTTATATGCAGCAGCCGTATTGGCAGCAAGTGGAATATGAAGTGCCTGATAACTGGTGGCACAACAAAGATTATTACAACATCCCGCTTGATGATTTTATGAAAGTATTAAAGAATGCAATTAAGAATGGCTACACGCTTGCGATTGGCGGAGACGTTAGCGAGCCCGGTTATGATAGCTGGACAAAATGCGCTGTGGTTCCAACGTTTGATATTCCTTCCGAATATATTGATGAAAACTCAAGACAATTCCGTTTTAGTAATGAAACAACAACCGATGATCATGGAATTCATCTTGTTGGATATAAAGAATTAGACGGCAAGACATGGTTTTTGATAAAAGACTCTGGTTCAGGTTCTCGCAACACGGGTGATAAGGGTTATTACTTCTATCAAGAAGATTATGTAAAACTTAAGATAATGGATTTTATGGTTCATAAAGATATGTTTAAAGATTACTTATCGAAATTCACAAAATAGTAATGGAACGCGGATTACACGGATCACGCGGGTTTGCACAGATAACGATGAGCGAATATCAGCGTAATCTGTGTTCTATTGTTTTAATAAATCGATTGCGGCTCACTTATGTATGATTTTATCTTCAAACCTTTCAACCAAATGACCGAAGAAGATTATAAAACGGTCGGGTTCAAATCTGGATTAGAAATTCATCAGCAACTACTTACAGAAAAAAAACTTTTCTGCCGCTGTCCAGCAGGAAAATACAGCAAAGAATATGATGCAGAGATATTGCGCCACATGCGTCCCACACTTTCTGAAATGGGAGTTTATGACGGCACTGCTTTAATGGAATTTAAAACAAAGAAGAATATTATTTATCACATTAAACGGGAAACAGTTTGTACTTATGAGATGGACGACACTCCGCCGTTTTTAATAAATGATGATGCGCTTGATATTGCAATCGGAATTGGTATGCTGTACAACTGTAATATTATTGATGAAATACATATTGCACGTAAACAATATTTAGATGGAAGTATTCCAACTGGATTTCAACGAACAGCAATTTATGCGCTTGATGGCTGGATTCCTTACAAAGACAGAAAAATAAAAATTGTTCAGATGTCCATTGAAGAAGATTCATGCAGAGAAGTTACCGATATCGGACACGAAAGAGTTTACTTAACAGACAGACTTGGGATGCCGCTAATCGAAACAGTAACAGAGCCAGCGATGAAAACTCCGCAGGAAGTTGCTGATGTTGCTTGGCAATGCAGTAAGCTTGTAAGAAGCACACAAAAAGTTCGGCGCGGAATGGGTGCTGCACGAGAAGATGTAAACGTAAGCATTGAAGGCGGAACTCGCGTTGAAATAAAAGGTGTTCCCCAGATAACTTTAATTCCGTTGTTAACTTATAACGAAGCGATGAGACAATGGAATCTTTTACGATTAAGAGAAGAATTAAAGAAGCGAGGAATTACTCCCAAAACATTTAATGCCGAATCTTATGACATCACAAAACTTTTAAAGAAGGTTCACTACGCTCCGCTAAAAGGTGCTGCTGATTCCGGAATGAAACTTAGCACAGTAGTGTTAAAAGGTTTTAAAGATTTGCTTCACTGGCAAACACAAACCGAAACTTATTTTTCTAAAGAAATTTCTGATAGAATCAAAGTTATTGCTTGCCTTACAAACATTCCAAATCTTATTCACTCAGACAGCAAAAGTGATACGATTACTTCTGCAGATTGGCAAAAAGTTAAAAAGTTTACCAATGCTGTTGATAACGATACAATGGTAATTGTTTGGGGCAGTGATGATGATGTTCAAACCGCTGTGAATGAAATTATTATTCGTGCTAAAGAAGCAACAATTGGAATTCCATCCGAAACACGACAAGCAATGAGTGATGGAACAAACGGCTTTGAAAGAATTTTACCCGGTGCCGATAGAATGTATCCCGATACTGATCTTCCACCAAAAAAATTAACCAAAGAAAGATTAGAGAAAATAAAATCGGGGCTGCCTGAACAATTCTGGAAGCGAATTGAATGGTACATTAAACTTGGTATTCCAAAAGATACGATTGAAGAACTTTCTATTTCTAAATATGCAGAGATATTTAAGAAAGCTGTTGTTGATTGGAAAATAAACCCAACTACTGCCGCAGTATTTTTAATTCAATATCCCAAAAGATTAAAGAAGCACGGAATACAAAGTGATTGGCTTAATGAAAAAATATTTGAATCAATTTTAAAATCTTATTCAGAAAATAAAATTCCCAAAGATGCTTTGTTATCAACATTAAAAACAATTGCAGAACTTGGCGCGTTTACGGAAGAAGCAATCCTAAATCCTGCAAAAGAAAATGAAGTTGATGAAATTATACAATTGGCAAAATCAGAATGTGATAAGATGACGATTTATAATCCGGCAAGTAAAACGAATCTATTGATGGGAATGATAATGAAAAAACTTCGAGGAAGATTTTCCGCAAAAGTTGTTGCTGATAAAATAAATTTTTAATTAAATGAGTTTTATGAAATATGAATAAAGAAACTGCAATTAAAATCTTTGAGCAAAAGAAAATACGTTCGCATCGGGATGGTGATCATGAAAAGTGGTATTTCTCCATAGTAGATGTAATAGGAGTATTAACTGAAAGTTCAAATCCAAGGAAGTATTGGAGTGTATTAAAAACTCGTCTTAAAAAGGAAGGAAGTGAGTTGGCTACAAATTGTAGTCAACTGAAAATGATGTCTTCTGACGGCAAAAACTATAAAACCGATATTGCTAATACTGAACAATTGTTCCGATTAATTCAAAGTGTTCCATCAAAAAAAATAGTGCAAAAAATTATTTAAATGATAAAAAGAAATTAAAATAATGACTCAAATAAATTCAGAAAATTATAAGGGTTATCGCGGTGTTGCACTTAACACCTTGCAAAAATATAACTCACCTGTTTGGAGTGATGTAGAGATTCTTACAGACGAAGGAAGTTTTAAAGGATTAATTTTACCGCGCTCAGAAACTGCTGATGAATTTCACATCGTCCTAAAAATGCCAATTGGATACAATATCGGAATTGCTGCGGAAAAAATTAAAGACGTAAAAATCTTCGGAAGGAAGGAAGCTCATTACAAAATTCCGGAAAAAGATTTTCCTTACGATCCTAAAAAGCCGCGAGTAAAACTTCTGGGAACAGGGGGAACGATTGCTTCAAGATTAGATTACAGAACCGGTGCTGTTATTCCTGCATTTTCTCCAGGCGAACTTTATGGATCAGTTCCTGAACTTGCAGATTATTGCAATCTTGAAACTGAAAAACTATACGGCGAGTTCAGTGAAAACATCGGACCAAAGCATTGGAAAGGTGTTGCGGAAGCAATCGGAAAAGAAATTGAAAAGGGTGTGCAGGGAATTGTAATCGGGCACGGCACAGATATAATGCATCATACCGCCGCTGCTTTATCTTTTATGGTTCAAAACACTCCGGTACCGATTGTTATGGTTGGTTCACAGCGTTCAAGCGACCGCCCATCTTCCGATGCAGCATCAAATCTAATTCACGCCGTTAAGACTGCCGCTGAAAGCGATATTGCCGAAGTTATGGTTTGTATGTTCGGTCCAACTTCTGATATGTATGGCTTACTTCATCGTGGCACACGCGTACGAAAAATGCACTCAAGTTATCGTTCAACTTTTAGAACGATTGGTGATATTCCTATCGCAATGGTGAGCAATGAAAAAATCACTCCGCTTCGTGAAGATTATAAAAGAAGAAGAGATGATAAAGATGTAATAATAAATCCGGTGTTTGAAGAAAAAGTTTCAATTGTTTACTACTATCCTAATATGCAGCCTGATATAATTGATTCGCTTGTTGATAACGGATATAAAGGAATTGTAATTGCGGGGACCGGACTTGGACATGTTAACAAACCAATGTATCCGGCACTAAAGCGCGCACGAGAAAAAAATGTTGCCGTTTATATGACAGTTCAAACTCTTTGGGGTTATGTGCAGATGTATGTTTACGATACCGGACGTGATATGATGGAGCTTGGTGTTATTCCTGCTGCAAATATGTTACCGGAAGTTGCGTACGTAAAACTCGGCTGGGCACTTGGACAAACAAATGATTTAGAAAAAGTTAAAGAGATAATGCTAACTCCAATTAACGGAGAAATAACAGAACGTGAGCCAAGCAATGGATATTTAATTTATCAAGGTGGATTACCGGAGGTTGAGGAGTTTATTAAGCAGTACAGGAAGTAAAAACAATAGAACACGGATGTCGCAGATTACGCTGGTCTTCACGGATTTTTAATCTGTGTTAATTCGCGCTATCCGTGTCATCCGCGTTCTATTAAACTATTACATCTCTTTAAAAGTTACGCCAGCCGGTAATTCAAATATTTTAGAATCTACAGAACCATCCTGAATTTTTGTTGCTTCTATAACAAAATCTGCGCCGCCCATTTTGGTTACAGATTTTATAAGTATGTTATTCCATGTCCAGCTAACTATAGGCGAACCGCCAAATTCTGCGCTGAATTTTTTGCAATCCTTTCCAGCAATAGTTTCTGTTCCAAGATCTTTAATCCCAGATTTGTCATTAGAGATTTTTATTTGGTAGCACAAACGGCCAGCTAAAAAGATTTGTGCTTGACCAAATTCCTTCAAACCAGCTCCGCCGTTTCATTGCTAGTGATAATTTTAGGACCCTA
>JAGOXU010000050.1 GCA_018059515.1 Ignavibacterium sp.
GAATTTAAATTTATTATTGTTGGTGTTGCGGGATATGTATCTTCGCTTGTACCGGCTTTTATTCTAAATCCAACTTCAATGTTTTTATCCGGGCGATATGAAAATTCCGAAATTACATTATTGGAATTTATTTGTCTTATTCTATTTGAATTAATTGGTGCACTAACATTATCGATTTGATTAACTAAATCCGTTTGGTTTGAAATTTCTTTTATCATTTTAAATTTAATTCTTAAACTTCTTTCACGATTGTAATATCGTTCGTAGCCGGAACTAAACTCATTAAGTGCGGTACGCTGAGTAAATCTAAACCTAAAAGAAAGTTCCTGATCATTTTCAAAAAGAAAAAAATCCTGCTGCAAATAATTTGATCCGCGAATAGTTGTATTTTGATTCTGAAATGTTGAAAGCTTGAGCAGATAAATATTTCCGTAAGCTGTTTCTCGGCTGTTCTCTTCAATCCTCCAATATGTTTCGGATGAAATCGGGCTGACAATTTTTCCAATTAAAGTTTTAACATCTACCAACTCAGAAAAATTTATTTTCCATCGTGTACTTGTTTTTAAATCAATAACCGGAAAAAGTTCATCTGTTGGCAAAGTAACTTGAATGTAATCGCCATCAAACAGAGTTGGTTCAAACTCGTTTTCATCGGCAATTCCGTTGTTGTTTAAATCGCCGAGATAAATATAATTACCAGTTCCCTGCTCAACGCGTACAAAAACTTTTTGCAGCTTTGCAGATTTTTGAGTTGATACTTCGTAATATAAATCTCCATTTAAAAGCCGATCCCAAAACCCAAATTTGGTACGCGAACGAATTAATATTGTTTCGTTATCCAAAAATCCTTTTAACTTAAAATCTTCTGTGTAAGTTTTGTTGCGGAAAGTTAAAACAAGATTTGTATTCACCTCTCGCACACCGCTGTAATTCATTTCAAGTGAGTAAGTTTTTGAATTTGATTCCTGAATCATCACACCGTTTTGAGGCAGATAATCATCACGCATAGAATATTTTGTTAACATTTTAAAACCGGAAATTTCCAAAAGTTCCAAGTATGGTGAGTACTCAAAATATTTTAAACTACTGCTTAACAACGAATCTTTTTGTGTTTGATTATCCTGTTTATCTTCTGCAAGAAATTCCATTCCCGGTTTTAACTGCCAAAAAGTATAGAATGCATTTCCCTTATGTCTTAACCAATTACTTTTTAAAGTGATGTTTGTTGATTTAACATAATCAAGATTATAATCAACACTAAAAGTTTTTGAATCAGAAAATCTAAGAAGATTATTATATCGATCTGAAGAAAAGTCATCACCCTTTCTTAAAAAGCCTACTGTGGAATTAATTGTAAGTTCTTGAATCGGCTGAAGCGTTACTCCAATTTCACGAAGTGTTTCATCTTTGGGAACAGTTTGATTTGCAGAATTATAATTTCTGTTAAACTCAACGTCATCAAATCTATCTAAAGAAGTAAACTTACCTTGAATAAATCTATCGCGAAAAGTTAAACCGGCTTTTCCAAAATCTAAATCTCCGATTAAAATTTGAGAAGGTGCAACTTTTAAAGAAATGTTTCTTGCATAGCCGTAATTATCACCATCATCCAATGTGGATAATCTATTCTTATCCCACAAACTGCCGGCGTATTCCAAACTTAGCGTAACATTTTCAAATGGATTTACATCAACAACTATATTGCCCATTTGTTTTAACTGAGGCAACGGCAAAAACAAAATTGGTAAATAACTCCCCTTACCTATTCCAACAAAATTGTAATAACCCAAACTCTGTCTTGTGTAATCACCCTTACCTTCACCCACATAACTAAAACTTACAGTGTAAAGTGAAAGTGAATCACCGGGATTATAAACATAATATGAAAATGCTTCTCCATTAAATGTTGTATCAACTTTTGTATAAATACCTTTTATAATTCCAAGCGAATCCGGTACAGCAAGTTTTACCCCTGATTTTATTGCCTTATTTCTATCATCACCTGCAAGTGATAAAGTATTTTTATCTTCTTCACTTAATGAAATATCAATCGGAGAATCCTGATCATCACCTTCCCGCATATATTGAACTTTTAGATTAAGTTTATCATTAAAAAGTTTTGCAGATGTACCAGCACCAAAAAAGCTGCGCGCAAATTGCCTGTCTGTATATTCAAAATCAACGTTTATCCTGCTTGCAGAAGTTATTAAACGATTTGGTGTAAAAGTAATAGTTGCGTTTGAGTACTCAACGGTGTAATCATTATTTTCGCCGCGCTTTAACTCTACACCATCCAAAAATACTTTTTCTGTTCCAGCAATGATGATAATATCGCGTTCATTATTCAATCCACTTAAACGATAAGGTCCTTGCACTCCATCGGCACCATTAAAATTATTTGAGTTAAATTTTCCGCGCGAGTTTGCAATTGATACATAACCGTTAACGTCTTCAAAATTAAATTCGCCCATTAAACCTTGCAGCTTACGATCGATAACACCAAACTCACCAATTTTTTGCTTTACTTGATAATCGCCAAAAGTTCCAGTAACATTTGGATGTTTAACCTGAATAAAAACTTTATCAAGTTCTTCGAGCCGTTCTGTATTTCCTTCCGGTTGGATAGGAGTGTTTTCATCCGTAAGTGCAGCAACAATTTCAATATCTTCAGCGATTCTACCGGAAAGTTGTAATCTTAATCCGCTTGTAAGTGAAAAATCTTTTGTAGTTCCAACAGTAAACCCGCGCACAATGGTCCCGCTTTTTTGCATATCAGCACCAAAAATAGATTCGGGAGAAAATCCACTGGTTGATGTTAACACACTTACAGTATCACCAAATTTTTCATCATACTTTACAACCAAACTTCTTTTTTGATATTCTTTTTGAAGTGAAAGTTTAAAAGATCTGTAAGTAACAATTAGTGTATCAAAAATTGAGTAAGGCAGTGAATCCGAAAGAGTAAAAAATGTTTTAGAATATGTAAATGAATAATCGTAAGAGTTAAGTTGTTTTGATTTTATAAATATAATCTCAGAGCCGGGAATAATATTTACAGATGAGATCGGATAATAATTTTGAAAATTAATTGCAATTGTATCTGTTACAATTATAGAATTATAATCATTCTGTGCGGCGGCTTTATCAAGCCAAAGACAGCATAATAAAAGTATTATATACAGATATTTAATCGATTTCAAAAAGAAGTATATTTTTTTTTGAAAACTAATTTAAGGTAAATGTTTAATCAAGGCTAAATAAATTATTTGAATTATCCCTTAAAGCAGCGTACAGCCGTAATAAATAATTTATTTGTTAAAAAACAACTGAGCAATCAAGCAATTGAATATGTTAATATTATTGATCCGATCCTTAATAATTTAGATTAATATTCATTTTCTTAGTAATTTTGATTGAATAATTTTTCTATTTAGTTTTATTAACGATTACAAGTAAAATTTTTCAGAATTGATAAAGGGAATATGCAAAGTTCAAAAATAGATTTTCTTGGTAAATACAACGAGTTAATTCAAACAGCAATTCGCTCCTCGGTTGATTTTCCTGCACAGTTGTGTGATTTTATAGTTAAAGAATTTGAATTAGAAGCCGTCGTACTTTTTAAGATAACTAATAATAATAGTCTTGAGTTGATCGGCAAATCATCAACAGCAAAGAAAAACATAACCAACGAAGTTCAAATATCCTGCCCCAATTGCAAAAGTATTTTAGAAAATAATCAGGTTTGTAAATTTATTGTTCAATCTAACTGCTCATTTAATATTACAGATCATATGATAAATGAAGGCTGTGTTTTAATTAAAGTAGCTGATGAGCAATCTGCGCTTCTTAAAGTTGCTAAGAAAACTAATTTTACAAAAAACGAAATCGACAATATTGAACTTATAAGTGAATGTGCAAAAAATCTTTTAAAATTATGGATTGGCAGCAAAGGTATTTTAAATAATTCATTAAGTACCATCATTTCAAATATCGCACAAGAGCTAAGAACACCAACTAACAGTATTATGGGTTTTGCCTCACTGTTAAATGAAGAAAATCTTTCGCCATCACAAACAGAATATGTTGGTACTTTAAAAGATAATGCGTTTGAACTGCTTTCTGTTATAAATGATTTGATTGACTTAAGTAAACTTGAAAGCGGAATTACAAAAGTAAATTTGACATCTGTAAACTTTAAAGATTATTTGAATGAAGTTGTTTCATTATTTAGCTCTAAAATTGAAAAATCTAAAATTGAATTTGTAATAGATATTGATTCCGGCATTCCCGATAACATAAAAATTGATACGCAAAAATTACGCTACATCCTTTTAAATATTTTAACTAATTCAGTTCGATTAACCGAACGTGGAAAAATTTCACTTTCAGTTTCAGCACCAAACAATAAAAAACTTGTTTTCAGAATTTCTGATACAAGCCCCGGTTTAAATGCAAAGAAGAGTACAGAATTTTTCCAACCGTTTGCTTTGAATGAACTTCATACTTCTAAGTTTGGAAATTTAACCGGACTTGGTTTATCACTTACTAAAAAATATATCGAATATCTTAGCGGCGATATTAGTATTTCAAGTGGAATTGGAAAAGGAATAACTTACACTTTTGCTGTAGCCGGAGAAATTCTTACTTCAATTGAAGGACAACTATCTGAACTTCCAAAACCGATTGGAACAAAAAATAAAGTTCTTGTTGTTGAAGATGATTACGCTACATCAAAACTGTTAAGTAATTATTTATCAAAATGGGGATACGAACCCACAATCGTAAACTCTGCGCAACAAGCTATGAAGATTGTTGAAACACAGCAATTTCTTGCTGTAATTATGGATATTATTTTACCGGATGCAAATGGATTTGAACTGCTAAAACAATTCCGGGAAAATCCGCTTACTAAACACATGCCTGTTATCGTTTGCTCTGTGGAAGCAGAACAGCAAAAAGCTTTTATGATGGGTGCTGTAGAATATTTTGTAAAACCAATCAACTATAAATTTTTAGTTGAAGTTTTAACAAGTTATAAACTTAAAAAAGATTCTAACATACTTATTGTTGATGATGATATCCCAACACTTAATCTTATTAAAGAAGCAGTTGAACAGGCTGGATTTAATGCAATTGCTGAGCATCAATCTGCAAAAGTTATTGGAATGATTGAAAATCTAAATCTTGATCTTGCAATTATTGATCTTGATATGCCGGTTGTAAACGGTTTTGATTTAATCAAGATGATAAAATCAAATAAAAGTTTTTCAAAACTTCCGATTATAATTTATACTGGTAAAGAATCTTACCAGGATGATCTTAAAAAGATTGATGGATTGTTTGCTGATTTACTGCATAAAAGCAGCACTAACATCGAAGATCTTGCAGAAACTGTAAACGCAATGATAAACAGATACGACGAGCCATCAACTCCAGAGGAAGTTAAAGAAGTTAAAGATTCGGTTAAGATTTTGCTGGTTGAAGACTACAAACATTCTCAAATAATTGTAACACGATTACTTAAGAAAAATAATTTTGAATCAATTGTAGTTGTTGAAAACGGATTGCAGGCTTACGAACAAGTTCAGGAACAGCATTATGATCTTATCTTAATGGATATGCAAATGCCTGTAATGAATGGATTTGAGGCGACACAAAAAATTCGTGAACTTGATGATTACAGAGAAACTCCTATTATCGCACTTACAGCCTTTGCTATGAAAGGTGATCGAGAAAAATGTTTGGAAGCAGGTGCAACTGATTATATTCCAAAACCAATTGACAGCCAGGAGTTTATAGAAAAAGTAAAATACTATACAGAGAATAAAGTAACTAAAAAGTAGTGTCTGCTTTTCCCCGCTCTACCCTATTCCAAAATACAAAAGTGATTTTGTATTTTTATTTATTCAATTTTAGGAATTCCAAATATGATTAATGAAACTCCACGAGTACGTTTTGCACCAAGCCCAACTGGTTATTTACACGTTGGTGGATTGCGTACTGCACTTTATAATTATCTTTTTGCAAAACATAATAACGGCACTTTTGTTTTAAGGATTGAGGATACTGATCGAAATCGTTTTGTGGAAGGTGCTGTAAAGAATTTAATAAATGCACTTAAGTGGGCAGGATTAAACTTTGATGAAGGTCCTGAGGCTGGTGGAAATTTTGGACCCTATATGCAATCGGAAAGATTGGATATCTATAAAAAGTATGCTGATGAACTGATTGAAAAGGGAAAGGCTTACTATTGTTTTTGCACGCCAGAACGATTGAAAGATTTGCGCGAAGAACAAGAGAAACAAAAACTACCGCAGGCAAAATATGATAAACATTGTTTGCATTTATCCAAAGATGAAGCGGATAAAAATCTTTCCGCAGGAATTCCGAAAGTTGTAAGGTTGAATGTAATCCCAAACCAGACAATAAAGTTTGATGATGTAGTCCGTGAACATGTTGAGTTTGAAAGTAATAATGTTGACGATCAAGTTTTAATTAAAAGTGATGGATATCCGACTTATCATCTTGCAAACGTAGTTGATGATCATTTAATGAAAATCACTCACGTTATCCGTGGTGAGGAATGGCTTTCATCAACTCCAAAACACGTTCTACTTTATGATTCGTTTGGATGGGAAAGACCAATTTTTGCACATCTTCCACTTCTACTAAATCCCGATCGTTCTAAACTTAGTAAGCGCCAGGGTGATGTTGCTGTTGAGGATTATCGCGATAAAGGATTTCTAAAAGATGCACTAATAAATTTTGTTGCGCTGCTTGGATGGAACGCCGGTGATGATAAAGAGTTTTATTATATGGATGAACTGATTAAATGTTTTTCTTTAGAAAGAGTTAACAAAGCCGGAGCCGTTTTTGATTTGCAAAAACTTAATTGGTTAAACGCTGAACACTTGAGAAAGAAAAGTTCGGATGAATTGTTAAGCCTTTTAAAAGATGAAATTCAAAAATCAAAATTTAAAGATCAGAATTTTTCTGATGAGTATTTAAAGTTAATTATTGAATCAATGAAAGAACGTGTTTCTTTTGTAAAAGAGTTTATTGATACTTGCTCTTATTTTTATGAAGCGCCAACCGAGTATGAACAAAAATCAATCGAGAAAAACTGGAAACCTGAAACTCCTTCTTATTTAAATAAACTAAAAGTAGGATTTGAATTACTTAGTAGTGCGTCTAAAGAAGATTATGAAAATGTTCTCGCAAAAGTTTCTGAAGAGCTAAATGTAGGCAAAGGAAAATTAATTCATCCGTTACGATTAGCTGTTTCAGGTCAAAGTACCGGACCCGGAATGTTTGATTTACTTTTTATTCTTGGTAAAGATGAAGTGATTAAAAGAATTGATACTGCAATACTAAAAATTACTGTCTAATTTTTTAGTTCAGATTAACTAACAATTTAGTTGTTGCAAAAGCTATTATAATTCCTACTGTAAAGCTTAATAATGTGCCGATTAAAACGTACTCAACCATAACTTTATCACTTTCGTTTTTAATCTCTGCATATCGCAGTATTGATTTTGCAGTTATTAAAAATCCCACCACTGCAGGCATCTCAGCAAGAAACAAAACAAGAATAATAATTCTTTCTAAGTAGCCGATAATTCTGCCGGTTTTTATTTCATCTCTATTGTTGTTCTGTGCCTTAAATATTTTTGCTTGAAATGGTTTGATTATGTAACTGATTATTATACTGCTAAACTTTGTTGTTAGTATAACTGCACTTATGATAATGAGTACTTTTAAATAAGCCTTTCCAAAAACACTTAACCAAAATAGATTATTGCTTTCCATCCTTGCATTATTTTGCATATAAAACGATAACACAAGTATTACTAAATAATGCGCTGCTTGATCAACGAAAAAAATTGTTAATGAATCTTTTTTGAAAGTTTTTTTTGATAAATCAATTATTGTGTGGCTAAATAAAATTGCTGCTGGAATCAGATAATTACCCCAATCCCCTACAAATAAATAACTGAATACGGTAACAAACACGATATGTTTACCAAATATTAAAATGTTTTGTTTTTTCTTAATGTCTTCATCGGTTTGCAGAATAAAATCAACAAGAAAATGTGCTGTTAATAATGGAATAAGAATTTGAATAAAAATATTATCAATTAGAATCATATATAATTCTTTCAATTATTTGATATAGGTATAAGCTAAAAAGCTTATACCATCTATTTTTAGTTTTATTTTGCTTATACAACCTTAAAAGGTTGTATAGCTATAAAACAACCTTAAAGGGTTGTATTACTTAATACAACCTTAAAAGGTTGTATTGCTATTTTTTAGCTTTAAGAGCATTTGAAGTATAAAGCAAAGCATGTTTGAAATAATCAATATTTTCAGCAACAATCATCCACCCTGAAGAATCTATCTGTTTAGAAACTGCCTGCTGAGAAATACGAAGCTTAGATGATATAGCATTCTGATCCATATTTTGCAGTGCAAGTAAAACTATTTTGCTCTGGCGGCTTGTCCATTTAGAAGAAATATAATCAGTATTCTGAATAAGCAAATCAATAACATCTGAATTTGGGATAACATCAGAAACAAACCGTATTTTACGTTTACCTTTTTTATCTAATGCTTTTCCGGAAATCTTATAAGCATTTCCAACACCGAATGATGACTCAATAAAATCAACAGTACCAATAGAGATAGCCATTCGCGCATCGATAGAGCTAAGCTGCATCTTAGATTTTAGATACGCACGATAAAACATAGCTATACTTAAAGCCAACTCCGGTTGTTTAATAAGAAGCTGCCAGCTATCACCGCGGAATAACTCTGGTTCATATTTTAAAGTATTGGGAAAAATCTTAGAAAGATCTTTGGAGGAATTTTTCATAACCTTTACTAAGAGCTTATGGTGCTCTAAAGATAATTTTGATGATTTAACAATATCTCCGGTAATAACAGAATACAGTTTTTTAGTTTTTTCTTTTGCCATAATATTTCATCTTAAAAATAATTTTATTTTTTGCCGCCTGTTTTAGCCCAGGTATCTTTTAGAGTAACCGTACGATTAAAAACAAGTTTTTCATTCGTAGTATATTTTGTATCAACACAAAAATATCCCTGTCTTTCAAACTGAAAACGATCGCCGGGTTTTGCTGATTTAATAAATGGTTCTAACTTTGCATTTGTAATTATATCAAGTGATTTTGGATTAATTAGCTCTTTATAATCTTTATCCTTTTCACTTGCAGGGTCTTCGACTGTTAATAGTCTATCATATAATCTAACTTCACAATTAACAGCGTGATTTATAGAGACCCAATGAATTGTACCTTTAACCTTTTTTGTACTTGTGCCCGTTCCGCTTTTTGTTTCTGCATCATAACTGCAATTAAGTTGAATTACTTCGCCGATATCATTTTTAATAACTTCATCACATTTGATAATGTATGCATAGCGCAGCCTAACTTCTCCACCAGGAATTAATCTATGAAATCCCTTAACCGGATTCTCCATAAAATCACTTCTCTCAATGTAAAGTTCTTTTGCAAACGGTACTTTCCGATGCCCCATTTCAGCATCTTCCGGATTGTTAACAGCTTCAAGTTCTTCTTCACCAGTATAATTTGTTATTATAACTTTTAGTGGATCAAGTACAGCTATAACTCTTTGAGTTTTTTTATTTAAATCTTCTCGAATAGCAAATTCAAGTAAAGCAATCTCAGTCATTGCATCACGTTTTGCTACTCCAATTGATTCTGCAAAATTCTGAATGGCTTCGGATGTATAACCTCTTCTTCGGAATGCAGAAATAGTTGGCATTCTTGGATCATCCCAACCATCAACAAATTTTTGTTCAACAAGTTCGAGCAATTTACGTTTGCTCATTACTGTATATGTTAAATTCAATCTTGCAAATTCAATTTGCTGCGGATGATGTATTTCAAGTTCATTCAAAAACCAATCATACAAAGGTCGATGTACTTCAAACTCTAATGTGCAAATTGAATGCGTAATTCCTTCGATAGAATCTTCCAATCCGTGTGCCCAATCGTAAGTTGGATAGATACACCATTTACTTCCGGTGCGATGATGTTCCGAATGAATTATTCGATACATAACAGGATCACGCAAAAGCATATTGGGAGAAGACATATCAATTTTTGCACGCAAAACTTTTTCACCGTTTTTGAACTCACCTTTTCTCATTCGCTCAAAGAGATCAAGATTCTCTTCTAAAGAACGATTACGATACGGACTTTCTTTACCTGCTTCATTTACCGTTCCACGTAAACCGCGCATAGTTTCGGAGTCTGAATCATCAACATAGGCTTTACCTTTTTTGATAAGCTTGACAGCCCATTCGTACATCTGTTCAAAATAATCAGAAGCAAAAAATATTCGATCCTGAAAATCGCCACCGAGCCATTTTACATCTTCAATAATGGAATCAACATATTCCTGTTCCTCTTTTGTTGGATTTGTATCATCAAATCTTAAATTGAACTTACCCTTGTAATCACGAGCAATTCCGTAATTGAGACAAATAGATTTTGCATGTCCGATGTGCAAATAACCGTTCGGCTCAGGGGGAAATCGAGTGTGAACTCTGCCATTCCATTTATTAGTTTTAAAATCTTCATCAATAATTTCGTAGATAAAGTTTTTAGATTTTTCTTTTAAAGAATCGTTCGGGTTTGAAGTATTATTTTCCATAATTCCAATGTTTGTTATTGGATACAAAAATAATGAAAGCTTGGTTAAAGCGTAAGTGTGCAGATAGAATAAATTAAGAAGTTAAAAAGGGAAAGTTAGGGACGAGTAAACCGAAGTGATGAGAATTAAACTCGCCCGGAAACTTTATAAATTTTTAACATCTGTAAAAAATATTCTATTTTATTTCTATCAATAAGATTTGGAATTCTTTTAAAATTAGAATACACTTTTGTAATCCCAGTTAGTCTTCCAAACTCATTTACCATTTTTTGGATGACTTTACCATCATCATCGATGTCGTAATGTCCATCCTGTCCAATGTACGTTTTGCTCATAAAATTTAACGCTAAATAATTAATCAAAAATAATGTTATCTGGTTTTTCTATCACTTCTATGTAAGAAATTTCAGGTATATGATTTTCTTCAAGAAGGTCTTCAATTTCTTCTTCAGAATAATTATCAACATTATTCCAATTGCTAACTAACAAATAAACATCTGTAACTTTCTGATGCTTTTTGTTTTTTTTACTGTAAGTAATTTTCATCATAACTCCTTTTTAGTTTGGTTGATGTTAAACAATCATTGTGCCACAGTTCACATTTACTTCATTATCGAATAAATGTCTCAAATCTTTAGACCATATAGAGAGGAATCTTTTAATGATGCACAAAGTTGGTTAGTAATTTTTAGTTTTTTATCTTTTGCCCTGAAATTTTAAGGTTTGTGAAAAAATGCTGACTCTTCCTGCTACTTGAAAATAATTTTATCAAAACAAAAATTATTACACATTTTACAAAACTTCTTTGAAATAATTGCCGAAATGGCGGAATTGGTAGACGCGCTGGACTCAAAATCCAGTGAGGCTTACACCTCGTGCCGGTTCGAGTCCGGCTTTCGGTACACTGCCTCCTTTTTTGGGAGGCTTTTTATTAAATACTTGTAAATTTGGTGAATAAAAATCAATCCGTAAAAAAATATTACAACAATTGAACCTTAACTTTTCTAAAATATTTTTTATTGTTCTCGTTTCGATAATCATTTCTCTCATTTATAATCACTTCAATCCAGAGGGTTTAAATATTATACGAGAGGAAAAAATTTTGAGTTGGGAAACTGATTCACTTTCCTCCTTTGAAACAAAAGACACCTTAATCGTTGATTCAACTTTATTAGAAAACAAAAATTCAAAAGATACTGTTGTAATCGATTCCAAAACGGAAATGATTCCCAAAGTTGAAACTTTCAATCAGCCCAAAGCAATCAAATTAGATTTTGCATATAAATTATTTAAACAAAAAATTATATTTATTGATGCCCGATCGCCTGAGGAATTTGCGGAAGGACATATTAAAGATGCAATAAATATTCCCTTTTACGGCTCTGAAAATTATTCAAAGACCATCAACAGCTTAAACAAAAACAATATAATTGTAACGTATTGCAGTGGTGCAGATTGCGATATTGCCGAACTTTCGGGTGAAGAACTTTTTGAAATGGGATTTAAAAGAGTTTATGTTTTTATCGGTGGTTATGATGAATGGACAAAAAGTAATTATCCCACAAATTTTAAAAAGTAATGAAGAGTTTTTTATCAAATAAATACCTGCTATTGATATTAAGATTTTCAATCGGATTTGTTTTTATTTATGCAGGCACAGAAAAAATATCAAGTCCAAATGAGTTTGCTATTTCAATATCTAATTATCGGTTGTTTCCTGTTTCCGTTATAAACTTATTTGCTATTACTTTACCGTGGATTGAAATAGTTGCGGGAATATTATTAGTGTTTGGAGTTGCAGTAAAGGAAAATAGCACAATAATCTTTTTATTACTTTTCCTTTTTACTTTAGCGATAGTCATAAGTCTATTCCGCGGTTTAAGTATTGATTGCGGCTGCTTTGGTAAAGGAACTCAAATCGGATTAATGAAACTTGGTGAAAATTTATTAATGATAGTTGGAACGTTTTTATTAATTGTCTTTGGATCGGATTTGCTGAAACTAAAATGAGAATGATTATTTTTATTTTAAATATTTGAAAGCTTTATCAGCAATGTCCTTCCTAAAATATATTCCGTTAAAATGGATTTTGTCAATCGCTTTGTAGGCAATTTCTTTTGCGGATTTGAGGTCATAATTATTAATAACGGAGGTAATACCCAGAACTCTTCCGCCATTTGTTAAGATTGTATTTTTAGATTTTTTAGTTCCAGCGTGATAAATAATCACATTCTCATCCAATGAATTTAAACCTGTAATCTCAAATCCTTTTTTATATTCATCAGGATAACCACTTGAGGCAGCAACTATACACACAGAACTTCCACCGGAATATTTAACAGACTTAACATCAAGATTTCCTTCCGCAGCAGAATAGAGCAGTTGCAAAAAATCTCCCTCTAACAGAGGTAAAACTACTTGTGTTTCGGGATCACCAAATCTGCAATTAAACTCAATTACTTTTGGGCCATCTTTTGTGATGATCAATCCAGCATACAAACAGCCGATAAATTTATTCCCCGATTCACGCAATTGATTTAGAGTAGGTTTGATTATTATTTCTTCAATTTGTTTTTGCAAAACAGGATTAATAACCGGAGCTGGAGCATAAGCACCCATTCCGCCGGTATTTTTTCCAGTGTCTCCATCCCCAATTCTCTTGTGATCCTGCGCTGCAGGAAGACACACAAATATTTCACCATCGGTTATTGCAAAGATTGAGGCTTCTTCTCCTTCAAGAAATTCTTCTATAATCAGTTTGCTCCCAGATTCCCCAAATATATTATTCTCAAATATTTCCGCTATTGCGATTTTAGCCTCTAATAGATCTTTGCAAATGAAAACACCCTTACCGCCTGCCAAACCATTCACTTTAATTACTGTTGGATAAGCTATTTGATTAAGATGGTTTAGAGCTTCTGACATTTGGTTATTATTGAACTCAATATAGGCAGCAGTTGGAACATCTGCATGTTTCATTATAGTTTTTGCAAATGTTTTACTTGATTCAATTTGTGCTGCTTTTGCAGAGGGACCAAATACTTTGAAACCGCCAGATTTTAAAATATCTGCAAGCCCATAAACTAAAGGTTGCTCCGGACCAATCACAACTAAATCAATATTATTATTTTTACAAAAATCTGTAACGGATCTCTTATCGTTAACATTTAAGGGGAGATTAGTTGCAATACTTTCTGTTCCAGGATTACCCGGCGCACAGTATAATTTTGTTAATCTTTTACTTTGAATTATTTTAAGAGCAAGTGCATGTTCCCTTCCACCTGAACCAATTAATAAAACCTGCATTAAACTTCCGCTCTTAATTTTGATTGGAATTGTTTTGTGAGTAGTTCGGTCAAATTATCACGTCTGAACTTTTCCAAAATTTCATCTGAGGGGACCGGGAGTGTGTTACTATTGTAATGCTGATAAACTTTTAGAATAGTGTTTTTTATTTCATCTATATTATCAGGACTGCATATAAATCCAGCACCGGTTTCTTCCACAGCCATTTTAGCGGCACCATCCGGAACACAAGCAAGAATAGGTTTTTTAGCTCCGATATACTCATAAACTTTACCAGGCAGAATGGCATCAATGTTTCTTCTTCTGCCGACCATAAACCACAAAACATCAGCAGATTTTAATTTAGCAATTGATTCATCATGATTTACATAACCATGATCTTTTACGAATGATTGAAGGCTGAGTTTACGAATAAGCTTCTGATTTTCTTTTCTTAAAAATCCTACAAAATGTAGTTCGATATTAGATGCAATATCCGGGCGCTCAATTGTTAGTTGTTTAAATGCTTTCAAAAAATACGCAGGTGTATTGTACACCATAAAAATTCCAGAGTACATAAGCACCATCTTGTTCAGGGGTTTTGGCTGTGCTTCTATTTTATCAAAATCATCCTTATCGTAACCGTGAGAAATAATCACAACATCTTCAAAAGTTAAAAACGGATATGTGTTTAATAATTTCTCTTTGATCTTTCTATTTGTTACGATAATTCTATCAGCAGCTTTTAGTGCGTTGTATTCCTTTTTTTTATGAAGCAGCTTATGAAACGGAGTTGGATAAAAGGCAAAATAACTTTTGTACCAAAGGTCTCTATAATCAGCAAACAAAGGAATATCGTGTTTCTTTTTTATTTGTGATATAACATCAAAGGCAGAAAACGGAGGACAGGTTATGAACAAAGCATCGTACTTTTCTGTACTTAATATTTTATCAATTTTTTTGTATGCAAGTTTTGACCATGAAATTTTATTATCCGGAATAAAAAAAGTCTGGCTCAGCTTATCAAAAATATTTCTAACAAACTCCCGTGGAAGTTTAATTGTACCAAGTTTTGCTAAAACAGAATTTGGCTCTTTGCTGCCCGAAATTCTTATTACTTTTATGTCTGTATCGGTTAATTCTTTTGAAAGAGATTTATCATGAGCAAAATAAGCAACATTGCCGCTTGTTATAACTGTTGGATTCCAGTTATAATTTTTCATATACTTAACAAACTTTAAAGTTCTCTGAACACCGCTTAATCCCATTGGAGGAAAATAATATGCAACAACTAACACTTTAAACATTACTTATTAAAACCTATTTATTACTATGATAATTTGGAGCTTCCTGAGTAAGAATAACATCGTGTGGATGACCTTCTTTAAGACCCGCAAGAGTAATTTGCATAAACTTACTTTTTGATTTTAGCGCTTTGATATTTGCATTTCCGGTGTAACCCATTGCTGCTTTTAATCCACCAACTAATTGATAAACGGTATCTTCGAGTGGACCTTTATAAGGAACTCGTCCTTCAATTCCCTCGGGCACTAGCTTTTTAATATCATCTTCAGCATCCTGGAAATATCTATCCTTACTTCCCTTTTTCATTGCGCTGAGTGAACCCATTCCGCGATATAATTTAAAACTTCTCCCTTCATAAAGTATCTTTTCGCTAGGGCTTTCATCAACACCTGCAAATAAACTGCCAATCATAACGGAATCTGCACCTGCAGCAATAGCTTTTGGAACATCACCGGTTTGTTTGATTCCTCCATCAGCAATAAGTGGGATACCAAATTTTTTACTTGCTTGATAAGTATTTGCAATTGCTGTTATTTGCGGAACGCCAACACCTGCAATAATTCTTGTTGTACAGATTGAACCGGGACCGATACCAACTTTTATAGCATCAACCTTACAATTTATAAGGTCAAGTGCAGCTTCATAAGTTGCTATGTTACCAACGATTAGCTGTATATATCTAAATTTTTTCCTAATCGCTTTTACAGTCTTTATTACTCCAGCCGAATGGCCATGTGCAGTATCAATTACGATTGCATCTGCACCTGCATCAGTTAAAGATTTTACTCTTTCAACTGTATCGTAAGTAACTCCTACGCCTGCTCCAACTCTTAATCTGCCATGTTCATCTTTACAGGCAAATGGATGTTTTTTCTTTTTAAGTATATCTTTGAAAGTAATTAATCCTTTCAAGGTTCCGGATTTATCTACAACGGGAAGCTTTTCAATCTTATACTTTTGAAGAATTATTTCTGCTTTCTCTAATGTTGTACCAAGTGGTGCTGTTATTAGATTTTCTTTTGTCATTATATCCGAGACTTTAAGACTTTTATTAGGCTCAAATCTTAAATCTCTGTTAGTTAAAATCCCAACTAACTTACTATTATTATCTATAATGGGTATTCCAGATATGCGATACTTCTTCATTAATTCAAGAGCATCACCAATAGTTTTATTTGGTGTAAGAGTTATTGGGTTTCTAATCATACCGCTTTCAGATCGCTTTACTTTATCAACCTCATTACACTGATCTTCTATTGAAAGATTTTTATGTAAGATTCCAATGCCGCCTTCTCTTGCAATTGCAATCGCCATTGCGGATTCTGTAACAGTATCCATTGCGGCGGAGATAATTGGGATGTTAAGTTTTATTTCCGGTGTCAGATAAGTTGAAATATCAACTTCACGCGGAAGTACTGATGATTTACCCGGTACAAGTAAAACATCATCAAATGTTAATCCTATGTCGAAAAATTTTTTATCTAACATAAAACTCCTAAAGTATCAAAATCAATAGTATTCTATTACTCAAATGCCGCAAAACCAGTAATATCTTCACCTATAATCAGTGTATGCATTTCGTGTGTTCCCTCATAAGTTATAACTGATTCCAAGTTTGCTGCGTGACGCATTACAGGATATTCATCTAATATTCCATTTGCTCCCAAAACCTGACGAGACATTCTAGCAATATCTAAAGCAATCTTACAATTATTTCTTTTAGCCATTGAAACCTGATTAAACTTTAATGTTCCTTTATCTTTTAACCTACCAAGTTGTAAATTCAATAATTGTGATTTAGTAATTTCTGTAACCATATATACTAACTTATCTTGAGTCATTTGATATGCAGCGATAGGTTTGCTGAACTGTTTACGCGATTTTGCATAATTTAAAGCAGCATCATAACAAGCCATCATAGAGCCAACAACGCCCCAAGCAATTCCATATCTTGCCTGATTAAGGCACATTAATGCATTTTTCAATCCTTCAGTCTTCGGGAGCAAGTTCTCATCTGACAGAAAAACATTATCGAAAATAAGTTCAGAAGTAACTGAAGCTCTAAGAGAATGTTTGCCTGTCATTTCCGGAGCGGTAAATCCTTTCATTCCCTTCTCGACTAAAAATCCTTTTACAATTCCATCTAACTTTGCCCAAACAACAGCTACATCTGCAATTGTTCCGTTGGTAATCCACATCTTTGCGCCGTTAAGTAGATAACCGCCATCAACCTTTTCAGCTCTCGTAATCATTCCACCCGGATTTGAACCGTAATCTGGTTCGGTTAATCCAAAGCATCCAATCTTTTCTCCTTTAGCGAGCGCGGAAAGCCATTTATCTTTTTGAGTCTCACTTCCAAAAGTAAATATAGGATACATTACTAAAGCACTTTGAACGGAAGCAAAACTACGTATGCCGCTATCGCCTCTTTCTAATTCCTGCATAATCAAACCATAGGCTACATTATTTAGTTCTGCACAATCGTATTTTGCAGGAAGCGTCGGTCCGAATAATCCCATTTCAGCCATTTTAGGAATAAGCTGCTCAGGAAATTTAGCTTCTCTATTGTACTGTTCAATAATTGGAATCACTTCATCGCTAACAAAC
>JAGOXU010000215.1 GCA_018059515.1 Ignavibacterium sp.
ATCGCGCACTTGATAAAATTGTTTTGTCATCCGATTTCTTATTGCTTTAATTGAATCAGCATTTAAATATTCCGGAGTAGCATTATCTATCCAATGAATAAAAATCCATCGTTCCATTTCACTGCCTGGTGATCTGCGCAGCCAAACAAATTTATTTTCAGCATCACTTTTTGCAAGCTTATAATCAGCCTGAACGTAAATTAACCAGCCGTAATCTCGCAAAAGTTTTCCTTCAATTGCTTTCCGCTCATAGCGCGGTGAGTATAAACTTTCTTTTAATCTCTTATCAGATATTTTTTGATATGCGTATAAAAGATTGTCTTTGTTCTTTAAAATTTTAAATTCAAGCTCCTGCATGTTTGCAGCAGATAAAACAGTAACAAGCTGATTCTTAGCCCAAAGATCATACTTGCTGATAATAAAATTATCATCGCTTGCTAATTTTTTTTGCAGTTCTTTATCAACTATTGATTTGATATACTGCGAAGTATATGAATCAGTATTTAAAGGAGCAACAATTACAATATTTTTTTTGTTTTTAACTTTATCAATTAGATTAGATGAAATTCGTTTTAAACTAAAAAGTTTTTCAGGCATCGGGGTGTTTATTTCAACTTCAAATGCAGACTGCAATGCTAATTTTAAGTCTTCAAACTCTAATGAATCTGCAACTACATAAATTTCATCTTCAAAACCGGTTGCTGGTTTAACCCTGGAATCACATCCATTAAAAAAATAAAGCGAACTAAAAATTGTTATTGCAATTAAAATCTTTTTCATATTTACCTCGGAACATTTTGTAAAACCAAATCTAAATTTGGAAATATTATTAAGTATAACACCCACATTGTTAATCCAACAGAAATCGGAATTGTTAAATTATCATCTGCATAGCCATAAGATATATTTTCAACTATCGCTCCAACAAATGCGGCAATAAAACCAATCACATATTCCATCGGAAAATTACCAAGCTTGGGTGTAAAAACAACTACGATGCTTGCACTAATGAAAAACGATAAAGTTCCTTCAAAACTTTTTCTTAGAAATTTTCTTTTACCAAATTTTCTTCCAATAAGCGCCGCCATTGTATCACTGATAATCAATATTGTAAACGCAGTTACAAATATCACTTTTGGAAAAATTAAAGCACAAATTAGTGCCGAGATTAACACATAAGTAGCGCCTGTTAAATTTTTCTTTTCATTATCAAGTTCATGTTTGCGTAATAAAAATCCAAATGTTTTGTAAAAGACTTTTGCAAATGATTTTGAAACGAATCTTCCGCCATCAACAATTAGTGCAAAAATAGTTAAACAAATAAGTATCGTAATTGATGTTGATGAAGGGATAAAATAATAAATTATCGGTATGGATAAAGAAAAGAGATGAATCAGTTTTCTAACTAATTCATCTCTGTAGTGAATTGTACCGTTATCAATGTGATTCATTTTTAGGGTCTGAATCCTGTTGCTGTCTTTGTTCCATTAATTTTTTTACGTGATCAGGAACAGCTTCTTCCGGAGTTTTTTCTTCCTTTTGCATCGGCGGCAAGTTTTCGCCACGAATTATGGTATCAATTTCTTCAGCATCAAGAATTTCTCTTTCAAGTAATTCTTCTGAAAGTTTGTGAAGTAATCCCATATTTTCGTTTAATATTTTAACAGCTCTATCAAATGCAGAATTAATTATTTCACGAATTTCATTATCAATTTCAATTGCAGTTTGTTCACTATAATCTCTATGCTTTTGAATTTCTCTGCCTAAAAATATTTCTTCTTCCTTTGCACCATAAGCAAGCGGACCTAGCTTATCACTCATTCCCCATTCGCAAACCATTTTGCGTGCAATGTTTGTAGCTTTTTCAATATCGTTGCCAGCGCCTGTAGTATAATGATTGAAAACTAATTTTTCAGCAGCTCTTCCGCCCAAAGCATAAGTGATCATTGCCTCAAGATATTCTTTAGAATAAGTATGTTTCTCATCGATAGGAAGATAACTTGTAACACCAAGCGCTCTGCCGCGCGGAATGATTGTAACTTTGTGAACAGGGTCAGCTTCAGGAATCATTCTTGCTACAAGAACGTGTCCTATTTCATGATAAGCAGTTGTTTTCTTTTCCTTTTCAGAAATGATTAAACTTTTTCTTTCCATTCCCATCATTACTTTATCTTTAGCTTCCTCAAAGTCGATCATCTCAACTTTTTTCTTATTTTTTCTTGCCGCCAGCAATGCAGCTTCATTAACAAGATTTGCTAAATCAGCACCTGCTAATCCAGGTGTTCCTTTTGCTAAAACTTCAACATCTACATTTACATCAAGAGGAATATTTCTAGTATGAACTTTTAAGATTCCTTCTCTTCCTTTAACATCAGGGCGATCAACTACGACCTGCCTATCAAATCTTCCAGGTCGTAATAATGCAGGATCGAGAACATCAGGTCTGTTTGTTGCTGCAATAATTATTACTCCGCTGTTCTGTTCAAATCCATCCATCTCAACAAGCAGCGCATTAAGAGTTTGTTCACGCTCATCATGTCCGCCGCCTAATCCGGCACCGCGATGTCTTCCAACAGCGTCAATCTCATCAATAAAAATTATACATGGCGCATTCTTCTTCCCTTGTTCAAACAAATCACGCACACGGCTTGCGCCAACACCGACAAACATCTCAACAAAATCCGCTCCGGAAATTGAAAAGAACGGAACACCTGATTCTCCGGCTACTGCTCGAGCTAATAAAGTTTTACCGGTTCCGGGAGGTCCTAAAAGCAAAACACCTCTTGGAATTTTACCGCCAAGTTTTTGAAACTTTGATGGTTCTTTAAGAAATTCTATTATTTCCTGCAGCTCCATTTTAGCTTCATCAGTACCTGCAACATCTTTAAATGTTACGCGTTTGCTTGATGGAGTTATTAGTTTTGCTTTACTTTTTCCAAATGAGAAAATACCTTTTGAACCGCCGCCCTGTCCTTGCATTCTTCTCATAATAACAACCCAAACTGCTATGATAAGAACCCATGGTAAAAATCCAATTAAAATATTCATCCATTCGTTGGATTCTTTATCAAACGAATACTGAATTCCTTTTTCTTTCCACACAGCTTCCTGATCATGAATCATTGGTTCCGGAATATAAACGGAAATAGCCTTGACGGAAACTGATTTACCTTTAATCTTAACATCGGTTTCTTTTTTAAGCTCTGCTTTAAAAGTATAATCATTTATATCTGATTTAAGGATGCTTGCGGAGGAAATGTTTTCAGGATTTTGAAGTAAAACTTCATACTCGCCGTAAGGAATTTCTGTGAAGGTTTCTGTATTTGTTCTAAACACCTGCATAACAATAACTGCAGCAACAATTACTGCGCCCCATCCAAAAACCAATCTTATAACTTTAGACCAATCAAAATTATCATCCGGTCTATTTGGCTTATTGTTTTTTAAATTTTTGTTTGATCTATTTTCGTTGTCACTCATATTATTTCTTTAAAAGTTTTACTCTTTATTTAGTTAATATATCATTCGCTTAAGTAAAATATTGTTCTAAGATTTCTAAACTTTTGTGAATAATCCAACCCATATCCTATCACAAATTTACTTGGAATGTTAAATCCAATATAATCAATTTTGACATTATATTTGAGGCTGTCAGGCTTCATTAATAGAGCGCAGACCTTAATACTTTTAGGCTTGTGCTTTGCAAAAATCTCCTCTATGTACTTAATCGATAAACCCGAATCCACAATATCTTCAACAATAATAATGTCGCGTCCGTTCACATCACAATTTAATTCTTTTAGCAGCTTTACATTGCCTGATGATATTTTTGAATCACCATAACTTGATAACTTAAAAAAATCAATCTCACAATTGATTGAAATATTTTTTATTAAGTCTGATAAAAAAATAAAAGCTCCGTTAAGCACGCCGATAAAAATTGGGATTTTTTCTTTGTAATCTTGTGATATTTGTACTGCCAATTCTTTAATTCGATTTTGAATTACGTCCTCTGTGAGCAATGGCACAAAAACATCATCGCCTATTACAAGCTTTTCGATTGTACCATCATTTACTTCAGGCATAGTTTTAAAACTTTCTTTGTTTTACTAGTTAATTTAAATCTGTCATCAAGTCGTTTACCAATCACCCAAACAATTTTGCCGCGATTTTCTAAAATCAATTGTTCAGCTTTTTCAAAAGAATTTATTTTTAAGTCGTTTAGATAATCAGAAATCTTTTTAGTTCCTTGCATTCCTATCGGAAAAAATTTATCACCTGTTTTCCATCTTCTTATAATAAAATCCTTATCTAACTTTTCTGCTGAAATATACTCTTCATTTTTGTTATTGTTAATTTTTATTTTATCGATATCAACTTCAACAATCGAAAAAGTTTTTCCATCTAATTTTAAGCTGCTGCCAATAATTAGTTTTTTAATATCATTTTTTTTTGAAATGTATTTTTTCTTTACAATAATTTCATTTCGCTCTTTTTGTGCGATAAGATTTTCAGATAATTCTTCTGATTTACCAGATTGCTTTTTTACAAGCGATAATATTTTTTTTACATCACCTGATTCAAGTTTTGTTAAAAAATTTTCATCTATAATTTCTTTGATAGAATAAGAGGTTATAAACTCATTACTTTTTTTTATTAACTCTGCTGGAATTGAAACACTCTTTTTATGTTTAACACTTACATTCGATTTGAAATCATTTACAATTCCAGAAATCCACGAATTTGATCTTTGCAAATTGAGAGAAGTATTTAACACAGAATTAGATAAAGACGGATTCAAATTCTTTGTGATCAGAGGAACAATTTTATTTCTTAAAAAGTTGCGTTCAAAATCGTTGGAAAGGTTTGATTCGTCAATTCTATATTCAAATTTATTTTTTTCAAGATAATCCAAAATTTCTTTTTTAGATAATGAAAGGATTGGACGAACAATATTATTTCTTTTTACCGGAATACCAGAGATACCCTTCAAACCGGTTCCTTTAATAAGATTAAGCAAAACCGTTTCAGCATTATCATCAGCATTGTGTGCGGTTACAATTTTATCATATCCATTTACTCTAGAAATTTTTTCAAAAAAATTATAACGGATTTTTCTACCAGCAGCCTCTAATGAAATTTTATTTTTCTTAGAGTAAACTTTAATGTTTTGACAATGTACATAAATTGGAATTGATAATTCATCACAAATAGCTTTACAAAATTGTTCATCTCTCTCAGAATCTTTTCCGCGCAACAAATGATTGATATGTGCTGCGCCAATTTCAATTTTAAATTTTTTCTTAAACTTATTTAAGAAGTGAAGCAGAAAAACCGAATCAGGTCCGCCGCTTAAAGCAACAAGAACTTTTTCTCCCGATAAGAGAAGTTCATTCTCTTTAATAAATCTTAAAACTTTTTGTTCGGTTGCTTTCATCAATTTAAAAAGATGGAGGATTCACCTTCGTTTTTACTTTCCATAATTCGTTCAACGTATTTACCAAGAACATCAAACTCAAGATTAACAGTATCGCCTATTTTTTTATCTGCAAAAATCGTCTCCTTCCACGTGTGTGGAATTATCCCGACAGAAAATGAATTATTTTTTAATTCTGCGACCGTCATACTAACACCATCAATAGCCACTGAACCGACATAAATTAAATACTGCTTAAACTTTTCCGGAAACGAAATTGTAAGCCAATGGCTGTTAGAAAG
>JAGOXU010000216.1 GCA_018059515.1 Ignavibacterium sp.
TTTTAATGTATGAATTATTTTTTCTTCTAGTTCTTGTTTTGTTATTTGTGCCATAATAGTATAAACTCTAATGTCACACTGAGCGAAGTCGAAGTGTGACTTTTCAATTAATATAAGCCATCCTTCGTCTTCGCTCAGGATGACAATGGATTACTCCGTTACCACTTTTTCTTTTTTATTATGCAAAGCATTTATCATTGTATGCCACGCAAGTGATGCACATTTTACACGTGCGGGAAATTCTCTAACTCCTCCAAACACAGCAAGTTTTCCAAGTTCATCGATATCAGGATTATCACCAAGCTTATCAGTCACCAATTCGTGAAACTTATTAAAAATCTTTTCTGCATCTTCAACAGTTTTACCTTTTAATAACGATGTCATCAACGATGCTGATGCTTTTGAAATCGCACATCCTGATCCCTGAAATGAAATATCTTCTATTATGCCTTTATCATTCACATTTAGAAAAATATTAATGTTATCGCCGCAAAGAGGATTATATCCCTCAGCAAAATTTGTTGGATGTTCGATCAATCTGAAATTTCTTGGTGATTTATTGTGATCTAAAATTACTTGCTGATAAAGTTCTCTTAATTCCTGATCCATTATCCGAACACCTCTAAAATTTTTTTTAGTCCGTTTACAAGAATATCAACTTCCTCAATCGTATTGTACATTCCAAATGATGCACGCGAAGTTGCAGGTACACCAAATCTTCGCATTAGTGGCTGTGTACAATGATGTCCGGTTCGAATGGCAACACCTTCAAAATCTAAAAATGTTCCGACATCATGCGGATGAACTTTTTCAAAATGGAATGACAGCACACCAATTTTATTTTTAGCAGTACCAATTAATCTTAATCCGTCCAAATCTAAAACTGCTTTTGTTGAATACTCAAGTAAATAATTTTCATGCTTTGCAATATTTTCTAATCCGATCTTTTCAACATATTCAATTGCAGCCCCTAAACCGATTGCGCCAGCGATATCAGGTGTTCCGGCTTCAAATTTATACGGAAGTTCATTGTAAGTTGTTTCTTCAAAAGTAACTTTAGAAATCATATCGCCGCCGCTTTGATAGGGAGGCATAGCTTCTAAGTGATTTACTTTTCCGTAAAGTATTCCAATTCCTGTTGGACCGTAAAGTTTGTGTCCGCTAAATGCAAGAAAATCACAATCAAGTTTCTGAACATCTATCTTTAAATGATTTACCGCTTGAGCTGCATCCAGCATAACGGGAATGTTATAACTGTGTGCAAGATCGATTATTTTTTTTACAGGATTTACAGTACCAAGTGAGTTAGAAGCATAAACAATTGAAACAAATTTCGTTTTTTCATTTATCAACTTTGCATATTCTTCAAAGATGATTTCACCCTCATCATTTATTGGAATAATTTTTAGCTTTGCATTTTTTTCTGCACACAACATCTGCCAGGGAACTATGTTTGAGTGGTGTTCCATAGTAGAAATAATTACCTCATCACCTTCATTAATATTTTTTCTTCCGTATGATGAAGCGACAAGATTTATCGATTCCGTTGTACCGCGAGTAAAAATAATTTCATTCTTACCAAGTGCGTTTATAAAATTCTTTATGATGATTCTTGAACTTTCAAATGCTTCTGTAGCTTCCTGGCTAAGTGCATGCACACCGCGATGAATATTAGCATTCATCATTTCATAGTAATTATTTGTTTTATCAATTACGTATTGCGGCTTTTGTGTAGTTGCAGCGTTATCAAGATAAACAAGCTGTTTACCATGAACTTTTAATTTTAATATTGGAAAATCATTTCTGATTTTCTGAACATCATATAAAAACAAATCACTTTTTTTGATAGCTGCATTTTGAATATGCATTATAAACTTTCTAAGCGTTAAATCTTTTACTTATTATTTCTTCAAGATAATCTCTTAAAGCAGGAATTTTTATCGATGTAATTACATCACTCGCAAAAGCATGTATTAAAATTGCTATCGCAGATTCTTCTCCAATTCCGCGCGACTTTAAATAAAACTTTGCTTCATCATTTAGTTTTCCGATTGTTGCGCCGTGTGAGCATTTAACATCATCAGCAAAAATTTCTAACTGAGGTTTTGTAAATATCACAGCATCATTTGAAAGCAATATAGTGTTGTTTTCCTGAAAAGCATTTGTCTTTTGTGCATCAGGGCGAACCATTACTTTTCCATTAAACACGCCTTTGGATTTATCCTGTAAAATACCTTTGTAATGCTCATGGCTATTGCAATGCGGTTTAGCGTGATCAATCAATGTATGTGCATCAAAAAGCTGCTCATCCTCAATCATAAATAAACCGTTAAGCATGCACTCGCTGCCTTCATCATTAAATCTTGCATTAAAATCATTTCGAGAAATTTCTGCGCCTACAGAAATTAGATGAGAAGAAAAATTACTGCTGCGTTCCTGATCAACTTCCATCCGAGCTATGTGAAATGCTTTCTTACTTTCTTCCTGCAGTTTGATATGATCTACATTTGCATTTTCATCTGCAACAATTTCTGTAACTGAATTTGTGAAATAAATATTATCTTCATCAGAAACATAATGTTCAATAATTGTCACTTGAGAATTCTTTCCAGCTACAAAAAGATTTCTTGGCTGGGTTACTATCTTTTCGTTTCCGGATTTTGTTATATACAAAATGTGAATCGGGTCTTCAACAATTACTCCATCCGGTACATAAATAAAAGTGCCATCTTTAATAAAAGCTGAACTAAGCGTTGTGAAAAAAAACTTTTCATTCCTTGCATAATTACCGAGATGTTGTTTTACGATTGGATTATTATTCTTAAGTGCTTCTGCAATACTTCCAACTATAACACCTTTTGGAATATCAACAAGTATGGATAATTCCGAAGAATAAATTCCATTTACAAAAACTAAAAGACTGTGCTCCATTTTATCAAATAAAAACTTGCTGACTGTTTTAGATGAAACAATTTCTTTGCCGGAAGCAGGGGAGAAGCTGTGTTTTAACAGTGGTGAAATATTTGTGTATTTCCATTCCTCATCTTTTTGAGTTGGAAAAGGAAGTTCAGAAAATATGCTGATTGCATCTTTTCTAACTTGATGAAAGTCTGAAGACTTCTCTCCGTTTAAAGATTTTTCAAATTCATCAAACTGGTTGATGAAATGTTTTTTTATGTCTGTTTTATTATCCATTTTTTCTAGTTTCTAATTCAATTAATCATTTGTCAGACTGAGCGAAGTTCGAAGGCTGACATTTTAAGTTGTTGTCACACTTTGACAGGCTTAGTGTGACACTTAATTATTAACTAAGCTAAAGCTTCGGCTTTATCGCTTTTAATCCAATCGTAACCTTTTGCTTCCAGTTCCAGTGCTAATTCTTTGCTTCCGGATTTTACGATTTTACCCTGGTAAATAACATGAACAAAATCAGGAATAATGTAATCCAATAATCGCTGATAGTGAGTTACCACGATTGTTGCGTTGTCTTTAGTTTTTAATTTGTTAACTCCGTTTGCCACGATACGCAACGCATCAATATCAAGTCCGGAATCTGTTTCATCCAGTATCGCCAGCTTAGGATTTAACACTGCCATTTGAAAAATTTCATTTCGTTTTTTCTCTCCGCCGGAAAATCCTTCATTAACCGCACGACTTAAAAATTTCGAATCAAGTTCAACGAGTTTACTTTTTTCTTTTAACAAGGAAAGAAAATCCATTGAATCAAGTTCTTCTTCTCCTCGATATTTTCTTACTTCATTAACAGCAGTCTTTAAAAGATTAGTGTTGCTTACGCCGGGTATTTCAACCGGATATTGAAATGCAAGAAACACACCTTCTCTTGCGCGATCTTCAGGAGGAAGATCCAAAAGATTTTTTCCATTGTATAAAACTTCGCCATCTGTTACAACATATTCTTCTTTTCCGGCTAATACTGCTGCAAGTGTTGATTTTCCGGAACCGTTTGGACCCATAATAGCGTGTACTTCACCCGCATTTACTTTTAAATTGATTCCTTTAAGAATCTCAGTTCCTTCAATGCTTGCGTGTAAATTTTTTATTTCTAATAACATTTTATTTCCTTTTTAATTTACTTTTTCTGAAACATTGTCACACTGAGCTTGTCGAAGTGTGACGGTCATCCTTCGACAGGCTCAGGATGACATTGGCCCTTATCCAACACTTCCTTCAAGGGAAATGCTTAAAAGTTTTTGTGCTTCTACAGCAAACTCCATTGGAAGTTCTTTAAATACTTCTTTACAATATCCATTTACGATTAAACTGATTGCATCTTCGGTAGAAATTCCTCTTTGGTTTAGATAGAAAATCTGGTCTTCACCAATTTTAGATGTTGTTGCTTCGTGCTCAACCTGTGCAGTTGGATTAGTAATTTCTAAATACGGAAAAGTATGAGCACCGCATTTATCACCTAGCAAAAGCGAATCACATTGCGAAAAGTTACGAGCATGTTCTGCTCTCTTTCCAATCTTAACTAAACCGCGGTAACTGTTATTACTTTTGCCTGCTGATATTCCTTTTGATATAATTGTACTCTTAGTGTTTTTTCCGATGTGAATCATTTTTGTTCCTGTATCTGCTTGCTGCATATTATTTGTTACAGCAACGGAATAAAATTCTCCAATTGAATTATCTCCTTGTAAAATGCAGCTTGGATATTTCCAGGTTATAGATGAACCGGTTTCAACCTGCGTCCAGCTTATTTTAGAATTTGTACCGCGACAAACGCCGCGTTTTGTAACGAAGTTATAAATTCCGCCTTTGCCGTCTTTATCACCGGGATACCAATTCTGAACAGTAGAATATTTTATTTGTGAGTTCTCCAAAGCAACAAGTTCAACAACTGCTGCGTGCAATTGATTTTCATCGCGCATCGGAGCAGTACAACCTTCAAGATAACTAACGTAGGCATTATCATCAGCAATAATTAATGTGCGCTCAAACTGTCCGGTGTTTGCAGCATTAATTCTAAAATAAGTTGAAAGCTCCATTGGGCAGCGAACACCTTTTGGAATGTAAACGAATGAACCATCGCTAAAGACTGCGGAGTTTAAAGTCGCGTAATAATTATCTGTGTAAGGTACCACACTTCCCAGATATTTTTTTACAAGATCAGGATGCTCACGAACTGCTTCAGAGAAAGAACAAAAAATTATTCCCATCTCATTTAGCTTACTTTTAAAAGTTGTTGCTACTGAAACAGAATCAAACACAGCATCTACTGCAACTCCGGCGAGCATTTTCTGTTCATCTAAAGAAATTCCAAGTTTCTTATAAGTATCAAGTAATTCCGGATCAACTTCATCCAAACTTTTTAATGCGGGTTTTTGCTTTGGTGCGGAGTAGTAAGAAATTGCCTGATAATCCACAGGCGGATATTTTACATTTGCCCATTTGGGTTCTTCCATAGTTAACCAATGGCGGTAAGCTTTCAATCTCCACTCAGTCATCCATTCCGGCTCTTCTTTAATTGTAGAAAGTTGACGGATAATACCCTCATTTAATCCTACTGGAAGACTATCGGACTCAATATCAGTTACAAATCCGTATTTGTACTCTTTATTGGTTAATTCTTCAATTTTCTGGGTTTCAGTCGTGCTCATTTATGCTCCAAATATGCAAATCATTTAATTTTTCTAAACAAACTTATTCAATCTATACTAAATAGTCAAGATTGATTTTAGAATGATGTGAT
>JAGOXU010000217.1 GCA_018059515.1 Ignavibacterium sp.
TTTAGGTTACTTGGTTGTTGTTTGTTTGTTGGTAGTTGATCTGGGAAGACCGGAAAATTTCTGGCATCCGCTTGTAATGTGGAACATCCATTCTGTAATGTTTGAAATTACCTGGTGTTTAATTTGCTATACCACAGTACTATTGATAGAGTTTGCTCCTGTTGTGCTTGAAAAATTTAATTTAAAAGCACCAATTAAAATTCTGAAAATGATCTCGATTCCTGTGGTGATTGTTGGTGTTATATTTTCCACTCTTCATCAGTCATCTTTTGGTTCTTTATATTTAATTGTTCCGGGCAAATTACATCCATTGTGGTATTCATCTTTACTGCCTGTGCATTTTTATATTTCTTGTATTGCAGCAGGTTTATCTATGATAATTTTTGAATCATATCTGATTGCAAGAGCTTTTACAAAAGAAGATGGTTTTCATAACACCGGTTTAAAAATGAATATTTTATCCGGCGCTTCTTTTGCAGTTTTAATAGCACTAATAGCAGGAATACTATTAAAGATGTATGATTTGATTGCTAATGGTAAATTATATTTATTGACCATTCCCTCAACTGAAACATATCTTTTCTATTTAGAAATACTACTCGGATCACTTATTCCGATCTATTTACTTAGCTACAAAAAATTAAGAGAAGATAAAAAATGGTTATACATAATTTCTATTTGTGTAATCTCCGGTTTGGTACTGAACAGATTAAACGTAAGTATTACAGGCTTAGCTGCTTCTTCAGGAGTAAATTATTTCCCATCATTTGATGAAATTAGTATTACGATGATGCTTGTTGTACTTGCAATATTTGCTTTTAGACTTATAGCTAAAAACTTTGCCGTTTTTGTGAGTGATGAACCTGAAAATTCCGTTGATGAAAAAAGTGCAGTTGATGCAAAACAAATTATATTAAGTTAATGATATGAATAATCAAATTGAGTTAAAGCGTAACAAATATGAGATGCTTAAGTGCATCTGGATGACTTCCGGAGTCATAGATTATAAATTATGCGATAATAATTTTGATTGTGAAAATTGCCCGTTTGACAAAGTTATTAGAAATCTATCGAATGTAAAAGAAACACAGTTTAACGGAATTGTAGATGCTGCAAATACAATCTTTAACAAATTACAGAGCATTAAGTATGATAATAACATTATGTACTTAAAAAATAATCTTATTGCTAAAGAGATATGTGCTAATACATTTTATCTTGGCATTAATCCTATTTTGGTTTGCTTTCTTGATAATGTAAACTCAATGATAGTAGATGAATGCAGAAAAAATATTTCTGCAGGTCAGCAAATAATTAAAATTGATGGTGATTGGGGAAGTGTAAGCATTTCTTCCCCAATAAATTTTTTAATTTATAATAAGGTTGGTGATCCAACAGATAATCCTATAAAGTCTCAATGGTTTGCCATAATGGGCGCTATTCATCAGGATGTTTTAAGCTCCAAATTACGTAAGGAAGAATGGGATAAGATGCACGCAAAAGCTATTAGCGTTATTACGGAAATTAAAACACAAATTCCAAAAGTTGGGGATACAATGATGGATGGAGGAACTCAAATTCAGTTTCTTCATCAACTTGTTGGTAAAAACAGATATATCGATATGTTAAATTCTTTGAGTGCATAAAAGTATTTGTTTCAATCGTTAACCTCATTCGTTTTCAAGAAAAACAAAATATTTTTTCACCTTCCGATGCACTTCTGCATTGATTCTTCGATTATAAAACTCCGAGCAGATTGTAAGTATTTAAAGTATTGTCTAATTTTGAAATAACAGGTTAGTAGATTATATGAAACCAAAGGTTATTAATACACTAAGCGTTCGGCTTATCATTTCTCTTTCGTCTATTCTGATTATACTTCTTTCAGTTTATACTTATTTCATTTTAAATAATCTCAATAATCATTTAACCGAATCAAGATTTCAGACATCTTATAACCTAAGTGAAATAATTAAAAAGTCCACACGTTACGGCATGCTTTTAAACCGACCTGAAGATGTTCATGCAATAATTAATACTCTTCGCTCTTTAAAAGGAGTTGAAGAAATTCGTATCTACAACAAACAGGGTACAATTAGTTACTCAACCAACCCTGCGGAAATCTTGAACAAGGTGGATTTAAATGCGGAGGCTTGCATTGGTTGTCATAACAGTTCTGTTCCGCTGCAAGATTTAAAAAAGCAGGATAAAATTAGAGTCTATAAAAATTCTGAAAACAAACGTGTGCTTGGTCTTATTAATCCAATTATGAATGAACCTGATTGCTCAAACGCAGCTTGTCATGCTCATCCGCAAAGTGTTAATATTCTTGGTGTTCTTGATGTTGGTGTTTCTTTGGAAGGACTGGATGCAATAATCCAAAAAAGCACAACTAATGTAATATTAGCCTCGATATTTCTTGTAATTGTTATTTCATTCTTTTCGGGATTATTTATAACAATTTTAGTTAACAGACCAATTAAAATAATAAGGGAAGGTATTGAAGCTGTAGGGAACGGAGATTTAGATTATAAAATCCAAATACATACTAAAAATGAACTTGGACAAGTGGCTCGACGGTTTAACGAGATGTCAACAAATCTTGCTGAAGCATATAAAGAAATAAAAAACTGGTCTGAAACTTTAAATGACAAAGTGAATGAAAAGACTGAAGAGCTTAAAAATATTTACAATCAGGTAAATCAAATTGAAAAGCTTGCTTCACTCGGAAAACTTTCCGCTACTGTTGCGCACGAGTTAAATAATCCACTTGCCGGAATTTTAACTTACAGTAAGTTGATAACAAAAAAATTACAAGCCTCAAATAATAATTCTGAGCATGCAACAATTATTGAATATCTAGAATTGATTTCTCATGAAGCTGCCCGCTGCGGACAAATTGTTAAAGACTTACTAATTTTCTCTCACTCTGAAAAAGATCAATTTGCAAAAGAAAATCTTTTAAAAATAATTTATCACAGTATTACGGTTATCAACCATCATCTTGAAATTAATGGTATTACCTTAGTTAAAGATTATGGTGATTCGCCAATTTATATATACTGCAATGCAAATAAAATTCAGCAGGCATTAATTTCACTTCTGATCAATTCCATCGAAGCGATGCCGAATGGGGGAAATATTACAATCAATGTAACAACTGAAAACAATAATATCGTACTTAGGATAACAGACGAAGGAACCGGAATCGCTGATAAAGATCTGTCTCATATTTTTGTTCCGTTTTACTCTACAAAAGCAGAGTCTTCCGGCACAGGTTTAGGACTTGCAGTTGCTTATGGAATTATTACCAATCATAATGGTAAAATTGAAGTTGAAAAAACTTCACATTATGGAACTACATTTAAAATAGAATTACCACAAAATGAACAACAGGCTTAAGAGAAAATTTTATGGATAGAAAAGGAAAAATATTAATCGTTGATGATGAAAAAATAGTAAGAGAATCTCTCTTCCACTGGTTTGAAGATGATAATTATGAAGTTGATACTGCTGAAGATGGTGAAACTGCTTTACAAAAATATGAAAAGGATAAATACGATCTTCTTCTTGTTGATATGAAAATGCCGGGCATGAGCGGATTGGATTTGTTATCCAAAATTAAAGAGATTGATAAAGATGCACTTATAATTCTGATCACTGCTTTCGCTTCGGTTCCAACTGCAATAACTGCTTTAAAAAACGGTGCCTTCGATTACGTAACAAAACCTGTTGATCCTGATGAACTCGCTCATCTTGTTAATAAAGCATTGGAACAACGCGCACTTAAAATTGAAAACATCCAGTTGAAAGAAAACATAGATGAAATAATTAAACCCGATAATCTGATTGGCGAGAGTTTTCAGATGAAAAAAGTTTATGAACTTGTACAAAGTGTTGCAGGTACAGATACTACAATTATCATCAGGGGTGAAAGCGGAACGGGAAAAGAATTGGTTGCAAAAGCCGTGCATATAAACAGCAGCAGAAAATATTTTCCAATTATTACAGTAAACTGCGGCGCTTTAGCTGAATCACTTCTTGAAAGTGAATTGTTCGGACACGAAAAAGGATCTTTTACCGGTGCTCAATTTAAAAGAAAAGGTAAATTTGAAATGGCAGATAGAGGTACAATTTTTCTTGATGAAATTGGATCCATCTCCATTAAGATGCAAATTGAATTGTTAAGAGTTATCGAAAAAAAACAGTTTCATCGTGTTGGCGGAAATGAATTAATAAAAAGTGATTTTAGAGTAATTACTGCTACAAACGAACCGCTGGAAGAACTTGTTAAAGCTGGAAAGTTTAGAGAAGATTTATACTACAGATTAAATGTATTTACAATTGTTATTCCTCCCTTGCGCGAAAGACGAGATGATATTCCTCTGCTTGTAAATTTCTTTATTAAAAAGTTTTCAACTGCAATGAATAAAAAAATCAAAACTGTTTCTAAAGACGCTTTGGATTTTTTGATGAACCATAATTGGCCTGGTAACGTTCGAGAATTAGAAAATGCGATAGAAAGAGCAATGGTGGTTGGCAAAACTAATTCCATCTCTGTTGATGACCTCCCTTTTCATCTTTCAAGTAATAACCTTGCTTTAAATGGTGATGTGAAAAGTCTTTCTGCTATGGAACGAAAATTTATTCTTAATGCTTTAAATGAAAATGGATGGAATATTTCAAAAACTGCTCAGATACTTGAGATAGACAGGGTTACACTTTACAACAAAATAAGTAAGTACAACCTCAGCAAAAATGATTAGTGATGGATATTTTTCTTGCACCACTTAAATTTTACAGCACTGTGCTTCTGCAAAATCTTGTAACAGAATTATCAAAAAGATTTTCTTCAGAAATTCATGTTATTGATTTGAATATAGATCTTAATGATTTTTTTTCTGTAGATCGTAAACAATATTTTTCCACGCAAATAATTGCCGAAGCTATAAATCTTACTGATCGGTACAATGGCAAAGTAATTTTGTTAACTGATGTTGATATTTTTGTTCCGGTGTTAACATTTATTTTTGGCGAAGCTCAGCTTAACGGAAAACATTCACTACTTTCCGTCTGCCGCTTGCACGAGGAATTTTATTCAGGAATCTCCAACGATAATCTTTTATTGGAGCGAACAATTAAAGAAGCACTTCACGAGTTAGGGCATTGTTACGGTCTGCGTCATTGTATTGATTGGGATTGTGTTATGCACTCATCACCCGGTATTGAGGAAGTAGATATAAAGGGAAATACTTTTTGCCGTAACTGCATTTCTAAGGTTGAAGGTTATAAACATTAATTAGTAGTGATAATGAAGTTTAATCACTCCGGCATTTATTTATTATTAAAAATCTTTAACAGATTTTATCTACACAGATATAGTATGAACTCTTCCGCACCTTGGGCAGGTAATGGAATTGCTTTTAAAATCTGGCGGTACTTTTATCTTGATTCCACATGTACAGTCAATAAAAAAGAAATCATTTAACTTCATCATCAAATCTCCAACTTCCCTTTTAACCTGTTTATCTGTTTCAAAAGAAGTTTGAGAAAGCTCTGTGCTTCTTAATCCCATTTTTGTTGTATCGGTTAAACCGGATTGCGGCATAATAATGGATTGTCTTCCTTTAATTTGATTGAACGCAGCCTGATAATTTGTATAGTTAACGCCTTGTGTCATCGAGCGTAAAATATTAATTCTTTCA
>JAGOXU010000051.1 GCA_018059515.1 Ignavibacterium sp.
ATGGTTACCTGTGTGAATTTGTTCCGGCTTCGCTTTCTGTTCTCTGACTATTGTCTTTTATCTTTCAGGTTCACCGGGGCGTAGTTTTGAGCTAATGGTTACCTGTGTGAATTTGTTCCGGCTTCGCTATTAGCTACGCCGCGGCAGTCTTCGTTTTTCGCAAGCTCAAAACGAAGCCTGGTGGAGGTGGCGGGAGTCGAACCCGCGTCCGAAATTATGATCCAAAGAACATCTACATACATAGTCTGTTTCATTTTTGACTTTAAGCTGCCAAACAGACAAAGATCGCTTAAAGCCTACTTGCTGTTATTTCGCTTTTCCTGCGCAAGAGACAGAATCAGCTATTGTATCTAAACGTCGTTCAATCCTAGCCCGATACAAGAGGATAAGTTGAACGGCTGTTAACTATTAATTAAGCAGCAAGGGCGTAATTAGATTCGCCATTTATTGTTTTTTTCCCAATTCGTTTACGTGTATTCGGGGAACACGGTATGTAGTTCTAAGTCTCGTTAATCCCGTCGAAACCAAAATTCACCCCCGTAAAATCAGTCGTCAGTCCACAGTCTTCAAATATCAGTGAAGACTTACTAAACCAACTAATTACGGAATCCATTTTGTATCTGGAATGTTTGAGTACTTATTCTCAAAACGTGAAAGAACAAAAAACAGATCAGACAATCTGTTTAGAAATATAACAATGTTTTCACCGATATGTTCGGTAGTTTTTAATGCCACAACTTCTCTTTCTGCTCTGCGAGAAATTGTACGGCAAATATGTAAAAGAGCTGAACCTCTACTGCCGCCAGGCAAAATAAAGTGTTTTAGTTTTTCTAACTGAGTTTCAAATTTATCAATCGCTTGTTCAGTTTCAAAAATATATGAATCAGGTAACCTGGTTATTTTTAGTTTTTTATTTTTTTCAGTTTCCGGCGTCGCTAAGTCTGAACCAAGAAAAAATAATTTATTTTGTAAATCGATTAATAAATTTTTTATTTCATCACAATTAGTTTCTATGATTGCTAATCCAACAAATGAATTTAATTCATCAATAGTGCCGTAAGCGTTTAATCTTAAACTGTTTTTTGATACACGTTCACCGCCGAATAATCCTGTTTCACCTTTATCGCCTGTTTTGGTATAGATTTTCATTTCATCAATTATCTTTTAAATGGCAGCTCGTGTACTGTTACTTCCATAACTTTAGTTTCATTTTTTGCAGTAATTTTTGTTCCCTGAACGGCTAATGGTTTTTTAATATAGCCAAGAGCAATATTCTTTTTAAATTTAGGCGAATATGCAATGGATGTAACCACACCTACTTCATTCTTCTGATCATCTAACAAAGAAAACTTTTCATTCGTTTCAATTGATTCAGGAAAACACAATCCAACTAAATGCTTTTGCACTTTATCGTAAGTATCCAATCTTGCAATAACTTCCTGCCCGATGTAACATCCTTTTTTGAAATCAACAAGATCAATTATTTTGGCTTCATGCGGATTATAAAAATCATTCAATTCATTTGGATCGGATGGAATTCCGTTTTCAATCCTAAAAGCATTGTAAGCATCTTCGCCAACAAGATTAAAATCAAATGGTCCTTTATTATCAACCATATTCTTAACTAATTTTTTTCCGCTTTCCTGCTCAGCAAGTATCCAAAATTTTTGCGGTCCATTTTCATCATTAATTCTTGCAAGAAAAAATAAAACACCATCGGCACTAACAACTTTAAATGAGTTATCTTTAACAGAATTTAAAACATCGCCAACAAACAGTGATAAAAAAGATTCCGATTGTGGACCTAGAATCTGAAATAAATTAAATCTATGACTCGCATCGCTTAACTGCACATCATCACCAATAATGTATTTATTAATCCAGCTCATAACTTTTTGCTTGCTGTGAATGCCTGTAACTAACAGTATGTAGCTTTCAAAATTAAGCACAGTTGTAACACCAATTATTCTTCCTTTTTCTGATGTAAAAATAGTTTTCTTAACTTCTTCTTTGTTAATGTCTTTCATCGAGTTTGTAGAAATTCTATGCAGAAAATCCAACGAATCAGTTCCTTTTAACTCGATGATTGAAGAAGTATTCATATATTTTAACCCAACACCGTTAGTAAGACTGTAAACTTCATCATCAAGAGAAGAATAACTTTTAAAATACGTAATATCATCTATCAACTCGGTTTTTGCGCCAAGCGATTCAAAAAATGAAATCATATCTGAATTTGTATTAGTCAACTCGAACATTATTTCTCCATTGAATTACTATTGTTTATCGGATAAGAAATTGTAAAAACTTCTTAGGCAAAGATAAGCAAAAAATTAATAATGGCGAGTTTGTTTTGGGTTGTTTGTATTGATGTAAAGCGTGTCTTTTTCACTCCATCTAAAGGCTACGGAATCTTTTGAAAAGACTTTATCTTTTAGATTATAGATAACATGCTCGTAATAGTCAGGAAACTTATCATTATTAACATTTGCCAATGTCCGTTTCATACTTGTGCCTTCATAAGTCATCAACAGATGCGGGAATTTTCTGATGTTATCGATTAGAAAGTAGTTATAATTAATATGTCCAATTCCCTGTGCATAATGGAAATTACTTTCGATAAAGTACGTTCCATTGTAATCCCATTTTTTTAGTGCGATGCTGTTAAATCCACCATGGGATGGAATTGGCGCTTCCCATTGTTTGATAAGATTTTCGCCTCTACACTCAAACAAAACCAAATATAAAAACGGGGTGCCAAGTTTTGTACTGTCAAGATCAATAAAACTTTGATCGTACCCGACAAGATTTGCAGGTTCAATCAATCGCTCACCTTCTCTTGAACATGCAATCACTGTAAAAATAAATTTGCTTCCGTCTTTATCTGTAAAATAAATTATTGCGGGTTTGGGAATATTGTAAGTCGATGTTTTATCAAATTCGAGTAAGTACGTTCCGGCAGGATAATTATCAAATATGTGTTCGATTACTGCTATCGTATCGCAAGGAAATCTGTTAACTGATTCTTTCTTTTTTAATTCAAGGTTGTATCGTTGAATTTCAGCATCTTTATTTTGATTAAATGCCGCCTGATCGTTGTAGTTTACCTTAGTATTTTCCGACTTAGTGTTATGATCGCAGCTTAACAGCAATAAAAGAATAAGCAGAATAATCGGATAAATAAGTGTAGATAGTTTAATTTTTCTTAACATAGATATGTAGTTAGGGCAATATTTGTGCCCCGAAATTTTTACATAAAAGCCTCAGAATTTAATCAAACACAAACTCTGAGGCTAAAAAAAATTAGACAAGTCTTAGAATAAAACAGCTACCTTGAAAACTCATCTAAAAAGTAAGCTGAACTTTTAATACCCAATTGAAAATGTTTGAGATTAAAATGTTCGTTCGGTGAATGAAGATTTTCGGTATTCAATCCTAATCCCATTAAAACCGGGGAAGCTTTTAACCTGTTAGCAAATTCCACTACAATCGGAATGGATCCGCCTTCTCGCATAAAAACAGTTTTCTTTCCAAATGCTAATTGCATTGCTTTTGCGCCTGCGATTGTAGCTTTGTCATCTAAAAGTGTGATTACAGGATAGCCGCCATGTAAACCTTTTACTTTTACACTAACTTCTTTTGGTGCAATTTTTTTGATGAACTTTTCAAAAAGTTTTTCAATTTTTTTTGGATCCTGATGAGGAACCAAACGCATACTAATTTTTGCAGATGCTTTAGATGGAATTACAGTCTTAGCGCCTTCACCTGTAAAGCCGCCCCAAATACCGTTGCAATCTAAAGTTGGTCGTGCCCAAATACGTTCTAAAGTTGTGTAGCCCTTTTCACCGGTAAGATGTTTTAAACCAATTGCCTTTCCCCATTCTTTTTCAGAAAACTTTAGCGCTTTAAAATTTTCTCTTTCCTTTTTGGATAATTTTAAAACATCATCATAAAAACCATCAATTTTTATTTTACCGTCTTTATCAACCAATTGAGAAATTATTTTTGTAAGAACATTAATTGGATTAGGAACACCGCCGCCAAATGTACCAGAATGTAAATCGCGCGATGGACCTGTAACTTCAATTTCCATGTAACACAATCCACGCAAACCGTAAGTGATAGTTGGAACACCCGGAGCAAACAATGCTGTATCCGAAATTAAAACCGAATCACATTTTAAAAGTTCAGTATTATTTTTTAAAAACACAGATAAATTTTCACTTCCAATTTCTTCTTCGCCTTCAATTAAAAACTTTACGTTCAGCGGAAGGGTGCCATGAGTTTTAAAATATGCTTCAACACTTTTTACATGCATGTACATTTGTCCTTTATCATCAGTAGCACCGCGAGCAAAAATATTATCGCCCACAATTGTTGGTTCAAACGGTGATGAAGACCAAAGCTCAATCGGATCAACCGGCTGAACATCATAATGACCATAAATCAAAACCGTTGGCTTACCCGGCGCACCAAGCCATTCGCCGTAAACTAAAGGATGACCTTCAGTTTGAAATATTTCAATTTTATTTAAGCCTGCATCTTTTAATTTATCAGCAACAAAGTTGGCTGCTTTTTGCATATCAGACTTATTTTCCGGTTGAGTACTGATACTTGGAATTCGTAAAAAGTCTTTAAGTTCTTCAATATATCTTCCCCTGTTAGCGTCGATATAATTAATTACATCTTTCAATTTTTTCTCCTTAAGGATATGTTACTTTAAATTTAAATATTATCGGAATGTATTGTTTAAAATTATTTATTGTTTCGTTATCAAGCTTATCTAAAATACCCTGCTGCGGCACATAAACTTCTTTCCACGGGTCATCAACAATATAAATATTTTTTTCATTATCCATTGTGATACTCTCGTAGGATGGCAGATAATTTAAATCGTGATATTTTGGAATAAACGTAATTCCATCAAATTTAGAAAAGTCTTTTATATTAAATTCTTCATCAAAACGTAGGTGAAATATTTTCCGGTTATTTCTATCAATTCCCCACAGCGAATAATCTTCGTCAGAAAATAATCCGCAAATTGTGTGGATGCCTAAATCTTTTGTACTAATTGTTTTAATTATGCTCAAATCAGATTTGTTAGCAATAAAAATTAATGTGCTATCTGCAAACTGCTTATTGGCAACGAATCCTTCCAAGCCTAAATAAAAATAATTATTATCAAGTGTAACACCTTCGTAACCAATATTCCAATTTGTGTATTTGTAAAATAAACTTGCCGGTGTAAAACTCATTTTTATTACTGATATTATTTGTTTTGAAAAGATATCATCATCCTTAAAAACCAAATTATATATCCCAACATAATCGTTATAATTTGCGCCGTTGCCTTCAACAGATAAATAAACACTTCCTGAATTTTTATCATAAACTATTTCTTCAAAATCTTTTTTAGGAAAATTATGAAAATAATTTTCAGCACTATCAACAAAAGAAATTTTTTCTATGCTAAAAATCGTATCACTTTTAAGCGTTAAGAGATTTATAAATCCAATATCATCAGCAAGAATGAAATATTTTTTATCACATTCATTTTTTATAAACGCAATTCCGGATGTTTGATCTGTTCTTGATTGATTTATTTTTAACCAAAGTGGAAAATTTTGGGCTGGCTGGAGAGATATAGTTTCATCTTGCGCATTAATAAAAATGCTAAATAAAATTACAAGTATTATTTTTAGATATCGGATCATTTCCGCGATAAAATAGGAAGAATTAAATTTTACGTTTCAAATATAAGCATTATCCAATTATCACATCGCAAAAATGAGTTATTGTTAAACTTTTGTGCGTTAGCTATCTTTGATCAATGATTTTATACCGATACATACTCAAAGCGCATTTCATTCCATTCGTTTTTTCGCTCATCACTTTAATGTGCATTTTCCTGCTTCAGTTTATGATGAAATTTGCTGATCGTTTGGTTGGAAAAGGTTTAGACGGCTGGGTGATTACAAAATTAATTGCATACAATCTTTCGTGGATGGTCGTACTTGTTGTGCCTATGGCTTCGTTAGTTGCAACACTTATGGCATTTGGAAATCTTAGCCAGAACAATGAAATAACAATTATGAAATCATCCGGAATAAGTTTGTACAAAATGATGTTCCCGCCGTTTATTGCAAGCATAGTTGTTGCAGTTTTGCTTTTCCAATTTAATAATGATGTTCTGCCTGATGCTAATCATCAAGCAAAAATATTAATGAGTGATATTTCCCGAACAAAACCAACGCTCTCACTCGAACCAGGCTTCTTTTCGCAGGAAGTTAACAACTACGCAATTTTAGTTCGATCGATTGATCAAAACTCAAACTGGTTATACCAAATTACAATTTATGATTATTCCAACGGCGGAAAAATAAATGTTGTAACTGCAGACAGCGGTAAAATATTTTTTTCTAAAGATCAATCTAAATTGCTAATGGATTTATATCACGGAGAGATACACGAATCCGATATTCAAAACACCACGATGTACAGAAAACTTGAATTCCAAAAACATATTATTACGATGGATGGCGATCAATTTTCATTTCAGCAATCAGGTCCAACATCACGCGGTGAAAGAGAACTTAGTGTTTATGATATGCAGGTAATTACCGACAGCATTAAAAAGGTTTATAATGAAGCTTCAATTTCTTTTAGAAAAGAAGTTGATCGGCATTTGTTTTTAGATACTTCGCACATTGACAACAAAGCCGGGAATAATCTTGGCAGCAATCGTGATTTAGTTTACCTGCGCGCGATAGATAAAATTAGAACTACAAAGAATATTGTAAACTCAAACTATAACAGAATGGAATGGACTAAACGAGAACTGGAAAAGTATGAAGTAGAAATTTATAAGAAGTATGCTTTGCCTGGTGCGTGTATTATATTTATGCTAATTGGCGCTCCATTGGGCGTAATGGTTCGCAAAGGCGGATTTGGTGTGGCGGCAGGAATTAGTTTGTTTTTCTTTCTTATCTACTGGGCTTTTTTGATTGGCGGAGAAAAATTATCTGAGCGCGGTTTCTTCTCCCCTTTTATCGGTATGTGGGCAGCTAATATTGTTTTAGGTGTTATCGGAATTATCCTAACAATAAAAACAAATAAAGAAGCTAAAACAATTACATTCGACTTTATTAAAAAACTTATTCCCAAAAAGTTTAGACAAAAAGATACTGCTGCCGTAAATGAAAATAATTGATAAATATTTAATCAAACAATTTATACAGACCATTGCGTTTGGTTTACTTGGCTTTACAATTATTTTTATTGTCATCGATGCGATGGAAAATCTTGATGATTTTATTGATCAGAGTGTACCTGCTTTAAAAATTATTCATTACTACATTGTGTTTTCTCCGGAAATTATTCGATTGATGACACCTGTTGCGGTACTGTTTGCAGCCCTATTTACGGCGGGAAAAGCCGCTAACTTAAGCGAGTTAACTGCAATAAAAGCAAGCGGTGTTAGTCTTTTTAGATTTATGCTTCCATTTATAATTACAACTTTTTTCATAAGTATGTTCTCAATTTATTTTAGCGGTTATGTTGTTCCGATGGCTAATAAAACTAAATTGAATATTGAACAGGAGTATCTAAAAAAGAATATAAGTTTTTCCGGCAGCAATATTTATTTTCAAGATTCAAAACAAAGAATTGTAAGTATTTCTTTTTTTGATAACAATTCCAACAGAGCAAACAGAGTTAGCATTCAGGATTTTAATCCAAAAGATCTAAAACAAATGCTATCCAGAATTGATGCTGTTAGCATGACTTACGATACTTTAAACCATGTTTGGATTGCTTACAACGGAATCAAAAGAGATTTCTTTGGTAAAAAACAGGATGCAGACTATTTTACAGAGTATCAAATACACAATTTAAATTTTTCACCTTCTGATCTGCTTCAAAAACAAACACGCCCATCTGAAATGAATTTATCTGAACTTAAAAAGCTGATAAAAACTCAAGAGAATGCCGGTAACGATCCTACTTCTACATTAATTGAGTACCATTCTCGAATTGCATTTGCAATGACAAGCGTAATTGTGGTTTTGTTTGGGTTACCAATATCTGCAAACAAACGCAAGGGTGGGATAGCTTCGCAAGTTGGATTGAATATACTTGTAACTTTTTTGTACTTAGTTTTTATGAAAGTTAGTCAGGCATTCGGAAAAAACGGATCGCTAAATCCTATTATAACTGCATGGATTGCAAATTTTATTTTTATGATTGCCGCTGCTATTAATCTTTGGAGAGCAAGACAGTAAATTTATTTTATTTATTATTCCTTAATAAAATCTAATGCCTTCAATAGCCTTTCAGAAAAATTAATCTCGCACTTTTCCAAAACATTTCCTAAGTTACAATTAAGATTTAACCAAATTAGGTTGAGGCTCTTATGAAAACAAAATATTTACTTTCCCTCCTTCTCTTAATCTTAATACTAGGTACTCAATACTCACAAGCTACAATAAGGTACGTAAGCAAAACCGGCACAAGCACACCGCCTTACACAAGCTGGCAAACCGCCGCTGACAGCATACAAAAGTGTATTAACTTTTGCGTTGATGGTGATACAATATACGTTGCTAATGGTGTTTACTATGAAGCTATTTATGTTGATAGGACTATAAACCTAATTGGCAGTAGTATGGATAGTACTGTTATAGACGGTACCAATATTTCAGGCTATGATATTGTTTATTTTTTTGAAAATAATTCTTCATTTAAAAATTTTAAAATAACTTCATCAAATCCTCAAAGAACAGGAATAAACACTTGGGAATCAAATATAAAAGCCGAATCCTGCCATATATATAATATAACTATATGTTTGCTTATTAATTCTTCTTCAGTTAGTATATCAAATTTTATCATTCAATTTTATCAATATGGAATTCTTGATGAATGTCCTTTTGATACTTGCCATTCAGTTTACTCTAATAACATAATATTCTCTACAAATGCAGATGAAACTCCAGTCGAATTCGGTTTTGGCGGCAACCCAACTTTTACAAATAATATTGTAATAGAGGAAGGTACGAGTGTCTGGTATGGTGTTGATACTTACACAAGTGGTTTAACCTTTACAAACAATTTAATATCAGGATTTAGACATACCGGATTAGATTTATCTTCTATGCCAGGCGGAAGCCAACAAGCCACTAATAATGTAATAACAAATATCATTGATAATGGATTTGATGGCGGCGCAATTATGACAGGTACAGGCAGTCAGTCAACAATTCAAAATAATATTATTACAAACAGTACAATAGGAATACATAAATATAATTCAACTAATGTTCGTTCAGATTATAATTTATTCTGGCAGGTTCAGCAACTGATGAGTGGACAGCCGTTTATCGGTGATAGCAATATAGTTGCCGATCCAATGATGATAAATGATACTGTCCCACGAATAAGTGGAACTTATGACTATCACCTTCAGGCATATTCTCCTGCAATAGATAAAGGAAACCCAAGTGTTCAGGACGTTGATGGAACAAGAAGTGATATTGGTTTATACGGTGGACCTTTTGGTGAAACTTATACTTACCAGGATTTAGCCCCACTTGCCCCCAGAAATCTTTCTGCTGTCGTTGATACAAATCAGATACTGTTAAAATGGAATCGAAATACAGAAGCAGATACTTCGTATTATAAGGTCTATAGGGATACAGTAATAAGTTTTCAAATAGATTCAACAAAACTTGTTTCATCATTGGCAGATACATTTATTGTTCAACAACCTCCTTATTCCAGCAGCAAATATGTTTACAAAATAACCTGTGTAGATAATCAAGGCAATGAATCTAATCCATCTCAAGAGTTAGTTGTTAACATTACTTCAGTTTCAACGAATGACTATCCAATGACTATAAGTGACTATGTGCTTTATCAGAACTATCCCAATCCATTTAACCCAAGTACAAAAATAGGTTATCAACTAAAAGAAAGAGCCTATGTAAAACTGATGGTTTATGATATAAAGGGGGAACTAATAGGTGTACTTGTAAACAAAGAACAAACCGCCGGCTACTACGAAGTAGAATTCAATGTAGGGAACGGACTCCCGTCCGTTCCGAATGTTCAAGGTTTAGCTAGCGGAATTTATTTATATAGAATTGAAGTAATTGGCGAAGGCAGCATTCCAGTTTACATAGAGATGAAAAAAATGCTCCTGCTCAAGTGATGTTCAGAGTTTAATAATAAATATTTAATAGAATATTAATTCAATTATAAAAAGGAGATGATCTTATGAATGTTCTAAAATTTTTTCTTTCTAAATAAATAATTTTTTAATTCACTTTTTCAGGGGCTTACTATGAAAAATTTAATTTATTCAATTGTTGTATTGTTTTTTTTAACAAATGCTTATGCACAAAGCCAGAATCCAATTAAAGACTATCCCGGTATTCCAATTATTACATATCATGGATTATCTTTGGATTGGGCACCCCCATTTGAACAATACCAGCAGATTGATTCTTCTGGTGTATTTGCCTTGCAAATGACCAACCTTACTGGTGACATTTTTGAATCAAGAATTGAAAACACCGGACTCTTGGTAATGCCTGAACAACAAGCTTCTACATTGATGAATTACATCGTCAAATATACTGAAGCAAGATATACAGAATTTGAGGCCGAAGGGACACCACCAGATGATGGCTTGGTCACTTTATACAGCGATTCATTAGATTTGGAAATTAGCAACGGTCTCGTTTCAACTAAACCAACAACACAGAACGGTACGATGATTTATGGACCTATGTACATGCAGTGCAGAAATTATGTGGAAACTGATACGGGTGCAATACCATACAGGGCATCATATATTATAAAAGTAGATGATATTGATCCCCGGCTTGAGTCTTTACCAAATGATACAGTATGTATATTACAAGTAACCTCAACGCGCACTTGGGAATGGGTAAACGGAATTCAGGTATATGGAGATTTTTACCAAACTTATATTGTTGAAGATTCTGTTATTACTTATTCAATGCTTCATTCAGGGCAGGGGGATACAATTAATATTGAATATAAATATGATCATGATTTCCCGTGGCTTGATAATCCTATTAATAATACAGCCGCAAGATATAATAAAAATAATGAAGATCCGCTTAAAGGTAAGATATCTCAGAATTGTGTTGAGTTCAAAGTTATTTGGAAGGGTAAGGCTGACAGGATAATGCTTTCAGTTGATAAGATTGTTATTTCTGATGACCTTGGAAGACGTTTGAAAAATCCTCAATTATATCCAAGTATAAAGCGACAAATTGAAGCGCAGATTGATTATGAACAAAATATAATGACAGGAAACCGCGTTGCAGGATTTATTGGCTTGGACGAACCGTGGAGCCTTGATATGTGGGAACCGATAAGAATGGTAAACGAAATTGTAGATGCACATTCACAAAAAGCTAAACTGTATTTTCAGTTTAATGTTGGTTTTAATGGAAGATTCAATGTATGGGATGATCCGTCACGTGGAAATAAACATTCAAAGATTGATGAATTTATGCGGCGTGTAAAAAAAGCAAATGTTTGGATAACTGGATGGTTATATGACGTACCCTGTGATGGTATAAATGTTTATCCACCTTGCAATCCGGGTGTTGATGATTTCAGACTTGAAAATATAGATGTATTGGCAGACAGTATTTATAAAAAAATACTTGATGCTGGACAAACCTATCCTGATTTACATTATGGAATGAGTGTTCAAACAGGTAAATATAGTTATTCTGAAGGACACAGGATCAGGGAAATAAATAGTAATGAACTTCTTTATACAACAAACCTTGCACTAATGTACGGTTCAAAACTGCTTTCCCCTTGGTTATATTTCGGTTATGTCAGTGGAGAGTATAATATGACAGGTTTTAGAAATTATCAAAATAATTTTGCAGTTACAGATAAATATAATACACTCAAGGATACAATTGCACCACGGCTAAAAGAATTATTCGGAAAAACACTTAAGAGCCTTATTCCATCAAGTCAATTTGCAGGTTCAAAAGGAATTGAGACGTTGGTTCAACAGACACTTCCTTCAGACTTTGATTATATAAATTCGATACGATCATTTGGAGCGAGTACAGATAGTACTTTTATTGAGCTTGGTTTCTTTTGCAATCCCAAAGATCAAGCTGAAAAATACTTTATGCCATTGAACCGGTATTATAGTAAGCTTAACAACTTTACTATAGGTCTAAGAAACTTATCAGGATTTAAGAATTGGAATTTAACTTACTATGAGGTTAATAAATTCAGCAACACAATATTAGCCAATAATGGTATCGCATCATTCACAACTTCAATATATCCAGGCGATGCAAAACTTTTCAGACTTGTGCCTGTTCTAACGCACGGCGGATCATTGATAGTAGATGAAACTGTTAATGGTGGAACAACTCTTCTTGCGGATATGACAGTAGAAAACGGAGTAACACTAACTGTTAATGATACGTATTACGCTAATGCAAATATAACAGTTAAACCCGGCGGTAAAATTGTTGCAGGCACAAACGGCAAAATAATTTTTGATCTTAATAAAAGTATAACAGTAGAAGGCAATGCTGAGATAAAAGGTTTTACAAATAATAAATTGGCTCTAGAATTTAGTAACAGCACCGCTGTGGGAGTTGAAGCACAGTTTGGCTCTAACTTGAGCATATCTAATTGCATTATTAAAAATGCTATTGTGGGTATAAAAATAGAAAATGGCAGCACAGCAAACATCTCTTATGTTGATTTTACTGATTGTTCAGATAATGCTGTGGTTATGTTTGGTTTTAGCAACGGAGAAAATGCACAGACCCTTGCAACTCCAACTGTTTATCGTTGTACTATTGAAAATTCATCAACCGGAATATCGGTAGTAAATTGCGATCAACTTGTACTGAAAGAAAACACGATAAACCATTGTAATCTTGGAATATATCTAAATATGGTTAATTCAGCATATATATCTTCAAACACAATTTTAGGCTGGCAATCTGCAACAGGTTCACCAATGCCTGGTATTTCTATGTGCAATGGTGGTGGTTATCTCCGAAACAATACAATCCGGTATCATAATTACGGCGTAGAGCTTGTTTATTCTTCTCCTGATATGGGAGTAAATACAATCGAGAATAATTATAAATGTGGATTGTACATTAGTTCCGGCTCATATCCAAATCTTGTACAGCAGCTTGCAAATCCAACTTGTTGGTATCCAATAGGTGGCTGCAATGTTATAAAAAATAATGGAACCTTTACATATTTACCTCCATCAACTCCCGTCATCTCACCAGATGGCGCTGAAATATTCTTAAACACGGGCGATGTTCTATTGAGCTATGGATACAATGAAATAAGTGATGATAGAACAGGGATTCCTGAGTACTTAACTTTACCTTTAATTAAAGGGACAAGAAGCAGAGAAGGCACAAGAGAATTTTTTGTTGATCGCAATTATTGGGGTACTGTTGGAGCTTCATCATTAAGATTTGGAACCCTTCAAGTAATTTACAATCCAACCGCAGATTATTGTCCCTTGCCCAACACATCTTGTTCCGGTTCAGAGTTAATAATTCAAACAACTGACGGTCAAGTTATCGACACATTGGATTCAAGAGAAAGAGAATCCACTGAAATAAGTGCTTTAGAAGAAACTTATTCAACAGCGGATAAACTTTATTATAATGGTGCAGTTGAAGAATCAAAAATTTATTATCAAATGATTGTTGAAGGTAATTACACAAATGAAGAAAAACTTTATGCTTACAATAAACTTTATGAAATTGGAAATCTTTTAAAAGAGGATGACAATTATTTTAGTGCATTACAGAATGCTTTTAATTCAATAATTGCTGTTGAAACAGACACATTACTTCTAAAAGCATTCAATCAAAAATCAATACTTTGCGATGTAAGCAAGCAGGAATACCTAACAGCAATCTCAAAGTTCGATAACATAATTCAGCAAAACCCGAATAGCGAAGAAGCAGTGTATGCTGAGATAGATATTATGACCACAGCATTAAAAATAGATACAACAAACACAAGCCTTGGCAAAATAGCAGGTGGCAAATATCTTGTTAAAGGAACATCGGATTACTTAAGCAAACTAAATAATCTTTTGCAGAACAAGTTCGGTATAAACACAGAAGACAAAGAACAAATAATTCCAAAAGAATATTCATTATATCAGAACTATCCCAATCCATTTAATCCAACAACAACAATAAAATTTGATATACCAGCCTCCCTAAATCCCTCCCAAGGAGGGACTTTAAGAAATGTTACATTAAAAGTATATGATATACTTGGCAGAGAAGTAGTAATTCTTGTAGATGAACCTAAAAATGAAGGAAGATATGAAGTAATATTTAATGCTTCATCATTAGCAAGTGGAGTTTATGTTTATAAACTACAGGCTGGCGATTTCATTAGTTCTAAGAAGATGTTGCTGATTAAATAAACCCATAAAGGTGTTCTATCGTAGCTCAGGTCTAAAAACCTGAGCTACGTTTACTTCATCTTAATTAATCTTCCATCTAGAGCTAAACGCCGCAGATAACATATCAGATGATTTTGGGAACAGCATATTTTGCATTGCATTTGTTGCAAGATGAATTTCAAGAAATCCAAAATCATAACCCATTCCATAAGACCAATTAGTTGTTTCCGAACCACCAAATTCAAAACCTGATCTTAAGAATGGAAAAGCTGCCCACGGCTGCCATTCAAATCCAAATGAAACTCTTGGTTTAGTTGAATTGCCGGGTAAATTGTTAAATCCTTGATTGTAATCAAATGCAACCATAAATTTTCCGGGAAAACCATTTTCATGATCTTTTGATACCTGCCAGGCTGTACCAATTCTTAAAGCAGTAGCAAGTTTTGTAATAAACAAATCAATAGGTTCTCCTGCTCCAAAAATTTTATCAAACACAGAATCGCGTTGTGCCTTGCTGCTAATATCTGTTACAATAATATCACCTTCAGATACAAACCTTGCAGCATTTTTATTCCAGGTCATTTGTCCAATATCGGTTATAGCAATCGCAAATTTCCAACTATCATTTAACATACCTGAAAAACCAAAATCAAATCCAAAACCTTTTCCAACAGGCGAAGGAAACAAACCCAAATTTTGTTTTCTTTCTACGTTCTCAAAATCATAAGCGATTCCAAAATCATCAGACAATGCTGAATAAGCTAAAAGATTTGCAGACCCTGAAATTGTTCCATTTGCATTTGTAGTTAAATAGGTTGTTATATCTTTTGTTGCAACGTATCCAAACCCTTGATATAATTTAAATGACATACCAAATCCAAATGTCTCAAAAATTCCACCACTCAAAAATTCTAATTGTCTTGCATAAGAAAGAGAAAAACTTCTCACCCACCATGCTTCAACTGATGCATCACTAAAATCATAAATTTTTCCTTCTGTGTAAGAAAGATCTTTTATTGCTTGTGGAAAATTAAATCTGCCGCCGCCGTAATCACCAACTGAAAAAGCAAATGTTCCAATATCATTTCCCGGATTTATACTAAAAGATAAAAGTGCAACACCGGCGTGAGTGTAAAACTGTCCGCCATTTTCAAACAAACGATTAATACGAATTTTGTCATTTTCATCCAATATCTTTTCCGTGCCGCCAATTCCACCAAAATAATATTTGAAATCATCGTAGGATAAAAAGTCTGTACCGCTTCTAATTCCAGCAGATGGAAATGGCAATGCTGTAGAAAAATCTATCGAACCTTCTTTAGAATAGATTAAATTGGCAGGATTTATCCCAATAGAAAAAACGCCTTCTGAAGTTGCTGTGTATGTTTTACCCAGTCCTAAACTGCGTGCATCCGTAACTCCGGTTGATCCGTACTGTCCCAATATTGTAATACTGAATAATATTAGTATGAACGAAATATAAAAATATATTTTCATAATCTATTTGTTGGATTTTAGAATTTGTAAATGTTTGATTGAACTGAAGGAAACAACAGGATTGATAGAATAGTTTTGGTTTAAGAAATCTATTCTATAATTATAAACAGGTTTAGATGTAAGTTTAATTTTCATGAATCATTTTATTTTTAAAACAAGATTCACTCACCACCAGTTGAATCTATTAACTTGGTAAATGAAACAATTATTATTCCAAAAATAGAATGAGTTAAAAAGACTTTTTAGATGGTAGAAGAAAATCTGTTGGGAAAACTGACGTGTTAAAAGTAATTTTTACACAAAAAAAGCCGGCTATAAAAACCGGCTTTTATCTAAAAACAATGAAGTATTTAGTTTACTTTTTCAGTACTCTTTGGCGGAACAAAACCGAACATCTGATTTGGCGCATTATCAATTTTTATCTCACCAAACTTTGATTCAAACTTTTCAATGTTATCCATCAAAGCTTTCATCAGCATTTTTGCATGCTGTGGTGTGGTAATGATTCTGCTGTAAACTTTTGCCTTTGGAACTCCGGGAACAATTCGAGTAAAATCAATTATAAACTCTGCAGGTGAATGCGAAATAATTGCAAGGTTAGAATAAATTCCTTCAGCTTCTTTTTCACCAAGCTCTATGTTTAACTGCTGACCCTGTGGTTGTTTTATATTATCCATAATAATTTATCTTAATTTATCTGCTTCATCAAAAGCGTGTTTAGCGTCATCATTCATTCCAAGAACAGAATAAACTTTACCTAAAAGTTCCCAGGTTTGGGTGTTAGCATCTTTCATTTGTACAGCTTTTTCCAAGTAAGGTAAGGCAGCTTGATATTTTACTTTATATTCGTCAGAAACCTGTCCGGTCTCATCAGATTTTTTGTTTAAATATGTTCCCCACTTTAAATAAGTTACACCAAGATTATAAATAGCATTGTCATACGCTGGATCAATTTCAATAGCTTTTTTAAATTGAGCTTCAGCACCGGCAAAATCATCTTTGCCTAATAACAAAACTCCATAATTATATCTTATGTTTTTATCTTCAGGTTTTGCAGCTACAAGATTTTTGTATTTATCAATAGCTTCTGTACTTCTACCAGCACCAATGTAAGATGTTGATAAAGTTACAAGCATTTCAGGGTCTTCAGGATGATTTTTTAGTCCTTCCTCTAAAACATCAATGCTTTTGTTAAACTCAACTTTTGCTTCTTCCTCTTTACCTTGATTTTTAAGATTCGTTCCGTTTACATAATAAATCTCACCTAAAAATTTGTATCCATCAAGAGATTTTTCACGTTCAATTAATTGTTTAAGTGGTGCAATAGTAGCATCATTATCTCCCTTACTTAAATAAACAAACGCAAGATTTTTATAAGTATCGGCTGAATCCGGTTCAATTCTTAACGCTGAATTAAAATCAGAAATAGATTTATCATAATAAATTTTCGCACTATCGGGTGAACTTTGCGCTACACTATTGCCTCTTTGAAAATAATTTACGCCTCGATTGTAGGCTTGCGCCCAAAAATATTTTCTGGAAATGTTTATATCTTTTTCAAAGTTTTTACTTATTGCAAG
>JAGOXU010000052.1 GCA_018059515.1 Ignavibacterium sp.
TTTTGTTATTTTAGGAAAAACGAGTTTTTACTCGTTTTTCCTTATTCTATTTTTTTTTGTTTGATGAACTTAACTTGTTCTTTTTTAATTACTTACGCCTTCCTGTGGTCATATGATACTATTTTAGCAGGACCATCTTTCTAGTTTGAGTAAAACGGCCAACTTGTATTGTATATAAATAAATACCACTGGAAAGTTGTGAAGCATCAAAGCTCACTTCATAATTTCCAGCAGTTTTTTCTTCATTAACTAATGTTGCTATTTCTCTGCCTAACACATCATATATTTTTAGAGTAACTATTCCATTATCTACAATAGAATACTTGATTTGAGTAACTGGATTGAACGGATTTGGAAAGTTTTGCTCTAAAGTATATCCAGTGGGTTTAACCAAACTCTTAATTATTTCAGTTGAATCTTTAGCAAAACTATTTTCTTCAACAGAGATATTAACAAGTGAAAATTGCAAGTTGTTTTGATTAAAAGTACCGGATATTGCAATATCAGGAATTATAAAAACATTCTTATTTCGGAGTGCTTGTACATTTATGGTAAATTCCTTTGACTGATTATAAATACCATTTGGATTATTTAATGTTGTAGGCTCAATATTATTTAAGAGTGTATTCAACGAATTATCTTTTGCAAGTAGCTTGAAAACTACATTTTTAAATGGTGTTGCTTTGTTGGTATTTAATGATCCTCTTGAATTTGTATCAGGTTGACTTGCAGCGATATTTATCTTGAATGTAATAGATTTGGCAGTATTTGGAATATTTGACTGTTTGGTCTGCAAGTAATTAAAAACATTTTCTGTTGATAAATCAAGTGTATCTTGATAATTGTATTCTTTAAATGGCAAAACAATTTTTTCACCTGTTGTTAATGCAATTACTGGTTCCTTCAACTCAATCCTAAAATTCGAATTTGATAAAGTATCTGTTATTTCTGCTGCACGATAATTTGCACTTCCAATTATCAAATTTTCTTTAGGTAGATTTAAAGAATTATCCATTAGTGAATATGGTTGTGCTGTTTGATCTGTATGTATTTGCTTAGGAATCGTCGTGTTTTGTCGTTCATGAGTAATATTTGGGAATAGCCCATTTGAATATAACAATTGTGTGTTAGGGTCAGCGGGAATCCAGTTATCACCTAAGCCATAATATTTTTTTTGTCGTATTTGATTTAGTGTATTATACCAGAGAATGTCAATTCCGTATGGATATGAACCACCTTTATTATAATAAGTTATGACAGGGCAAAAAGAATTTGTACCAGCAGTTGACCACTCCTTTGACCAACTACTCCAGGTGCCATTGGCAAAACCTTGACGAAATCTTATAACATAATTACTTCCATTCCAGCCGCACCAAACACCAAGAGTATTATTTGTATAATCTAAAGCAACAGAACTCATCCTATTATAAGTTCCTGCTCCATCTGCTATAATACGATTAGTCCAGGTTCCATCTTCATTATAAATTTGTGAATATACGTGGGCGAATCTGTCGTCATAAATTAAATTTACATTATACCCTTGGCTGTTATAACTTGCTAAGCAAGGATACCAAACAATTGAAGACAAATTGCTACCGGGAACAATATCATTTGCTGGAATTGTCCAGCTTAAGTTATTATCATTTGCCAAACGATAACGTAAACCATTTTGATCAGCATAAACCAAAATAAAACTTGGAGTACCTTCGCTGCCACCTCTGTAAAAGCTTGCAACAACAGGTGTAGGTCCCGGACCCGCACCCGGATTGCTTTGATAATAAGAAACTGTAACATTAGAACTCCCAGATACGATTGCAGGCGCTGACCAATCGGTACCAGAATTTGTGCTGTATGAATACCAAATTTCGTAATGAGTATTATCCAATTTGCGCTGCCAGACAAGACGTAAAACATCAGCGCTGCTTACACCAGCAACTATTGAAGGATTAGTGTTTGAACTATTTCCTGAAGTAATGCGTTTTGTTATTTCCCAGCTTGTTCCATTATTACTGCTTCTGCGATAGAAAATTTCTCCACCGCTATGGAACACTTCGTATAGCTTACCAAAATATCCACGTTCAATAATATGACTATTGTTTGAAAACGTTGCATCATAGTTTATGGACTTATTCTGAGTTGCATAATAGTACATACTATTTGCTAAAGAAAAGTTTGGATCCGCATTTCCACCCCGGTAATCGGTCCAAATACAATAACTATCACCACCATTTATATTTGCTGCACCCATATAATGATGCGACCAGAGAGAATTAGCTGGATTGGAACTCTGAGAAGATACTCGGAGCGGTGAATAAAAACTTAAACCATTGTTAAATGATTCAATTAAATAAGAGTCTACAGAAGTTAAATCAGAAGAATTGATAAATAAAATTGAAACTCTTCCATTTTTATCAGCACATACCCAGGGCATTACCTGCCATCCTATTCCAAAATCAGCAAGTGTTGATGGATTACTCCAACTAATTCCACAATCTGTGGACCTTACAAATTTTACCCGAGCATTAGTGTTTGATTGAGAAGCTTGATCTGTAAAAGCCACATATATATATCCAGTAGTTGGGTCAGTTGCCATTGATGGCAGATAAGTTCTTATATCCAGTTGAGCCGGAGTCCCAATTGAATAGGCGCGTGGCGTAAATTGACAAACCGTACTGGTAGCACCAAAAGATATACCACCATCGGTTGATTTTTTAATTTTAAATGCACCTCCATTATAAACACCGCCATTTGTAACCTCTGCCCATATAATATATACCTCACCATTGGGTCCTACCGTAGGCATAGAACCTTGTACAAATCCTGCTGTTGGATTTTCCGGAATTGTATTTCGCGGCATTAATTGTGCCCCTAAACCAGGATTAAGAGGATTTGAACTAAATGTTATTGGTGTTGAAAAATTTACACCATGATCTGTAGAGTAAGAAAATTTTATTGCTGAACTATAGCCCGAAAAATCTGTCCAGCTTACGTATATCCTTCCATCTTTTGAACCACCTGTATTATCCACTGCCATAAAGGGTTTATCATTATAATGGTTATTTTCACTTACAATTTGGTCTGGCCAATCCACGTTGTTAAGGTTTGTGGTCCTTGAAACATAAATATTACCTATTGGTCCAATTAAGTATGCAACATAGCAGTAAAAGGAGTTTCCGTATCTATCATATGCCACCGAGGGATCGAAACCATTTAAATAACCAGTTGGCGGAACTAGAATCTTTTCTGACCAAGTAGTTCCATTGTTTGTGGAAAAAGCATAACCAGCTTTAGAATAACCATTGCCATTTATAACGCGGAAATCATTCCAAGCAGCTAAAGTATTATTAGAGTTTAATGGACTAATTGCTATTGTAGTTTCGCTTTGGTCATAAGAATTTGTTGTAACAGCTACATTTGTAAATTGAGCAAAGGAGTAAGTAAAAGCTATTACTAAAAATAAAATAAAAAATTTATATGCTTTCATTTTTAATTCTCCTTATTTAATTTTGTTTTAAATATTTTTGATATAAAAAGCCCCATTGAGTTTAAACTCTTTAATTCTCTTGGCGGAGCTTAGAGAGGCTCGGTGCGGGCTTTAATTATGGCGGTGATCTTTCATTTCTCATTTTAGTTATCTCAGAATGACCATCTTTTTAGTTAGTGCCGTTTCCTTGGTTCTCATACAGTAAAAATATATCCCAGATGATAAGCCAGATGCATTAAACTCTATTTTATGATAACCCTTTTCCAGTTCCTCATTTAACAATGTTTTAGTTTTTTGTCCTAGTAAATCAAATACTTCTATTAGAATTCTTTCCCTTTTAGGCATTTCAAACTCAATCGTAGTTTTTGGGTTGAAAGGGTTTGGATAATTCTGTAGTAATTTAAAATCATTTGGATAAATTAAATGGGGTTCTTCCACAGAGGTAATTAAATTATTTCTTAATAACCAAATCCCAACGGTTCGATCTGATATTAAAATTAAATTTTCGATTGCTTCAACATCATAACCAAATGCAAGCCCGTAAAATTGTGTTAGCTCATTTGGAAATTTTGAATCAGAAACATCTATAACACTTCCAATTGCAGAATAAACATAATTTTTTGTAGCTTTAAGATTTAATGCTGATCCTTGCACATTTTTTCCTAACCTACCTAAGATTTGTGGATCAATAGGATTTGAGATATCTAAAACAAAAAAAGTGTCAACATTGTCAGTATATAATAAATTATCATATCCTTGAGAAATGATTGTGGAGGTTGAATCCCAAAAGGCACTAATTTCCTGCGGGTTGTAAATGTCACTTATATCAATAATTCTAAGCCCCCTATTCGAAGTAGCCATATATAAAACAGAATCTCTGACAGATATACTATGGGGGTAATAGTTACCAGTTAATAAACTAACAGAGACTGGATTAAATATATCACTGACGTCAATTATTTCCAGGATGGTATCATTATTAAAGTGTGCTGTTTGCGTAACAAAAATATAGTTGTTTGATTTTGTTATTGAATGAGGTGGTGATGAAGCTACACCTGGAATATAGTGAGTTAAAATTTTGGGATTATATGGATTTTTAACATCAATAATCCACAATCCAATTGCAGTATCGGTTTCCAAAATTTCATTCCAATTAAATAAGTAAACAATTGTATCGTCAACCATTACATTAAATGTAACACCCCCAGTATTAACATTTCCTATGTTTTTTATTTTTTGAGGATTTGAACAATCAAGTATCCACATCCCGGACAGACCACAGGCAGCAAAAGCTAAGTTCCCTTTAGAATCAAGTTCAACCGCATCTCCCCCTGTAGGGAAAAGAGTATGTAGCTTTAATGAATCGGGTCGGGAAACATCAACAACAGCTAAACCATTATAGTAGGCAGCAAACACAGTATTGTGAGATATGGATATTCCTGTGCTTCCAAAATTAAAACTAACTATATCATCGATTTCATCTATTATTATTGGTTGGGTTAAATCCGAAATGTCAACAGAAATCAATCTTCCGCTTTGTGTACGGATATATGCGGTCATAATATCCGCTGCTACAGTTATTGCCATAATATCGTCAAGTGTCATATCAAGCTGTCCAATAAATTCTGGCGATGCTGGATTAGAAACGCTATAAATTTTAAAATATCTTCCCGTGTATCCATGAACACCAAGAAATAACAACGTGTCTTTTATAAATGCACTGTACCCCCAGCCACCAATTTCAAAATCAACGCGGCTTAACGAATCAGGATTTGTTGCATCGATTATTACTAGAGGTGGAAATTCAGGGTTCCCCACATATACATATCCGTCTTTTGCTTCTACACAAAATGCTAATTGTCCCCCACCTATGGCCCCTCTCTTAACTGGATTTTTAAGATCATAAATATCTACAACATACATAGCACCACTAAAGCATGTCACATAAGCAAAATTATCTTCGAGTGCAAAACTTATTGCAATGCCGCTTAAACTAATTTCAGAAATTTTTTCCGGCAGTGCGGGATTACTTACATCTAATATCAATAACCCTCTGCCAATACAAACAAATACAACTTTATCTCTCAACTCAATATCATAAACATAACCTTCGGTCAAATATTCACCAAAAATTTCAGGTCTTGAAGGATCAGAAATATCAAGTACGTGGAATGTTGGCCCATTTCCGATATATGCAAAGTTACTATCAGTATCAATGGCGTGACAAGGTCCCCAAGCCCACCTGCCTAAAACTGTTAATACGCTATCATCTGTTAAAGTAGAATTTTCTTTTTCATGCCAGATATAAAAATCTTTATAGACATCAAGTGCGTTTTTATTGTTTATATTTTGTGCTGGTAATAAAGTGGATAATGCAAAGAAAAGTATTACTATTTGAAAAACATTAAAAATGTTTTTCTTTTTTCTCCCAAGTATGTATAAATGCTTTTGTAACTTAGGAAGAAATTCGGATGTAAATATTTTTTTCATCAGAAATTTCCTTTTTACAATTACTAACTTAACAGAATTGCAGTAAGTGTCAAGTAAAAACTATAATTTTTTTATTGCGTAACACCAAATTTTATTTGTTTTTTTAAAACATCTCAATACTTTTCCTCATTTTTAAAGTGTTCTACAAATTATCACAAAAATTTTATTACCTTTTATTTTGCATCTGCACTAAATTATTTAGAATTTTGTATAAGTAATTCTGATAGAAAGGAGCAATATGAAAAATATTTTATCAGCAGTTCTTCTTTCAGTGATTTTGTTTGCTGCAACTTCGTTTTCTCAAGTAGGTGTATCTATAAACAAGCTTTCTCCCAATGATGCAGCCCAATATGTAAAACCTTTATCAACATGGTTTGGAACATATTTTAATTCAGGTACATACTATGATGCAAAGGTTCCCGCATTGTTTGGTTTTAAATTTAATCTTGTTGGAATGTGGTCGCTTGTTCCTGATGATCAAAAAACATTTAAACCTGATCCGAAGATTTCTGGTGTTGGTGAAGTTGATCCAACCGCTACAGTGTTTGGAAATAAATCCAGCTACTATTTAAGCAGCAAAGGTTTTTATACTTATCCAGCCGGACTGTCTTTAAACTCAGTGCCTTTTGGAATTTATCAAGTTGCGGGCAGCTTTTATAATACTGAATTGATGGTTAGATTTTTTCCTACGGTAAAATTTAATGATTCAAAAGTTGGCATTTTCGGTTTTGGGTTAAAGCACGAAATTAGCAGCCATATCCCTTTATTACCTGTTGATATTTCTGTGCAGTTGCTCTACAACAATTTCAATTTTGAATTTGATGATGGTGATCCTGTAAATTTCACTAAAATAAAATCAAATAATATCGCGTTTAATGTTCATGCCAGTAAATCCATTTCAGTGCTTACTGTTTACAGCGGATTGCAGTATGAATCATCAAGTATGGATTTTAATTATTACTTTGAAGATTCTAATAATCAATATCCTGTTGAAGGGAAAAAGATTATAAATTTAAAAGTTGATGGTGATAATAATTTTAGATTTACACTCGGTGGTGCAGTTAAGCTCGGGTTTTTTGTGATAAACGCTGATGTTAATCTTACAAAGTTTACCACCTTCACAACTGGCTTATCATTAGATTTTTAAGGAGATTAAAATGAAAAAATTGAATCGATTATTTTTATTTATAATTATAATCCTAACATCACTTGCATTTAATAGCTGTAACCCTTTTGATGATGTTTATCTAACGCTCTCTTTAGATTTAGATTTTTCAGTACAGGGATTTTTATCAAACATATCTATACCCGCAGAAATTTGTTTAAGTGATTTTGAAGATTACGATGATAATCGTGATAACTTAGAGGAAATAAAATACATATCTGCCGCTTTTTTAACATTGGCTGCTACCGATAGTTTAGCGGGCGATAATCTTAAATTAACTTTGTATCAAGCGGATAGAAGCACAATGCTTTTTCAATACACTAAAGCACGGTTTACTGCAAATGATTATTTAAATGCACCGCTTGAGATTGTATTATCAGAACAGGAAAAAAGTAATATTAACAATTACCTAAAAGATCCCCAGGTAGATAAGTGCTTTTATGCAACTTTAGAATTGTCAAATATTACTTATTCAGGAATAGCTCAAAGCTACTCTTTGAATAGTAAAATGGAATTTTTAACTCAGTTAAAAGTTAAACCATAATTTCTTTCTAATTTAAAACCTTTTAGTCTTAAAATACCGGATGGTTTGGGAAGCCGTTTTGATTTTATGAAACTTCTATAACAAAAATATTTTTATTATTGAAAGACAGCGCACTATATATTCATATTCCTTTTTGCGATCATAAGTGCATTTATTGTGATTTTTATTCTATCATTACTTCCGATAATATTACATCATTTTTGAACTCTCTTAAAAAAGAAATTGAATACTTTTCAAAACTTTATTCTGCAGATAGAAAATTTAGTTCAATATTTTTTGGCGGTGGTACACCATCTTTAATGCAGCCGGAATATCTTGCTGATATTATCACTCATCTTAAAAAATATTTTATTGTTGATGATAATGCAGAGATAACAATGGAAACGAATCCCGGCACTGTAGATAAAGAAAAGCTGAAAAAGTTTAAAGAAGGCGGAATAAATCGCATCAGCATCGGTATTCAATCTTTTGATGAAGAAGAATTAAAATTCTTAACCCGCATTCACGATAAACAAACAGCAATCCAAACTGTTAATAATGCAGCCGATGTTGGATTTGATAATATAAGTATTGATCTGATTTTTAATCTTCCTAATCAAACAAAAGAAAAATGGCTAACAAATCTACAAACTGCAATTGCACTTCCTATAAAACACATTTCTACCTACAGCTTAATTTTAGAACGCGGAACAATTCTTAACAAAATGGTCTTAGATAAAAAAGTTACCATGCAGGATGCTGATTATGATGCCGATCTTTACGAAGCCACAATTGATTTTCTTGTATCAAAGGGATTTTATCAATACGAAGTTTCAAATTTTACAAAACCCGGATTTGAATGTGTGCACAATAACGCATATTGGAGATACAGAGATTATTTAAGCTTCGGCACTTCATCTCATTCTTTTATTGATGGAAAACGATGGTGGAATTACTCAAGTTTAAAAAAATATATTTCTGAAATTGAAATTAATAACAATGCAATTATGAATTCAGAAATTATCTCAAAAGATCAAATACACGATGAGTACATTATGCTTGCGCTGCGCAGTTCCGGGTTGGATTTAAATGATTATCAAATAAGATTTGCTGAAAATAATTGGATAAAAAAAAATAATTCCTATTTTGAATTATTAAAGAACGAACATCATTTAACTATTAATAACAATTGGATAAAGCTTACATCCAAGGGTTACGCCGTTTGCGATGAGATTTTAAAAAATATTTTGTAAGCAAGTATTAATTAAGAGAAATAAACCGTTAAAACGGTTTAATTATTTATAAAATCTACTTGATATCAATATGCATAAAATAAAACTACACTGGCAAATACTAATTGCATTTATTATTGCAATATTATTCGGATTATTTTTTCCTCAGTACTCAAACTATGTAAGATGGCTTGGCGATCTTTTTCTTCGTGCGCTAAAGATGATAATTGTTCCGCTGATTTTAACTTCTATAATTTCAGGGGTTACAAATATTGGCAGCACAAAAAGTTTAGGCAGACTTGGATTAAAAACAATTTCATACTATTTGCTTACAAGCACTTTTGCAATAATTACCGGACTTGTATTAGTTGATTTAATCAAGCCGGGTCTTGGCGCTGATCTTGGATTAAAAACGGACGTTCCGGAATTAACTCAGGTATCCGGCGGGCTTTGGGATATAGTTTTAAGAATGATACCGCAAAATATTTTTGAAGCATTAGGTTCTGCGGATATGCTTGCAATAATTTTCTTTTCAATTCTTTTTGGATTTTTTATCACAAAAGTTCAAACTGAATACAAAGATTTTATGATAAACTTTTTTAATTCAGGTTTTGAAATTATGATGAAGATGACTTCGTTCATTATAATGTTTGCACCGCTGGGTATTCTTGGTATTGTAACCGGGGTTGTGGCAGATCAAGCGTCTGATAAAACAAAATTACTAAATTTGTTTCAGCATCTTGGCGTTTATATGATTACGGTACTGAGCGCATTAGCGTTTCATTTTTTTATTACGCTTCCATTAATTATTAAATTAATTGGAAAGGTAAATCCTTTAAATCATTTCAAAGCAATGTCGCTTCCGCTAATCACTGCATTTTCAACATCTTCTTCTTCTGCTACTTTACCATTAACAATGGAAGCGGTAGAACACAAAGCTGGAGTATCAAATAAAATTACAAGTTTTGTGCTGCCACTTGGTGCAACTGTAAATATGGATGGAACGGCGCTGTACGAATGTGTTGCTGCAATGTTTATTGCACAGGCTTACGGAATTGAATTAGGATTTGTGCAGCAGATGGTTGTTGTTGTAACTGCGTTGCTTGCATCAATCGGTGCAGCAGGTATTCCAATGGCAGGATTAGTTATGATGTCTGTTGTGCTTACCGCAGTTGGCTTGCCCTTAGAAGGCGTTGGATTAATTTTAGCTGTGGATAGAATACTTGATATGTGCAGGACAATGGTAAATGTTTTTAGTGATACCTGCGGTGCAGTAACAATTGCAAAATCCGAAGGTGAAATTCTTAAAATTTAAGACTATTTTTAGACAACAACTTTTCTATTTAAGGAGCGATTTACCATGAAATCTATTTTAACAATAGCTTTTCTGATTTTCTCAATCACTGTTTTTGCGCAGAATTACAAAAAAATAAGTATTCAAATCTCAAATCCAAATGATTTTATTGTTTTATCACAAAACGGAATAGATCTTGAACATTCAGGTATTAGTAAAGATAACAATCTAATATCTTTTGTAAACGAAAATGATTTGAACAAAATCACTTCACTTGGATTCAGTTACACAGTATTAATAGATGATTGGTACAATTACTACAACTCGATTCAAAAACTTTCCGATGATGAAAAACAAAATGTAATTACAGAAAGTAAATTTAATTTTAATGTAGATGGTTTTGGATTCGGTTCGATGGGCGGCTATTACACTTTCGCTGAAATTGTTGCAAACTTAGATTCAATGTATGCCCAGTACCCAAATATAATTACACAAAAATATTCTATCGGAACAAGCCAGCAATCAAGAACAATTTGGGCAGTAAAGATTTCAGATAATCCGAACATAAATGAAAATGAAATTAAAGTTGGATACGATGCACTTGTTCATGCACGCGAGCCGCAATCAATGGCTTCGATGATGTTTTATATGTGGTATCTGCTTCAGAATTATGGAACCGATCCCGAAGTAACTTATCTTGTAAATAACAGAGAATTATTTTTTGTTCCTTGTTTCAATCCTGATGGATATGAATACAACAGAACCACAAATCCCAGCGGCGGTGGAATGTGGCGAAAAAACAGAAGAAATAACGGCGATGGAAGTTACGGAGTTGATCTAAACAGGAACTTTGGATTTGCATGGGGTTATGATAATTCTGGCTCAAGTCCTACACCAAGCAGTGAAACATATCGCGGTCCTTCTGCTTTCTCAGAACCTGAATCTCAGGCAGTAAGAGATTTAGCTTTACTAAAAAATTATAAAACTCATTTTAATCTTCACTCGTATCAAAATGCTTTTCTATATCCATGGGGATACATAGATCAGCAAACACCAGACTCATTAACTTATCGAGAATATGCCTCTGATATGGCATCGTACAATGGATTTACTTATGGTACAAGCGGAGAAATACTTGGTTATCAATCAAATGGATCTGTAAGAGATTGGATGTACGGCGAGCAAACATTAAAAGATAAAACTTTTGGTTACACTGTAGAAATAGGTTCATCAAGTGATAATTTTTGGCCCCCTCAAAATAGAATTTTTCCGCTCGCTCAAGATATGTTAAGACCAAACCTTTACAACGCCTGGGTTGCAGGAGCTTATGTTGAACTTGTTGATGCAGGATTAAGCGAGCCTTTTGTTGATCCCGGTGATATAATATTAATGAATAGTATTTTTAAAAATAAAGGATTAGGAACAGCATATAATCTTCAGCTTCAGATAAGTTCTCTCAGTCCGTATTTAACAGTTTTAGTAAATACAGCACAGTTCGATTCAATTCCATCCAGAAGCAATGCTTCATTAACAGCACCATTGTCATTTAGTGTATCATCTGCTGCTCCAACTGATGTAACAGCAAAACTTTTATTAACGTCCAGCTTCAGCGGTACTATTGTTAAACAAGATACCATCAGTTTTATTCTTGGAACCCCAATGTTTGTTTTTACTGATACAACAAACGATCCATTATTGTTATGGAATGTTACCGCTACTCCAAGTACTCCAAAGTGGGAAGCAACAAATACCACTTTTTACAGTTCTCCAACTTCTTTTACTGATAGTAAAATTGGCAACTATGCAAATAACGCAACGGTAACAATGACACTTAAAAATGCAATTAATCTATCCACTTATTCAAATCCGCGATTAACTTTTTGGACAAAGTATGATATTGAAAGTAACTGGGATTACGGACAGGTAGAAGCTTCAACAAATAACGGCGCAACTTGGTTTCCTTTGCAAGGTTTATACACTGAGCCGGGCACCGGTTCTTTCCAGCCAAACGGTGAACCAGTTTATGATGGATTAAGAGCAAACTGGGTTAAAGAAGAAATTAATCTAGCAGGATTTAACTCCAATCAATTTAAACTAAAGTTCGAATTAAAATCCGATGGATCTCAAGTTAAGGATGGCTGGTACGTTGATGATATTGGAATAATGGTTTACGGAATTGTTCCTGTTGAACTTACATCCTTTACAGCTTCTGTTGTTGATGGAAAAATAGAATTAAAATGGCAGACAGCAAGTGAACTGAATAACGCTGGGTTTGATATTGAAAAAGCGATCTTCAATCAACAGGCTGCAACTGGCAATAAGAAAAATTGGTCTAAGATTGGTTTTGTAAATGGAAGTGGAACAACTACCGAAATTAATAATTATTCTTTTATTGATGAGAATTCATCTGAACAAAAATCTTTTTACAGATTAAAGCAGTTAGATTTTGATGGAACATTTTCATACTCTGATGAAATTGAGGTTGATGCTTCAATTCCTATTAGGTTTTCCTTAGACCAAAATTACCCAAATCCCTTTAACCCAAGTACAAAAATTAGTTGGCAGTCTCCAGTAGGCAGTTGGCAAATTTTAAAGGTTTATGATATTCTTGGAAATGAAGTTGCTACTTTAGTTAATGAATATAGAAACGCTGGTTCTTATGAAGTGGATTTCAATCCGGCATCAAGAATCAAGAATCTAGTATCGGGAATTTATTTCTATCGTTTGCAAGTTGGTAATCCTTTGACAGGCTCAGGGCAAAGTTTTGTTGAGACAAAGAAGATGTTGCTTTTAAAATAATCTTTGCGAACTCTGTGACAGCTTGGTGCTCTTTGATAAGCCATCCCTTCGGGTGCGGTTAAAGTTCTTAACCACAAAGGTCACAAAGCTAATTTTTCACCAAGACCGCAAAGATTAATTACACTCAAAATTTCAGTCGAATTCTTTCTCTGCCTCCTTGATATTATCAAAATATTTCTCATCTTTATACCCAAGGTTTCATTCATTTAGGAGAACCAGATGAAAAATTCTTTACTTGTACCTGCCTTTTTCTTATTACTGACTATAAATGTATTTACACAAATTCCATTTCCCCAGGATACTATCGTAAGAAATGACAATTTCAATAACCGTATGTTCGCGGCGTATGATTCCCAGGGTAAAATTCATCTTTCTTATACGGGTCAAATGGGAACTGACGGAGCTACAAGAGAAATCTACTATGTTAAAGAAGAAAATAACGGAAGTTTTACTACAACCAATATCACCAACAATTTAGTTGATGATAATTATTCAACTCTCAGCATAGATGCACTTGATAATATTCATATTGGCTTTACAGGCAGAGACGCTTCAAATCTTTTCCAGATAAAATACACGAACAATTTAAACGGTTCTTTTGGTGAACCGATTTTTATTACTGCTGGAGGATTAAACAAGGCTACACCTTTTACTAAAATTGGTCCCGACAGCATTGTTCATTTTGTATATTTTACTTACACCACCAGCCCGGATAATATCTATTACACTTTATATAATGTTGCCGACTCCACAATCCAGTTAACTCCAACTTTACTATCTGCGGGGGAAGCCGACGGCGACTTTGAGGCTACACTCGATGTGGATTCTCAAGGCAAAGTTTATATTGTAATGAAAACCGGGGGTTTATCTGGTGGTCCCCTGAAGTATATGAATAATGTCACTGGTACTTTTACAGAAGTTCCCACAGGAGTATCAGGAAACATTACTAATCCAAAAGTTGTAATTGATAAAAACGATAAGGTGCATATTATCTACAGATTAGAATCAGATTTAAGATTATATTATTTAAATAATATGACAGGTTCTTTCAGCACCCCCGTTGCAATAACTCCGTCAGGACAACGACCTGCGTTTGCTCAAAATTTTGCTATCGATGACAGTAACCGTGTATATGTCGTTTATCAGTCAAGTGTTTCCACATCAGGAAAAGGATTCTATTTTATTTATTCTAACCAAAATGTTTTTTCAGATACATTAAAGATTTATGATTTGACCACTGAATATGTGACCCGAAATTCCTCCGCAGTTATTACAAAGGGCAATGGCGATATAGCATTGTTCTATGCACCAGGAGGAGTTCGGAACACATTTGTAATCTGCGATATTTTTATGAGGCGCGGAAATTTGTTTCAAATAATTCCTGTTGAACTAACTTCTTTTACGTCAAACATTAATGGCAACGCTGTTCTACTTAACTGGACAACTGCTTCTGAATTAAATAACAAAGGATTCGAAATTGAGAGGGCTTCGTCTTTGACTTCGCCCCCCAGGGTTTGGATGAAAATTGGATTTGTAATGGGAAGTGGAACTACTACCGAAAATATTAATTACTCTTTTATCGACAATGGCTTATCATCCGGGATTTATTCTTACAGAATAAAACAAATAGATTATAACGGCACCTACAAATATTTTATTCTAAATGAATCTGTTGAAATTGGCCTACCAGCAGAATTTTCCTTAGACCAAAATTACCCAAATCCCTTTAACCCAAGTACAAAAATCAGTTGGCAGTCTCCAGTAGGCAGTTGGCAAACTTTAAAAGTTTATGATATTCTTGGAAATGAAGTTGCTACTTTAGTTAATGAATATAGAAACGCTGGTTCTTATGAAGTGGATTTCAATCCGGCATCAAGAATCAAGAATCTAGTATCGGGAATTTATTTCTATCGTTTGCAAGTTGGTAATCCTTCGACAGGCTCAGGGCAAAGTTTTGTTGAAACTAAGAAGATGATACTTTTAAAATAATCTTTGCGAACTCTGTGACAGGTTGGTGCTCTTTGATAAGCCATCCCTTCGGGTGCGGTTAAAGTTCTTAACCACAAAGGTCACAAAGCTAATTTTTCACCAAGAACACAAAGAAAAATATAAAGATCCATTACTTCAAATATTTCTCAAACCAATTCTTCCGCATCTCATCAACTTCTTTTCGGTGAGATTTAAGAAAATGATCCCCTCCTTCCAGCATTACTAATCGATATGGAATTTTTAAATCTAAAAGTTTGTATGAAAGATCAAGTGAATCGTGCGGTAAAACTCTGTTATCTGCATTGCCGTGTATAATTAATATGGGAGTAGTTTTAGAAAGTTGATCTGCAAAATTTATAATGGAGCGGGTTTTACATGCTTTTTTAAATTCATCTTCTTCATATTTGCCAAGAGTTTGTTCATAAAGTCTTCGCATAAATTTACTTTCATCAGAGTTGCAGTGTAAATTCGCAATACCACCAAGTACAATTGCAGCTTTAAAGATATTTGTTTTTGTTAACGTTAGATAAGTCATCATTCCGCCGCGGCTCCAGCCTTCAATTCCCCAAACATCTTTATTTGCCTGTGGAATTTCATGAGCTACGGGAATTAGATTTAGTACATCATTTAAATCATCACCACCAAAATCATCTTGTCCTTCACTGCCATCGTTTCCGCGATACTGAGATGCGAAGACACAATATCCCCAACTTGCAAGCTGTCCGTAAATACCGCGTGCTGTAAATTTATCAATCGCACCAGCGTCACCAATTCCACCACGACACCAAACTATACATGGATATTTTTTTGTATCATCTTTTGGATAAGCAATGTAGCCGGAAACTTTAAAACCATCCGAAAGATATATTACTTTTTCAACAACGGTTTTTTCAAGCGAATCTTTTCCCCATCCGCTGCCAATCATTTTCTGTTGTTGTTCGGATAGATTAATTATTTCGCGATTTATAATGTTGCTCATTTACATTTCTGTTTTTTATATATTTGCTCTGCACAAATATCGGAAAAATGACAATGGCTAAAAAGCAAATTAAACAAACAGATCAAAAATCGAGTAAACCAAAAAGTAGATTCTCGTTTCAACAAATTATTATTGCCGCATTAGCAATTGCGGTAATAGGATTTTTTATCGTAAATAATTTTATACCTAAAGAGCCTAAAGTGGAATATTATACTTTTACAAAAGAAGGTGAACTTACGTTTACAGATTCTCTTGGAACATTAAAAACAAAAATCGATCTTGAGATTGCTGACACCGAATATGAGCGTGAGTTGGGATTAATGAACAGAAATGAAATGAAAGAAAATCAAGGAATGCTTTTTGTTTTCCCTATTCAAAAGCTTCAATCATTCTGGATGAGAAATACTTTAATTTCTTTAGATATGATTTTTGTAAACAACCAAAAAAGGATTGTAACAATTCATAAGAATACAAAAATATTAGCTGAAACAAGTTATCCATCCTCAGAACCCGCAATGTATGTTGTTGAAGTGATTGCTGGATTTACAGACGAGCATAACATTCAAGTTGGAGATAAAATTGATTGGATGGGAACTAAAATAGGCTTGTGATTCATCTTCTCTTCTTTCAGTCCTATCTTAAAAAGATTTTAAAAATTATTTAAAGGAAATATTATATGTCAACTCTTAAAAATATTGCAATTCTTGGTGGTGGTAACATCGGATTGTCTATCGCTAAAGGTCTTCAAAAATCAGGACTATGTGAAGTTAAAAATATTCATATTACCAGAAGAAGATCGGATCTTCTTGAAGATCAAAGAAAATCAGGTTTTAAGGTTTCCTCAAATAACAACGAAGCTGTAAATGCTTCAGAAGTAATAATTATTGCTGTACAACCCCAACAACTAAATGAATTATTATCTGAAATAAAAGTTAGCCTTAATTCAAAAAAACACATTATTATTTCAGTGGTTTCAGGTGCTAGCATTAAAGCTATAAAGACACATACAGGAAATAATGTTGAAGTAATAAGGGCTATGCCAAATACTGCAATCGCAATCCAGGAATCTATGACTTGCGTTTCCGCTGAGAATAAAGATAGTAAATCACTACAAGTTGCAGAAGCAATTTTTAACCAAGTTGGAAAAACTTTAGTTATTGATGAAGAACTAATGATTCCCGCAACAGCTTTATGCGCCTGTGGAATTGCTTTTTTCCTTAGAGCCGTTAGAGCTGCTTCTCAGGGTGGAATTGAAATAGGTTTTCACTCAGAAGATGCTTTGTTGATGGCTGCACAAACCGCAAAAGGCGCTGCCGCATTATTGTTGAGCGGTGAAGCTCATCCGGAAAGCGAAGTGGATAAAGTTACAACTCCACGAGGATGTACAATTTCAGGTCTAAATCAAATGGAACATAACGGATTTAGTTCGGCATTAATAAGGGGAATTGTTACCTCAGCAGATAAAGCAGCAATGCTTTATAAGATTGAGTAGAAATTAAATTTTATCTATCCGTAAAGTTTGTCTTCAACAAGCTCACAAATAATGTGGGCAATTGTTAT
>JAGOXU010000218.1 GCA_018059515.1 Ignavibacterium sp.
GCCTTCAAAAACTGTTAGCGGAAATAAGACGCAATAAATTGGTTTATATTTCCATTTATCTGCACCTTCATTCATAGCAAGCTTTTGTAATGTACACAATCCGTTTTTATCTAAGAACGTGCATTTTCCATTTATAATTTCTGTTCCAACAGCCACACCTGATTCAAAATCTTCATCTTCTTCAGGAGCTTCAAACCATTTATCAACATCCTTAGATTGTGTTTCATCTAACAAGGGAATGATTTTATCTTTTATACTTAAAATATATTCGTGTTCTTTCAAATCAGTGTAAACACCGTAATTACAGCACTCGCCGCCGCATTTGCAAGAAAACTTAAAAGTAAAAATTTGTGGATCAATGTAAACGCCGTTTATTTCTTTAGTAAATTTTGGATGCGTTTTTGTTTCCATTATAAGTACTGCTCCAAATCTTCGTATTTATCTATTCCAAATAATTTAGCATCAGGATTGATTCTTTTAACCAAACCCTGTAAAATTTTTCCAGGTCCAATTTCATAAAATTCATCAAAACCATCAGCTATCATATTATTAATTGTTTCTTCCCATCTAACCGGAGAAGTAACCTGGCTGTGCAAATTATTTTTTATTTCATCTTTTTTTGTAACAGGCTTTGCATTAACGTTTGTATAAACCGGAAATCTTGCATCATAAAAAGGAGTAAACACTAAAACATCAAGCAAAGTATCTTTTGCAGATTGCATTAATGGTGAGTGGAATGCGCCGCTAACGACAAGTTCTTTAACTAACTTTGCGCCATTTGATTTGCAAAGTTCCATCGCTTTTCTAACGCCATCAATTGAACCTGAAATTACAATTTGACCGGGTGAATTAAAATTTGCGCATTGTACAATTCCTGCCGCGGATGCTTCTTTGCAAAGCTCTTCAACTTTTTTTGATTCCAATCCAACAACTGCTGCTAAAGTTCCGGGATTATCGATTCCTGCTTGCTGCATTGCCTTTCCACGCGCTCGCACAAGTTTAATTGCATCATAAAATTGGATTGCATTTGCAGAAACTAATGCTGAGTACTCGCCAAGTGAATGACCCGCAGCGCCTTCAGGTTCAAGTGTTCTGATTAAACTTGCAAGTATTACGCTATGCAAAAATATTGCTGGTTGTGTAAACTCCGTTTGTTTAAGCTGCTCTTCAGGTCCGTTAAACATTATGTAAGATAGATTAACACCAAGCGCATCATCGGCAGTTTTAATCATCTCTTTGGCTTCTACAGATTTTTCAAATAAATCTTTTGCCATACCGATGTATTGCGATCCCTGACCGGGAAATAAAAATGCTTTTTTAGACATTAAAATAGTTCTTTAAATTAAAAAATTATATTGCCCACACAACATGGATAGCGCCCCATGTATATCCGGCGCCGAATGCTGATAGAATAAGATTATCACCTTTTTTTACTTTGCCGGCACGATAATATTCTGTTAAACACAACGGAATTGTTGCCGCAGTTGTATTGCCATATTTATCTATATTAATCATCACTTTGTCTTTGCTAATGCCCATACGTTGAGCAGTTGCATCAATTATTCTTAAATTTGCCTGATGTGGTACAAGATAAGCAACATCTTCAGATTTAAGATTACTCTTTTCCATCAATTCTGCAGAAACATCAGCCATTCCTTTAACTGCAACTTTAAATACTGCTTTACCATCTTGATAAATATAATGCCATTTTTTATCAACTGTTTCATGCGATGCCGGATTTAAACTTCCGCCGCCAAGCATATACAAAGCATCTTTACCGGTTCCATCAACTCGCAGAATAGTATTTTGTAATCCTAATGATTTATCTTCAGTCGGTTCTAATAATACTGCTGAACCAGCATCACCAAAAAGAATACAAATATTTCTATCCGTGTAATCTGTAATTGCACTCATTTTATCAGCACCGATAACTAAAACTTTTTTGTATCTGCCGGATTCAACAAATGAAGCGCCTGTTTGCAATGCAAAAAGAAAACCCGAACAAGCAGCGGATAAATCAAAACCCCAGGCGTTTACTGCACCAATTTTATTTTGAACTAAACAAGCAGTTGCCGGAAAAAACATATCCGGTGTAACTGTTGCAACGATTATTAAATCAATTTCTTCAGGATTTACATTATGTTTTTCAAATAAATCGAGTGCAGCGCCAGCAGCCAAATCACTTGTTGCGCCGTTTTCTAAAATTCTTCTTTCGCTTATTCCGGTTCGGGTTTTAATCCATTCATCGTTTGTATCAACAATGGATTCAAAATATTTATTATCTAAAACTTTATCAGGAGTGTACATTCCAACTCCTGTAATTATAGCATTAATTTTTTTATCAGACATTAATTATCCATTAATTATTTTTGCGAATATTGTTTGATAGAATTTTCTATCTTTTTTATTAAATCTTTTTTGTACATTTCTCGTGCTTTTAACACCATGTTCTTGATTGCTTTTGGAGAACTTGAGCCATGTCCAATAATACTAATTCCGTTAACTCCAAGCAACGGAACACCGCCATGCTCTTGGTAATCCAAAGACTTTAATGATTTTTTTAATGTACCTTTTGATAATCCAACTTTTAACTTATCAAAAAAACTTGCTTCGGCTGATTTGGTTAGAAGATGTTTTAAAAGTTTAGGAACTGATTCACCAAATTTTAAAATAATATTCCCCACAAATCCATCACAAACTACAACATCAACTTGTTTGGTAAGAATATCGCGTCCTTCAACATTTCCAATAAAATTTAGTTTGGAATTTTGCAGAAGTTTAAAAGCATCATTTGATACATCGTTTCCTTTGCCTTCTTCTTCGCCCATACTTAAAAGTCCCACAGATGGATTTGAAATTCCACCCATTTCTTTAGCATAGATACTTCCCATAACAGCATACTCAAAAAGATGAGAAGGTTTTGCATCTTTGCCAGCACCAACATCATAAAGATAACAAATGCCGTAAACATTTGGCATTTCTGCACCGATAGTTGGACGACCAACACCAGGAATTCTTCCCATAATTAATGTTGAAGCACTCATCATCGCACCAGTGTTGCCGGCACTTACAAAAGCATCGGCATTACCTTCTCTAACAAGCTGTGCACCTTTTACAATTGATGAATTTGGTTTTGACTTTAAAGCAGAAGTTGGTGAATCACTCATCTCAATGATTTCATCAGTATGTATGATAAACTTTTCATCAAAAGAAAGTTGATTGGATTTTATGACAGAAAGAATTTCTTCCTTTTTTCCAACGAGAAAAAGTTCAAAATCATTTTTATCATGATAAGCATCAATCGCTCCAACAACCGCATTTTGAGGGGCGTAGTCACCCCCCATTGCATCAACAATTATTCTGCACTTAGAATTTTTAGCTACTGATTCAGTCATTAGATAAGTAAGCTAATAAAAATTAGCTCTTAGGAATAAACACAGAGCGTTCATTGTAGTAACCGCAGGAAGGGCAAGCACGATGAGCAAGTTTCATATCACCGCAATTTGCACAGGTGCTTAACGATGGCGCCACTGCTTTATAATGAGTTCTGCGTTTATCTCTACGACTTTTAGATATCTTCCGTTTTGGATGTGCCATATTATCATTCCATTATATTTAATTAAGATTTAATTTGTCTTTCAAGTTCACAAGAGGTTTCCACCTCGGGTCAATTTCTTCCGCAATGCAACTGCATTTTTCTTTATTCAAATCTTTACCGCAACGGTAACATAATCCTTTGCAATCTTCTTTACAAAGTTTTTTCATTGGGATTGATAGCAGTGCAAATTCGCGCACATCGCTTGTAATATCAATCTTATCTACATCTCTGTTCAGATAACTTACATTAAGCGATTCCGTTTCTTCCGGTGCTTCATTCATTAGATAAATCATTTTGTAATCGCTATTTAAACTTGTTTTAAATTCAGTTCCACATCTATCGCATTCATATTTTACTTTAAAATTTGAACTTGCCGAAAGTATCAACTGATCGTGCAGTTTATTAAGTATTACTGAAGATTTAAATTTTCCATAAAATGGTTTATCTAAATCCAATACATCAACTTTGTCCTCAAAAACAAAATCGTGTGCCCCGACGTTTAAATTTGAAATTTTTATAATCATCTTGCAAAATCACGCAAAAAACGAGGCTAAATATATAACTGAACCGCTATATAATCAAACAACTCAGGAAGTGAAAGATTGGGATTTTGGGAATAAATACGGCTATTTATCAGAATAGAAAAATAATTTGCTGCTAAGTAAAGTACATTTAACATCTTAATAATCGTAAGTAGGATTAAATTACATGACTTAAAGCATATTTATAGATGAATGATAAATCTAATCTAAAAAAAAGACCGAAAATAATTTTGGGTTTTTTACCTCCAAATCAATAATTTGAAACAGATATTTAATAATAGTTATCATTACCAAAATTTAAATGTTAATAATTTTTTCCGCTTTTGCCGCAATCGTTCCGATGTCAATCTATTTAGTGTTGATATGGAAATTTGATAGGTATGATAGAGAACCATTTAAACTTGTTTTTACAAATTATCTTTGGGGCGCACTTGGTGCAATTGTACTTGCTTTACTCGGCAGTTTAATTTTTACAGCAGCCGCTTCCCTTTTTATTAAAGATACATTGCAGCTTAGTAGATTTGGTGCCGTTGTTGTTGCACCAATTGTTGAAGAAATTACAAAAGGACTTTTTTTGCTGATAACAATCTCAAATAGAAAGTTTGATAATATTACAGACGGAATTGTTTACGGCGGCGCAATAGGTTTAGGTTTTGGTATGACTGAAAATTTTTTGTACTTCGTTACTTATAGTGAATCAATTGCAAATTGGATTACGTTAGTAATTGTTAGAAGTTTATTTTCGGCTGTTATGCATTGTGTTTCAACTGCTACGCTTGGTGCATTTCTTGGATTAGCAAAGTTTAAATCTGCATCCATAAAAGTTTTTTATGCCATTACCGGATTACTGATTGCGATGATGATTCATTCAATCTGGAATTTTAGTCTTAGTTATGAAGATAATGCACCATTAGGTTTTCTTTTTATTCTTGTTTCGATAATAATTTTTATATCAGTTTTTTCGGTTTCACTGCGCAGTGAAAGAAAAATAATTTTTAGTGAATTACAGGAAGAATCAGCAAATGGAATTATTCCTGAATCTCATCTTGCAATTTTAAGTTCACCCCAAAGAGAAAGAAAAGGCTGGCTTGATGAACGTAATCGTAAAGCCTATATTAAAGCTGCAACAACACTTGCTTTTAGAAAAGTACAGTTAAAAAATTCTAACGGCGCAAGCAAAGTTTATTATCAAATGGATGTTGATAATTATAGAGACTTTATCATAAAATTATTGCAAAGCACATAAAAATGAATTCAAAAGCTGTTTATATTTTTCCATCGGAACTTTTTCATCCAGAAAAAATAAATAGCAGTTTAAATGGATTTAAGAAGGAAGATATTTTATTTCTTGCCATAACTCTTTATCTAAATATTTTAGAAAATCTTGATGGCAAAAAAGACAAGTTGACTGTTTATTGCATCTGGGATGAAAATGAAAAAGACAATCTTCCGGAGGAAT
>JAGOXU010000219.1 GCA_018059515.1 Ignavibacterium sp.
CGCAGTTAAAGATGCAATTGCATGCTATAATAATGTTACTTTGATTGAAGCAGACGAGGAAGCATATAATAATTTTCGAAAAGTTAAACCTGATATTGTTTTTAATATTGCAGAAGGTGCATTCGGTGTAAGCCGCGAAGCACAAATACCTGCAATGCTCGATATGCTTCAGATTCCTTATACTGGTTCTGATGCTCTTACACTTGCAATATGTTTAGACAAAGCCCGCACAAAAGAAATTTTGAGTTACTACAAAGTTCCTACTGCAAAATTTTTTGTTGCTGATGAAGTTGATGACGCAGAAAATCATAATCTCAACTTTCCAATGATTGTAAAACCAATTAGCGAAGGTTCCGGTAAAGGAATTTTTGCTTCATCATTTGTTCACAGCAAGGACGAATTGAAAAGAGAAATAAAAAGAATTACTTCAGAATACAATCAATCAGCTTTGGTTGAGGAATTTTTATCCGGCAGAGAATTTACAGTTGCTGTTTTGGGAAATAATAGTGATACAAAAATTTTGCCCGCAATTGAAATGAGATTTGATAAATATCCTGAAGGAACTGCACCGCTATACTCTTACGAAGCTAAGTGGATTCTTGATACTAAAGAAAATGAGTTTGATGTTTTTGATTGTCCTGCAAACATTACTAAAGAGCTTGAAGAAAAGATTAACAAGGTTTGTTTGGATACTTATAGAGTTTTAAAGTGCCGCGATTGGAGCCGAATTGATTTACGTCTTGATAAAAATGGTGAACCGAATATTATTGAGATAAATCCATTACCGGGAATTATTCCTGATCCAAACGAGAACTCAAGTTTTCCTAAAGCAGCACGCGCTGCGGGAATAGATTATAATGATATGATAAACATTGTTTTAGCATCAGCAGTTAAGAGATATAATCTGTTATGAAAAAAACTGAGGCTAAAATATTAGTTTGTTACAATTCGCCGGTAAGTGTTTTTTCTAATTACAATGGTAAGCCGGCAGAAGAGAGTTTAAAGCAGGTTGATTTATCTGAACATTCTTTTGCTGCACAAATCGTAGAGATTGAAAATCATCTTAAAGAATTTTTTACCGATGTGAAATCTTTACCGATAGATTTAAATGTTAGAAAGTCAATCGATCAGATAAATAAATACAATCCGGATGCGATTTTAAATTTTGTGGAATCTGTTGAAGGAATAACTATTTATGAATATTGTATGGCTGGCTTATATGAATTACTCGGTTATAATTATACAGGAAATATTCCATCAACACTTGGTAATTGTTTAGATAAGAACAGAACGAAAGAAATTTTATATTCAAATGGAATTAAAACTCCAAGAGCAATTACTTTAACACCGAAATCTAAGTTCACAAAAAAAGATATAAATCTAAATTATCCACTTATCTTAAAATTGGTTGATGAAGATGCAAGCATTGGGATTTCTGAAAACTCAGTTGTTAATAATTATAGAGAGTTAAGAAAACATTTTAATTTTTTAACTGAGACTTATAAAAAAAATCTTATCGTTGAAGAATATATACTTGGAAGAGAATTAAACTGCGCTATGCTTGGCGATGAGCCTCTACCAATATCGGAGATAGATTTTACAGGTTTACCGAAAAATTTACCGAAGATCGTTACATACGATGGCAAATGGATGGAAGGCAGCACTTATTATAAAAATACAAAACCTGTTTGCCCTGCTAATATTAATTCTGAAATCAAAAAGAAGGTGGAAGAAATTGCAAGACAGGCTTACAAAGTTTTAAACTGCCGAGATTATGCAAGAGTTGATGTGCGATTAGCAGATGATGGAACACCTTATGTGATTGAAGTAAATCCAAATCCTGATGTATCAAGTGATTCCGGTTTTGCAAGAGCAGCCGCAGCATCAGGAAAATCTTACAGTGAACTTTTATTTACAATAACAAGTTTTGCATTACAACGGAAATACAATGATTCGCAAAATAAAGCAATCTGACGAAGTTGAAATTGAAAATATGCTGACAAGAATTCCAAACTTTAATAAAGAAGAAATTAAAGTTGCAATGGAGCTTGTAAATATTTCGGTAATGAATCCTGATCAGACTGATTATCATTTATACGTTTACGAAAATAATGGCAAGATTGTTGGTTATCATTGTACCGGTAAGCGACCGTTGACAGACGGCGTTTATGATCTCTACTGGATTGTTTCCGATCCTGCAACCTCAGGCAAAGGAATTGGAAAAAGTCTTTTAGAACATTCTGAAGAGTTTGTAAGAAGCAACAACGGCAGATGGCTGCTGGCAGAAACTTCTTCAAAAGAAAGTTATGCTTCCACGCAAAACTTTTATCTTAGAAATAAGTATTCAATTATTTCAGAGATAAGAGATTTCTACTCAGTAGGTGACGACCTGCTGGTATTTGGAAAGTATTTCAACAATAAGAATCACTGAGGAAACGTTATGGAACTTTGGCAGCAAATGGTACGAGACAGTGTGCACACTGTCGATGAACTTGTAGAAAAATTCGGGATAGATCGAAAGGTAGCGGAAGATCTTGATGAATTTTTTCAGGCACGTATCAATCCATATTATCTAAGCTTAATTCGCCATCCGGGGGATCCCATCTGGCGTCAATGTGTTCCGGATAAAGCTGAACTGGAAGACTTTGATGCAACAGAAGACCCGCTGATGGAAGATGCAATGAGTCCTGTATCAAACATCACTCATCGTTATCCCGATCGTGCACTGTTTCTTATTACAAGCCAATGCGGAATGTATTGCCGCTTCTGTACAAGAAAAAGAAAAGTGGGCAATTACGAAAAAATTTCTATGAAGGGACTTGAAAGCGCTTTCAAATATCTTGAAGAGCATACGGAAATCCGTGATGTAATACTTTCAGGCGGCGATCCTTTAATGTTAACGGATGCAATGCTTGAAAAAATTCTTCAGCGCATAAGAGCAATTCCGCATATCGAAATAATTCGTATTGGTTCTAAAATGCCTTGTGTACTTCCACATCGTATTACACCAAAGCTTGTTAATATGTTAAAGAAGTATCATCCGATTTATTGTAACACACACTTTAATCATCCCTGGGAAATTACACCTGAAAGTTCTAAAGCATGCACAATGATGGCTGATGCAGGAATACCAATGGGCAACCAGATGGTTATTATGAAAGGCGTTAATGATGATCCTGCAGTTGTTAAAGAATTACTGCAGAAACTTCTTATGATAAGAGTTCGTCCTTACTATATGTATATGGCAGATGAAACTAAGGGTGCAAATCATTTCAGAACTTCAATCGAAACAGGATTGAAAATTGTTGAAGGTTTGCGCGGACATACAAGCGGACTTGCAATTCCTCATTTTGTAATTGATGCACCCGGCGGCGGCGGTAAGATTCCGCTTACACCAAACTATGTGCTTCACAAAGATGAAGAGAGAATAATCCTTAGAAATTTTCAGCATAAGGTTTATACTTATAAAAATTATGCTGATGCCAATAATCCGGATGGGTTTGGAAGTAAGAACAAAACCAACGGTAAAAATGGCAAGAACGGAAGTAATGGTAACGGAAACGGCAAAGGAAAGAAAGATGATATGAAGCCGAAGAAGATAAAACTTCTCGAATTACAAGAAGTAAATAATTAAAATTCGTAGCGCAGGACTCTGTCCTGCGTTTTTGTTATTTATGGATCTCACACAATCCGCTTACAACAATTAAAGATTTCTTATAACATTTCTAATCACAGGTCGGAGACCTGTGCTACGAGAGTATCTTCAATAAATCTTTTTCTAAACTTTCATAAGGAGTTTCAACTATTCTTCCAATTTCAATTCCATCTTTATAAAAAATTATTGTTGGAACGAATTGAATATCAAGTCCTTCTGCTTCGTTGGAAAGTCCTTGCTTTTCCCGGTTTATTCCGATTAGAGTTATTGAGTTTAAATTGTAGTTGAGTTCTTTTAATATCTTAAAAAATCTTGGCAACTGTTCCCTGCTATCGCTGCAAGTTGAACGGAAAACGATTTTGATGTTAATGTCTTCAAGTTTTCCTTCAAGACTATCAAGAATTTCGTAATCGGGTTTATAGCTTTCGTATTCTGAAGTCCAGGTATTATTGAAAGTAGAATCATTCACTAATCTTGCGGGACAATAACCGAGGATTAGTGGCTCACCGTTTTTTTCATCAGGAATGATTTTATAATCCTGAGCATTGATTTGGGTTGTGATAACTATAATTGTAAGTATGATAAAATATTTAAGCATTTATTTCCTTTTCTTATTATATGTCATCCTGAGCTTGTCGAAGGATGACCTGCTTATTTTATCTATATGTCACACTTCGTCCCTCGACCCACCCCGGCGGGCAGGCTTCGCTCGGGATGACACGCTCAGTGTGACAATGATATTTTTACTTGAATAATTCTTTAAACAATAATTACTCTTTATCGCTCTGCTTATTCAGCCTTAGATCAATCCCCCACAACAATTTGTTTCTTAATGTTTCAAAATAAGTAGTAAGTGATGTGTGAACTAATTTTAACGGGCGATCACTTTTGCAAATTTTTATTTCAGTCGGCGGTGGAAAATCAAAAACTCTTTGACCATCGCAGCTAACCTGAATTTCTTTATACGGTGAATCTGCCTTGATCAAAATTTCCTGTGAACTTGGCAGTACAAGCGGTCGGATAGTTAAACTATGCGGAGAAATTGGTGAAAGAGTTATCACATCAGTTTTGGGAGATACAATTGGTCCGCCTACAGAAATTGAATAGCCGGTTGAACCTGTTGGTGTTGCAACGATTAAACCATCAGCAGAAAAAGTTGTAACATATTCGCCGCCAACCCAAATGGTAAGCTCAATCATTTTGGGCCAGCCGCCTTTATCAATAACAATATCATTAATTGCATAAAGTTTTTCTTTTTCGTACCCAGCTGCTAAACCGCTGATAACCATTCGTTCTTCAATGCTGTACCTGCCTTCTTTAAGCTCTTTAATAATGTTATCCATTTGATCGATGTTTGCTTCAACTAAAAATCCCAGCTTACCAAGATTAACACCAAGCACAGGTTTATCATAAAACTGAGCGTTGAATGCAGTTGCAAGCATCGTTCCATCACCACCGATAGAAATTATTAAATCTGCTTTTTCATAAACTTCTTTATCATCTGTTATAAAATCATCAAAGTTTTCAATTTTGATTTTACCGTTATCTTCTGAAAGAGATTTAGTAAGGATATAATCGAGTTTATTTTTTTTAAGCTTGGATAGAAAAGATGCGACTACTTCAAAAACATTTTCTTTAGTAACGTTTGCTATTATTCCTATTAACATAAATTTCTCAAGGTTGATTTTGAACTGATATAAATTACGATTTTTTTAGTAAAGATAATTTATAAAAATAGATATTATCGTACCGCTGCCAGTTTTTCATAAACCTCTAAAGTTTCTTTAGCGGTTTTTTCAAAGGAAAATTTACTCCTTTGGATTTTTCCCTTTTCAATTAATTCTTTTCTTAATTCTTTATCAAAAATTACCTTAGCAATTTTATTTTTAATATCCTCAATATCATTCGGTTCAAAATAAAAT
>JAGOXU010000220.1 GCA_018059515.1 Ignavibacterium sp.
TTTGATCAAATATAAATACATCATTGAAATAGCTAGAAGAAAAACCATCACCAAACTCAAAAGTTTCAAAAGTAAAGTTTTGTGTTGTGCTGTCGGGTTCAACCGGTGGTTTAATATCTGGTGGTTCGGTTGTGCTGCAGGAGGTAAGAGTTAAATTTCCCAAAGAGACAAGCAAGAACAAGTTTATGTTCAAGAGAAAAAAGAAAGTAATTTTTATTAAAGGTTTAGAAAAATTTAGTTTAAGCATTTTTCAATTCTCCAATTTAATTTGTTCCTATCAAAATTTAAGCCCAACAAAAAGAATCAAATAATAAAACATTTACAAGTTAGAAAGTAAAGTTTACATTTAGGGCAGGCAAAAAAGTATAAACGCATAACAAAAATTACTTAACAGTTGTAAAGTATTAACCAGTTTGGTTAGTCAATATTTATAAAAAAGTGTTATTAAAATTCTTTAAGAATGATAAAACAGAAACTATTTTATTCAACTATCTTTAGGTTAAGAAGTGGTTCTTGGCAACCTTGGAATGAGCTACGGCTTACAAATTAAAATCTTATTAAATTTTTCAGACAGAAAAAGCGATAACTATTGCGTGGCCCGGTTTACTATTTTAATAAAAAAGGCGAGTAAATTTCTCGCCTTTTTTTATAAGATTGTCAGTATATCGTTAATGCTGCCAACTATAAAATCCGGTTTTTCAATTTCCAATAATTCTTTGGTTCTGTAACCGTATAATACTCCGCAGGTATTGGAGCCTGCATTTTTACCGCATTGGATATCCAACTCTGTATCACCAATCATTAGAGTGTTTTTAACATCAACATTAACATCACTACAAATTTTTAGCAATGGTTCAGGTGATGGTTTGTGTGCAATACCATCGCGTCTTCCCATAATAAGATCAAAATATTTTGTTAGATTAAAATATTCTAAAATCTTATCCGCTTGATCTTGCACTTTAGTTGTGAGCAGAGAAATTTTTATGTTTTTATTTTTTAGTGCTGCTAATGTTTCTTCAACTCCATCATATAGAGTTGAATAATGCATTTGTTCAAAATAGTTTGCTTTGTAGATATTTATAAACTCATCAAAACTTGGAACATCAATATTAAATGCATTAAAAATATCATTAAAGTGCTGCCCAATTTTAGTTGCAAATAATTCTTCATCTATATTAAAGTTTATGTTTAGTTTGTTTAGAGTATGAGCAGTCGCTTCATAAATAGTTTTATTGGAATCAACTAAAGTTCCATCCAGATCAAAGCAACAATGCGATAAGTTTAGGTTATTTTTACTTTTCAAATTGGAAAATCCTACCTGCGTTTACTTAATTAATAATCATAACATTTGTTAAGCTGAAGTATGTTTTTTCTGAGAGTCTTTTTTTTTAATAATTAAAGATACAACTTACGTTTAACAAAATACTGCATTTGCCTAATTGAAAAGTATAGTTGTATTTCTGAGTTTTACCATTAGAAAACATTTGTCTCATCAAGAGTTTTTGTAGGAGAATTTTTTACCTAAAACAATTAAAATTTTTATTTATTAACAACTAATTAATGGCATAATTATTTATGCCATTACAACCTAATCATTATACATAAAGGAGTCCTAAATGAAAAAATCGTTCTTACTTTTTGCGTTTCTATTTTCGCTTGTTCTTGGGATAAGCCAAAGTATCTTTGCTCAAAATGAACCCGTTCTTTACTTTTGTGAAAAGTATGGTAAAAACGGTGAAGTCGGAGTAAGCGACAGATTTACAACCGGATATTTAACTGTTATGGTTAAATGCGATTATGCACTTGAACTGGAAGATTGTTCTATTCAGTTTGATCTTTACAATCCACGCACAAAAAAGTTTGAGTACTACAAAAAATTTGATTACGTGGTAGAGCCGGATATGAAATACATTTTCTTTGCAAAGAATGATGAGAGCGATATGAAATTTGAAGACCCCGGTTTTTACAGAGTATTTTTACTTAATGACAAAGACAAAACTGTTGCAAGCGCATTAATTGAGATTATTGATTAGTATCCATTAAATTAATAATATACTTTGAATTAAGCGGTACTTTTAGTGCCGCTTTTTTATTTTAAATCTAAATTATTCATTTAGATGTTTTAAATTTGATTATAAAATAATAAAGAGTAAAAATGATAAAGCTAAACTTAGGTTGCGGTAAAGATTTAAAGGATGGATACGTTAATCTTGATATTGTGGATTACGGTGGAAATCAGATTCACGATATAAATAAATTTCCTTATCCTTTTCCTGATAATCATTTTGATGAAATTTATGCTTCACATGTGCTTGAGCATATCGATAACTTCAATAAAACAGTTACCGAGCTTTACAGAGTTTTAAAACCAAATGGAGTTATGATTGTTTACGCTCCATTTTTTCTAAACACGAAATATTTTGGAGATCCTGATCATAAAATTCCATTTTCAATTCGTACGTTTGATAATTATGAATATTTCGGGAATCGCAAACTAAAGTTTTATGAAAAATGGAAATTGAATCATAGAACAAATTATGAAACCGGTGCACAGTTTGAAGTTTTGGAAAAGAAATTTATAACATCACATTTTGCTATTCTTAAATGGATGGATTTTTTTGTTAACATCGAACCGGTTATGTATGAAAGATTTTTTTCAGGCATCTTCTCGCCTGAAGAAGTTTATTTTAGACTAAGAGCAATTAAATAAATCTTTCCAAATAATTTCTTTCTTAGCCTGCCTGCCGACAAAGGCTGGTTCGGAATAATAGTAGAAACCTGCATTGTTATTTCGAGGAGTCCTCGACAAGAAATCTTATAGATTCCTCACATTCGTTCGGAATGACAGAATATTCGAAATTACTTCTACTGATTACTCATTTACCTTTACCGCTTCGTAAATAATCAGCAGCCATCCAACTAAAAAACAAAAACCGCCAATGGGTGTAATCATTGCAAATATTTTTATTCCAGATATTGAATAGATATAAAGTGAGAAAGAAAATAATATTATACCAAGTAAAATAAATATTGATGGCAGTTTAGCTTTTATCAGGGTGTTTAAAGATAACACAAGTAAAACAACAGAATGAATTAGATGATATAAAACTCCTGTTTTATAAACCTCCAGCATTTCCGAAGTAAGTTTTTCTTGCAATCCATGTGCACCAAATGCGCCAATTGCTACTGCTGTAAATCCGGAAACTGCTGAAATAATTATCCACGATTTTTTGTCATTCATGGCTGGTATTCTCAATTTGTATTGAATAGTAAAAACAAAATTCATTAACTTTACCCACAATTTAATAACAACAAAGAAAAGAAATGAAGACATTACAAAAACTTATCCTGCCTTTATTATTAATATTGGTCGTATTCATTATGTACAAATTCTACTTTGCTAAAAGCGGACTCGGCTCATTCGATGATTTTGATCCAAACAACACGGCTGTTAAAGAAATCCGTGTGCAGTTGGTTGTTGATCGCGGAGTAACACAACAAGGTGAAGATGTTGTATTTTATGCAGCAGATAAAAATGGTAAAATCATGATGGTAAACGGACATGTAACTCTTCCAAACGGATTTGAGACAGCAGAAGTAATAATTCTTAAAGGTCATTTAAGCGGAAATAGTTTTCACACACACGAAGTTTTACTCGATTAAATAACTATGAAGAGTTTTGAGCTTGTTTCTAGTTACAAACCATCCGGCGATCAGCCGGAGGCTATAAAACAGCTTGTCGAGGGTGTAAATCGAGGAGATAAATTTCAAACTCTGCTTGGTGTTACGGGCAGTGGAAAAACATTTACAATTTCAAATGTTATTCAGCAAACCCAAAAACCGACTTTAATAATCTCACATAATAAAACACTTGCAGCACAGCTTTACTCGGAGTTCAAAGCGTTCTTTCCAAATAATGCTGTTGAGTTTTTTATAAGCTACTATGATTATTATCAACCTGAAGCGTATGTTGTTTCACGAGATGTTTTTATAGAAAAAGATTTTTCTGTTAACGAAGAAATTGATCGCTTGCGTTTGAAAGCTACTACTTCTTTAATTGAAGGAAGAAAAGATGTTATAGTTATTGCAAGCGTAAGCTGTATTTATGGTATTGGTGCTCCGGATGAGTATGCGAAACAAATAATCTTTATTAAAAAAGGCGAGAAACTTGACCGTAAAAAATTTCTGCGAGAGCTGATTGATATATATTACTCAAGAAATGATGTTGAATTTAATCGTGGTACTTTTCGCGCACGTGGCGATGTTGTTGAAATTATTCCCGCTCACCAGGATGAAGAAGCGATACGTGTAGAATTTTGGGATAACGATGTAGAAAAGATTTCAATCATTGATGCTGTAACCGGAAAAATAATTCGCGAAGTTGAATCTGTTCCTATCTATCCGGCAAAATATTTTGTTACTGATCGCGGTAAAATGCAAAAAGCAATTTATAATATCGAACAAGAGCTAACTGAACAATTAGATGTGCTTCGTAAGGAAGAAAAATATTTAGAAGCACAGCGCCTTGAACAGCGCACAAAGTTTGATATCGAAATGATGAAAGAGATTGGCTATTGTTCTGGAATTGAAAACTATTCCCGCCACATGGATTTGCGCGAACCGAATTCACGTCCTTCAAATTTGTTTGATTACTTTCCAGATGATTTTCTTTTGATAATTGATGAATCACACGTTACAATTCCACAAATTCGAGGGATGTATCTTGGTGATAGAAGCCGCAAACAAACTCTTGTTGATTACGGTTTTCGACTTCCATCGGCGCTTGATAATCGCCCAATGAAATATGAAGAATTTATGGGAATGCTGAATCAAGTAATTTTTGTAAGCGCTACTCCTGCTGATTACGAATTAGAGCTGTGCGGTGGAGTTGTTGTTGAACAAATTATTCGTCCTACCGGTCTGCTCGATCCTGAAATTGAAGTTCGTCCGATAAAGGGACAGATTGATGATTTAATTGCAGAGATAAGAATTAAAACCGCACTTAAAGAAAGAACTCTTGTTACCACGTTAACAAAAAAAATGGCAGAAGATCTTTCTGACTATTTAGATAGGATTGGAATAAAAGTAAGATACATTCATAGCGATATTGATTCTTTGGAGCGAGTTGAAATTTTACGAGATTTACGTTTGGGTGAGTTTGATGTTTTAGTTGGAGTAAATCTTTTACGAGAAGGTTTGGATTTACCGGAAGTTTCTCTCGTTGCAATTATCGATGCAGATAAAGAAGGGTTTTTACGAAGTGAACGATCGTTGATGCAAACTGCCGGTAGAACTGCGCGTAATGTAAACGGAAAAGTAATTATGTATGCTGATAAAATCACTGAATCAATGCGCAAAACAATTACAGAAACCAACCGCAGAAGAAAACTTCAAAAAGAATATAACGAGAAGAGTGGAATTGTGCCCGCAACAATTTATAAATCTATGGAAGATATAATGTCTTCAACTTCTATCGCGGATATTAGAAAGAAGGATGATAAACCGAGTTATGGTTTTTCAAAAGTTGCGGAACCAATTCTTAAGTATATGGATAAAGAGCAAAAAGAAGATTTG
>JAGOXU010000221.1 GCA_018059515.1 Ignavibacterium sp.
ATAGTAAACTCTATAAAACTTATCGAGTCTTTACTTATCAACTTGCCAAAAATTTCAGATAGAATCGATTTCTTCGTTTCCGCCTTAATTACCGGGCTTTTGATAGCTCTTAGTAATTCATCGCTTTTAAATAAAGTATTTTGAACTAATTCAAAATCCTCTGCAACTTTAGCAAGAATGTTTTTCTCGATTGAAGTATCAAGAAAAGATTGTGCATATCTATTTGCAACTTTTGATGAAGCCATAATTAATTTTTAGATATATCGTTGATGTATTTATCAACAAGCTTTTTATTCTTTTCAGCATCAAGATTTTCTTTCAAAATCTTTTCAGCAGCTTTAACAGAAATTTCTGCAACTTGATTTTTCAACTCATCAAAAGCTGCATTTTTCTTTCTATCAATCTCGGCACTTGCATCACTGATAAGCTTTTGAGCTTGCTCTTTGCTGTCTTTGATCATTTGCTCTTTTAAATTTTCGGCAAAAACTCGGCTTTGCTCAATAATTTTTTTAGATTCTTCTTCAGCCTTAGCTAAACTATTTTGGTTTTGTGCAAGAATCTGTTTTGCTTCGTCCTTAGCTTTTTCTGCTTGTTCAAGTGAATCTTTAATAGCATCTTCTCTTTGCTTTAACGCCGAAAGAATCGGTTTCCAAGCAAATTTTGTAAGAAGAATTAGCAACAGAATAAAAGTAAGGGTAGTCCAAAAAGCTAATCCTACATTAACGGAAAGCAATCCGCCGCCGCCTTCTGATTCGGAAACAAGTAAAGCAATAAAAGCAAATGTAGTATTTGCAATCATATTCTTATGTTAAGTTTATTAATGAATAAACGGAGTGTAATCACACTCCTTTAACTAATTACTTACCAGCTAAAATAAAGCAGATAACTAATGCAAAAAGAGAGATACCTTCAATTAGCGCAGCAGCGATAATCATTGAAGTTCTGATAGCACCAGCAGCTTCTGGTTGTCTTCCGCTTGCATCCATTGCAGCAGCAGCTAATTTGCCGATACCTAAAGCACCGCCAAAGATTGTTAATCCGGCGCCTAATCCAGCAGCTAAATATGCAAAGTCCATTAATGTTCTCCTTAAATAGATTTAATGTTATATATTATTTTTAATGATCCTGATGAACTGCCATTCCTATAAACAAGGAAGATAGCATTGTAAAAATATAAGCTTGTAATAAAGCTACTAAAATTTCAAGTCCATAAATAAATAAAGCCATCGGAATTGCAAGACCAGCCCAGCCAACACTTTGCATAACAAATATCAAACTTATCAACGCATAGATAACAATGTGTCCTGCGGTCATATTTGCAAAAAGACGAATAGCCAATGCAAATGGTTTTGCAAGTAATCCTAATAGTTCTACAACTATCATAATTGGTAATAAAAATACCGGAACTCCGTGAGGTATCAATCCTTTGAAATAACCTAAAACACCGTTACTTCTAATTCCACCAATTTGAATTACGATAAATGTAAATATTGCCAGCGATGCTGTAACAGCAATATTACTGGTAAAAGTTGCTGCAAAAGGAATCAGTCCTAAAAAATTTCCAAAAAGGATAAAGAAAAATGCTGTTAGCAAATATGGAAGAAATTTCTCAAACCCTTTTCCGATTGTAGGAGTAGCAATTTCATCACGAACAAAAACTATTAATACTTCCCAAAAATTAGTAAATCCTTTGGGAACCATTGATGATTTGTATGCTTTGGCAACACTTGTCATTACAAAAAATAGAAGAGCGGCTCCAATCCACATAAAAAGCACATGTTTGGTAATCGATAAATCCAAACCAAAAAGTGTAAACTGTGGAAGTGGAATCGTGCCAAATGGCGAAAAATCAAGATATTTTCCATCCATTACATGATGGAGAATCCAATCACTGCTGGATGCAGTTTTGGTATTTTTGAGGCTATCAACAATAACGTGTGCTGAAGTAGAATCAATCATTGTTTAGTCTTGATTATTAAATTCTTTTTTTGAGTTAGTATATAAATCTCCACTATGAGAAAGTAGAAATAGAAAATAAAGGTTGTAAAGATAAAAGAATTGAGGCTAACAAACAAGAATTTCAGAGCTATCACAATCAGTATAAACATTAAAAACAAGCGCAAAACCAAACCTCCAAAGACGATAATCAGAAACAGCTTATCGCTTTTTTCAAATCCATAATGGATTGAAATTACTCCCAAAACAAAATTTATAGTTGAGAAGATAAATCCATAAAAAAAACTGAAAAAAATCTCAGGATTTATTTTTTCGGTAATAAAAAGAGTGGCAATAGAAAGAACGAAAACTACTGGAATTATACTAAAAAGTAAGAAAATCTTATTTCTTTTCATCTCTAATCTTACTTTTTCGCTCAAGTTCGTTTACAGTTTTTATCAAATTATAAATCCCAGCGGCAGTTCCAACCAATCCAAAAACTAAGGTTAAGATGTAATTTAGATTAAACTTTTTATCAAGCCAACTACCTATAAGTACCATTACAACAACAATAGCCGCAAGTTGAAGTCCTAATCCAAGATAAGGACCAACATCACGCAAAGATTTGGCAATCCCGGAATCTGATTCCGGTTTAAGTGCCATTTTATTCTCCCTTGTTTACAGGCTTAAAGGAAGCTTGAGAACCCATTGCGCTTTTACCTTCAAAAATAGCACCTGCTTCAACAACAAGAATTTTGGTAATCAAATCACCTTTTAAAACTGCTTTTGATTCCAGAACAAGTTTTTCCTTTGCATTCACTGTACCTTCAACTTTTCCGCCGATGGAAACAGTTTCGCCGGTTAACTGCCCCTGAATGCTGCCGTGTTCGCCAACGGTTAAGTTACCTTGAGTGGTTATGTCGCCTTTAACAACGCCGTCAACACGAATGTTGCTGTTGCTTGTAACTTTGCCTTCGATAACAACACCGCTGCTAATAATTGTTACGTCTTCCATAGAGCTCCCGTTTGATTTAATTTTCAAAATAATCTCCTAAAATTTAATTAACACTTTAGCTGGATCAATGGGTTTACCATCTTTCCAGATTTCAAAATGAAGATGCGGACCAGTTGATTCAGTTCCTGAATTTCCGCTCAATGCAATTAGTTCACCCTGTCTAACAAAATCGCCATCCTTTTTTAGCAGCGATGAGCAATGAAGGTATTTGGTAATATAGTTTTCCGGATGATTAATAATAATCGTGTATCCAAAATTAGTTGTATAATCAGCAAACACTACATAACCACCGGATGATGCAAAAATAGGACTATTTTCTTTCATAGAATAATCATTGCCGTTATGCCCTCTTTCGGGATTAAAAGATCTGCTGATAAATCCTTCGGCAGGTTCGATAAAAGATATTCCCCCGCTTTGGGTTTTGGTAAGTTTAAAAATAAAATCAACAAACACACTTAATATATTTCCATCAAGTGGATTTTTAGCATCGATGGTATCTTTTTGCGGAATACTTTCTTTTAATAAAGTTGAATCGCCTAACATAATTGCAAATTTTAATCGTTTGTTAACGGATTTTAATGATTCAATTTCATTAGCAAGAAAAACTACTTTGTTATTTAGTATCTCAACTTTCTTTTTATCTGATTCAGTTAATCTTAAAGAGTAGGGAAAAAGTACTTCACTAAGCGGAGTAAAACTTATTATGTAAAATCCCAACAGAAAAACTACAACACTGTAACTTGCTATATATGTCATCAATTTTAATGATGATATTTTAATAGATTTCGGCGCATTCGATGTTTCTTCAGGAACAACGATAATTGAGAAATTTTTTATTTTTTTTAATTTCAATTTATACTTCTTAATTTCAAGGTATAATCTAACGCAGCTTTTTCATTAATTCCACAAATTTAATTTTACCCTCTCGTACTAAAACCGGTTCGTCTTTACTTAAATCGATAAGTGTAGAAGCTTCAAAAAAAGATTTTTTTTCTGAGTAAAAAATTCCATCAACTTCTTTTGCAAATTCTTGTATGATAAGCGAAGGATCATTCATAGGTTCATTTCCGGTACGGTTTACACTTGTAGAAATGAGCGGCATATTAATTTCACTAACTAATTTATTACAAAATCTGTGATTTGGAATTCTAAATGCTCCCGTTTCCGATTGAAGAATTTTTTGATATCGGGATTTTAATTTTAGAATTACAGAAACAGGATTTGGCCAAATTGAAAGCAGAAAATCTAAATACTTTTCAGATGTTATGTCTGCATAACTTTTTAGCATTTCAATATCAGAGATAAGAAAAATATATCGTCTCCAATTTACTTTTCCTTTTACAACGCTAATTTTTTTTATTGCTTTTTCGTTAAATGGATTTCCGCCAAATCCATAAATAGTATCTGTTGGATAGATAAAAATTGAGCCGTTAAGAAAAAGTTCTTTCGCAATTTTTATTCCTTCATCAAAGCTTTCATCAATACTTATCATTAAAGATAGTTTTTCATCATTCATTTAAGATTGCCTCTGCTTTACTAATTACTTCTGTCGGTAAAAGTTTTTTACCGCAGTCAAATGTTTTTATTGGACATACATCATAACCATGAATACCGCATGGTTTACATTTTAAATCATCAAAACTTACGTATGTACTATTTTTATTATATGGATAAAAACCAAAACCCGGAATAGTTGAACAATAAATTGTAAGAACATTTATATCTGCACAAACACCCATATGTGTTGGTGCGCTGTCATTTGATATTAATAATTTTGCATGCCTAAGTAGTTCAATGCTTTCAACTATAGTAAAGTTTCCAGCCGAGTTAAAAACATTTTCAGAAAACTGAGCAGTCAAATTTTCACACAGTAATTTATCACTATCACCACCGATTAAGACTACTTTATTTTTTTTATCAACAAAATATTTTATCACTTCTTCATAATATTCTGCGGGATATTTTTTAGTATTCCAAACACTTCCCGGGGCAACTGCAATAAATCCATTATTTAATTGATGTTGATTTAGATATGAATCTATTTTACTTAAGGCTGGCTCATCTCCAATAATTTCCGGAATAATTTTCCAGCTTTTCTCATCGTAATCAAATCCAACTAAATCAAGATTTCTTTGTACTTCGTGTTTATTAATATCGTAAGCAATTAAATTTTTATATACATGCATCAAACTTGAATTATCAAAACCAAAACTTTCCCGTATCTCAAGCAAAAGCACAATCAATGCTGTTCGTAATGATCGATGCGAAGAATAAACTCTGGTGTAATTGTTCAGCTTTAATTGTTTAATAAACTTATAGGTTTGTATCAAAGATTTTTGAGCGCCTTTTTTATCCAACACAATTGCACTATCTACAAAAGGTGATGCTTCAAAAATTTCTTTAGTTGTTGGGATACAAAGTACATCTATAACACTATCAAGAAAAAATTCCTTAAGTTTTTTTATTGCTGGCAGGGTTAATATTGCATCACCCGGAAATGCTGTTTGAATGAATAATATTTTTTCATTGTTCATCAATACTTCCATCTTTTGTGCATCCAAAACCATTGCTCAGGTTTTTTCCTGATCACATCTTCTAAATATCTTAAAATTCTTTCGGATA
>JAGOXU010000222.1 GCA_018059515.1 Ignavibacterium sp.
AATGAGACTAGCCATCGGCTCGTCTTTACTTTATATTTCAAATAACTTTTTGATCGTAAAGACGACTCGGTGAGTCGTCTTGTTCAAATAAATTATAAATTTAATCTCTAACTTTTATAGCATCTCATAAGACGAGCCACCGGCTCGTCTTTACTTTATATTTCAAATAACTTTTTGATCGTAAAGACGACTCGGTGAGTCGTCTTGTTCAAATAAATTATAAATTTTAGTTTCTAACTTTTATAGCATCTAATGAGACGAGCCACCGGCTCGTCTTTACGTTATATCCCATTAAGACGAGCCACCGGCTCGTCTCTACAATATTTTAATTATTAAATCCCAATCTTTGAATCAGCGCATCAGTTTTTGGTTCTCGACCTCTGAACTTAATGTACAAATTCATCGGATCATCACTGCCGCTTTTTTCTAAGATGTTCGTTCTGAATTTTTCGGCAGTTACTTTATCGAACAATCCATTTTCTAAAAAAGCACCGAATGCATCTGCATCAAGAACCGCAGCCCAATAGTAACCGTAATATCCAGCGGAGTAACCATCCCCGCCAAAAATGTGATTGAAGTTTGTGCTTTGATAACGTGATGCAACTTCATTTATCAATCCAATAGCATCTAAATTTTCTTTTTCAAATTTATTAACATCGATTGCTTCAACATTATTAATTGTGTGCCAATACATATCCAAAATAGCTGCAGCTAAATACTCAACTGTTTCAAAACCTTTATTAAAATATTGTGAGTTGATAATTTTTTGAATCAGTTCATCAGGTATTGCTTCACCTGTTTGATAATGTTTTGCATACATTTTTAAAACTTCCGGATGCGATGCCCAGTTTTCCATTATCTGAGATGGAAGCTCAACAAAATCAACCGGAGATCTTTTTGCGCCAGGATAAACTGATTTTCCAAACAATCCATTCAAACCATGACCGAACTCATGGAATAAAGTATTCACTTCATCAAAACTTAGCAAAGCTGGTTTACCTTCTGTTGGTTTTGAAAAATTTCCAACGTTTACAACTAGCGGAGTTATAAACTCACCATCAATATTTGATTGACCACGGAAGTAGCTCATCCATGCGCCTGCACGTTTTCCGTTTCTTGGATAGTAATCCGTGTACAAAATTCCAATGTGTGTTCCATCAGCTTCCTTAACTTCATAAACTTCAACATCGGGCTGATAAACAGAAATATCATTTCGTTTAATAAACTGAATTCCAAACAATTTACTCGCAACTTCAAACGCACCTTTGCGTACATTTTCCATCTGGAAATATGGACGAAGCATTTCTTCATCTAAAGCATATTTTTCTTTTTTAACTTTCTCTGCATAATACCACCAATCCCAGCCGGCTAATTTGAAGTTGCCGCCTTCTGCATCAATCAGTTTTTGCATTTCAACAACTTCATCTTTTGCCCGATTTAAAGCAGGTTCCAAAAGATCAGCTAAAAATTTATTAACTGCTTCCGGAGTTTTTGCCATATTTTTTTCAAGTTTAAATTCCGCATAAGATTTATAACCAAGCAGATTTATTTTTTCATTTCGCAAAGCAATAATTTTTTTAATGAGTTCTTTATTATCAAATTCATTGTTGTTATTGCAGCGCATTAAATAGGCTTTGTAAAGTTTTTCTCTCAACTCTCTTTTTTCTGAGTACTGTAAAAAGGGAGTGAAACTCGGACGCTGTAAATTGAAAGCCCACTGCCCTTCCAATCCGTTTTGTTTTGCAAGCTCTGCAGCACCTTGAATTGCAGCATCCGGTAATCCGATTAAATCATCTTTGTTATCGATAACCAATCCTAATGCGTTAGTTTCTTTGCGGAGATTATCACCAAATTTTAAACTCAGCATACTAACTTCTTCGTTAATCTTTTTTAATCTGGATTTTTTTTCTTCGTCAAGTCCAATTCCATTTCGAATAAAATCAGTGTAATAATTATCAAGTACTTTCAACTGTTCGGATGTAAGATTTAATTTTTCTTTTTCATCATTTATAGATTTGATGCGTTGAAAAAGTTTTTCATTTAGATATATATCATTATTTAGTTTAGATAATTCGGGTGTTATCTTTTCAGCAACTTTCTGCAAACTATCATTTGAATTTGAACCGTTAACATTAAAAAACACGCGTGATACTTTTGTTAGGAGCTCACCGCTTTTTTCAATTGCCTCAATTGTGTTATTAAATGTTGGTTTATCAGAATTACTAATTATTGCATCCAACTCAGCCCGTTTTATTTTTATACCTTCTTCAAAGGCAGGTAAATAATGCTCATCCTTTATCTGTTCAAACGGCGGTGTTTGAAAAGGAGTTGTGTATTCCTCAAAAAATGGATTGGATGTATTTTGATCTTGTGAATTCATTATCACTGGAAAAATTATTCCTAAAATTAATAGAAAATAGATTATTGATTTCATTTTCACACCCTGTAATAAATAATAAAAAATTTATGCAAAGTTTATTTGGTTTCTGATTCTTCTGTTTTTTTACCAAACTCCGGATCGATTTTTAAAAATTTAGTTATTATAAAACCTGGAATAGTTGAAATACAGACCCAGACAAAGAAATGCTGGTATCCGATTAATTCTTGAAGCCATCCGCTCCACATTCCAGGGATCATCATTCCAAGCGCCATAAATCCTGTTGCAATTGCATAGTGTGAAGTCTTGTATTCCCCATCGGCTATATAAATTAAAAACAACATATAGGCTGTAAATCCAAATCCATATCCAAACTGTTCTATCGCAACCATCAAATTAATAATTATAAAATTTGTTGTTTGTGAATAAGCCAAATAAACATAAACTAAGTCCGGTAGATTAATTGCAATAATCATAGGCCAAATCCAAAACTTTAATCCGTTTTTTGCAACAACAAAACCACCGATAATTCCGCCAATTGTTAGACAAATTATTCCTACTGTTCCGTAAACAATTCCGAGTTCAGTAGTAGAAAGTCCCAGTCCGCCGATATCTCTTGTATCTAACAAAAATGGTGAAGCAAGTTTAACAAGCTGGGATTCACCCAGCCTATAGAGTAATATAAAACCGAGGATTACTCCAATATTCTTTTTCTTAAAAAACGCTTTAAATGTTTTTAGAAATTCACCAAAGACGCTATTGGATTTATCCTTCCGTGCAGAAACATCAGCAACAGGATAAGGTAGAATAAATTTGTGATAGATAAAAAATAAAATAAACAATCCTGTTAAGATGAAAAACGTAACCATCCATGAATAAGGAATATCACCAGTTTCAGTTTCAAGATATCCTGCAACGATAACCAATAAACCTTGACCAGTTATCATTGATAGTCTATAAAACGTATTTCTTATTCCAACAAACCATGCCTGATCATGTTTTGAAAGTCCAAGCATATAAAATCCATCAGCAGCAATATCATGGGTTGAAGAATTAAATGCGAGCAGCCAGAAAAATGCAAGAGTGTATTGAAAAAAATTTGATGTTGGAATTGTTAATGCAACACCTGCTAATCCCCCACCGACGAGTAATTGCATTATAACAATCCAATTACGCTTTTTCCCGAAAATATCTACAATGGGACTCCACAAAGGTTTTAAAACCCAGGGCAGATATAACCAGCTCGTATAAAGTGCAATATCAGTGTTGGATATTCCTAATCGCTTATACATTATCACAGAAACAGTCATAACTACAATATATGGGATGCCTTGTGCGTAGTATAAAGAAGGTATCCAAAACCAGGGATTTCTTGTTTTAGGTTTATTTTCAGACATCAAGTCTCCGTTTAGAGGACATTAAGAAATAAGCCGCATTGCCAGCATAGCGGCGCCAAATTCAGGTGAATGTTCTGCTTCCATAATTTTTACATCGTTAAAACGTCTAACAACTTTTTCATTAACGAGATAAGAAAAATAATTCGGGGTTGTAAGTATGCTGCCGATTAATGAAACCTTTAATATTGAAACATTTAATTTTGTTTTCATTGATATAATGTGAAGTATGAGTTCATCAGCTTCATCTTCAAGAATTTTTTGAGCAGTTACGTCTCCACTTTCAGCAGCATCAAAAACAATGGGCGCAGCAGAGGCTATATTAAAATTATTTCTGTAAACTTCTGTAATAAGCTGCTCTGATGATGAGATTGAAAATTCCTGCGCAAGCAGACCGGCAATTTTTGTTGATTTGGCTCTTCCATCCATAAATCTTGCAACGGCATTTAATCCTTTTCTACCAATCCTGTAACCGCTTCCTTCATCGCCGATAAATCTACCAAAACCGCCAACGCGATGTATCTCCCCTTCGCTATCTTTTCCAAACATTATTGATCCTGTACCAGCAATTAAAATACTTCCTGCTTTTCCGGAAAATGCACCTTCGAGTGCAATGCGTGCATCAGATTCTACTTTAAACTTATTTATTGTTAAAGATTTTTGTTTAGCATCTTTAATTATTTGCGATTCTAAAATTTCAGCATCACTTCTTCTTCCCCCGCCTGTTGTTCCAAGTACGATTGCATCAATCTCGTTTGAAGAAATTTTTTGAGATGTTATAATATCATTAACAAGATTAAGAATTGTTTCGGAAACTTTTTCAGTTCCGATCACCAAAAAGTTAGATGGCTCGCCTGTTATTTCAAATACGATTTTTAAATTACTATCGACAAGAACGCATTTTGTTTTTGTTCCGCCGCCATCCATTCCGATTAAATATTTCACGATATTTCCTATTAAAACTTTATAAAAATCTTTTGCAAGATAATCTTTTTGGACAAACCATAAACTATTTAATTTATTTTAATGCATTATAAATCCAAGAACTAAATAAATTAAAGCAGTAATAGCGCCCGCAGTTAGTGCATACGGTAATTGTGTTTTTACATGATCAATATGATCGCTTGCTGAAGCCATTGAAGAAATAATTGTAGTATCAGAAATCGGTGAACAATGATCTCCAAAAACACCGCCGCCCAGCGCAGCCGCAATAGTTAGATACAAATTAGCATCAAGCGCCTGAGCCATTGGAATTCCAATTGCAATCATAATAGCAAATGTTCCCCACGATGTTCCAGTTGAAAATGCGATAAAGCATGCAACAAGAAAAATAATTACCGGAACAAAGTTTGGAGAAAGCCATTGTTTTGAAAGTTCCGCAGTATATAAACCGGTTCCGAGTTCACGGCAAACAGTTCCAATAGCAAAAGCAAGCATCATTAAAAGTGCTAATGGAATTAATCCGCTTATTCCTTTGAAAACAAGATCAATAGTTTCTGCAAACGTAAATATTTTTTGTGCTGTATATAGAATACCTCCAACAATTATAGCAGTTAAAACTGAGTAAAGTACAGATGTTGAACCTGAACCTTTTCCGAGTGCAAAAAATATTTGTTCATACCAGGGAAATGATGAAATATTTTCTACTTGTCCCCAGCCGGTAAAAACCAGCATAAGCGGCATCATCCCAACCATAACTGCAATTGGAATAATCATATTCATAGCACGCGCTTTAACGTTTTCTTTTTTTTCTAAGGAAACAACATCGGAAGA
>JAGOXU010000223.1 GCA_018059515.1 Ignavibacterium sp.
CTACTAACCAACTAATCATTCATATCAAATTATTTCATTAAAATCATTTTTTGAACCTTAACAAAATTACCTGCTTCAAGTTTGTAGAAATAAATTCCTGAAGCGTAATTTGAAGCATTCCATTTAACACTGTATTTACCAGCAGCTTTAACACCATCAGCAATAACATCTACTTGATTTCCAAGAGCATCATAAATTACAATCTTAGCATTTGATTGTTCCGGAAGTGTAAAATCAATCGTTGTACTTGGGTTAAATGGGTTTGGATAATTGTTTGACAAAGTATAATCTGTTGGAAGATCTGATTTAAGATCATCAACACTTACTATGCCGCCTAATTTACCAATTGATAAATAAAGAAGTCCAACAGTGTAGCGAGGATTATGCATACCCATGCTTCTATCTTCTTCTATTTGTGTATAATTGAATAAAGCACCTGCTTGATTAAGATTCCAAGTACTATCAATAGCTGCTATTGTAGGCTGACCAACCGGAGGTAATAACATTGCTACCTGATGCAATAATCCTTCAATTTCTATTTGTAAGCCTTCAGCAACACCATTTTTATCAAGATCGGCGCTACCGTTTATATATAATTTCTTTTGATCAAAGTCTGTTCCCACATTGCCGTGACAATCAGTACAAGCCGCAACATTATCTTCACCTAAACCGTTAACCATACTAAATGTATGTCCGCCAACGCTTGTTTCCGGATTAAGAGGGGTTGCGTTTTGATACATGTGACATCCAATGCAAGAATTTTCAATTGCTGCAAAGTGTGGTGATTGATCTAATGTTTCGCCCCAGGTATAAGCATTCGTTCCAATTAACATATCACCTTGTGGACCGTGATGCGGACCAAAACGTGTTAAGTTACTTAAATAATTGTCAACATAAGGAATAGCATTACTTCTTGATTGATGACAATTAATACATAAGCCGCCTAAGCCGGCGTTGTTTACTGCTTGACCATTTTTAAGCGTTGCAGTTACTATACGTACTTGATGTAAATTCGTAGCATCGTGTGGATCGTGGCAGGTAGCACAAGTAATTGGAATATTTACTTGAGCACTTTGTGGATCACCTTTTGTAAATTCTACAAATCCCTGTCCATTATGGCAAGGTGTACAGCTATATCTGCTTGAACCTGAATAAAGATGTGTTTCTGCAGCATGAACTGATTCATCCCATTGTAATGGTATATTATGATGTGATCCTTCTTTATGACAATAAGCACAAACATCTGAAGATAATGTAACATCAATTTTAGAATTGTCTATTAAAGCTAAGTGATTGCTTCCAGGACCATGGCAAGCTTCGCACTGTACGTTTGCTCTAGCCATTGCATCTGGATACAGGGTTAAATATTGGTTATATGTACCAGGTACTAAGCTTGTTGGGAAAACAAATGGAAAATCATCAAAACCATCATTATCAGCTTGAGTATCATAACCTGTTGAATGGCAAGCTAAACAAAATTGCTGAAAATGACTACTTAACTCCCCATCCAATCCTTTTTTAGTATCAATAGCGTGATTTGTATTTATCCATTGATTATAAATATCAGGAATTTCATTAATGGTAAATTGATGGCAAGTTTTACAAGAAACTGTTCCGCCTTCTACTCCGAGATAAACTGCTGCATTAAAAACCATTTCAAGAGTTTTGGTTCCCGTTGTTACTTGAACTTTGTATGTACCTTGTAAATCAGGAATAAAAGTAATTATCTGATTTGAGGTATCTATATTTTTTACCGCACCAAATGATACTGTTGAGCCAGTTGGTTTTTGTGTAAAACTCCAGTTAACATCCGATAAATTCAATGTAGATTTAACTATTAGATAAACCTTGCCGTTGATTCCAACATTTTTTAAACCATTATAAGGTGTGTTGTAATAATGTTCTAAAGTATCAACTGTAACGTCATAAGGAGCTACGCCGTGAGTTGAAAGAGTTACTGTCTGAGCAAAGCTAAGCATTGTTCCAACAGTAAATAGGAAAAAGAGAACTAGTACTGATTTTTTCATATCATTCCTCAATGAATTATTAATTTGCTGTGTTTTCTAAATCAAACCACGTTCCAAAGATTGGCAAGACGCAATTATTCCATTTCGCAAAAATTTTGGATTTTTGAAGTATTTTAAATTGTCAATTACCATGCAAAGCAAACTAACTTCTCACAATTAGGAAATAGATTATTTCTTCTTTTCAGATTTGAGGGATGTTATATAGTTAGCAACTAATAATAGTAGTGTTATAATTTTATAATCAACAAAAGCTGATTAAGATATTATTTTGCATTCAAAACAAAACTATAAAATGCCTTACTCATCAATAAGAAATCGATTAAATATCAGTTTTTAGTTTGCGTCTTTATGGTTAATTTTGTAAAAAAACGAATGGAAAATGAGAACAATCTATCTAAAAGTTAATCGTAATGGATTAATCAGAAAAATATCTGTTGATATGGCTTTTCTGGCATCACATAAAAAAATAAGACTTCCAAAATATTATTTTGAAGAAGGACTCTATCTTTCTTTCAGCAATAATAAAAACAATAATACCGTTGAAGATTATTATTTAACAAAAGATAAAATCGAAAAAGAAGATAAAGACTTTTTTTATTTTGACTTTCCATTCAAGGTTGAACAAGTCGCCAATATCTCAATTTAAATTTCAAAAAACATTATTCAATAATCGATTATAGAAAGATCTAAAAATGAAAAAACTATTTCTTGTATTCTTTATTGCATTAGCATTCAATTCTTTTGCACAAGATGTTCCTGATTCACTTTTAAAAACCGGATGGAATATGTCCGGAGTTGTTGGATTGAATTTAAGTCAAACTGCCTTTTCAAACTGGGCACAGGGTGGTTCTAACTCATTAGCTTATGCGGCATACACCAATTTAGGAGGCACCTATTTTAATTTTCCCTGGAAATGGAAAAACAGATTAAATGTTATTTACGGCAGAACCAAACTAGCAGATGTTGGATACAGAACAACTGAAAACGATATTTATTTTGAAAGTGTTGCTTCAAGAAATATAGGATGGGTAGTTGATCCTTTTGTATCTGTAACTGTTAGAACGGCAGTAACTAAAGGATATGATTATTCGGTAGCCGATACCAGCATACAAATTGTAGATTTCTTTGATCCCGGTTACGTTTCAGAGGCAATAGGTTTTACTTATGATCAAAACAAAATAATTACAACAAGACTTGGCTTGGCATTCCAGCAAACTTTTGCTAATCGTTTTACAAATTACACAGACGATCCTGAAACTCCAGAAATTGAAACATTTAAGTTTGATACCGGTATTGAGTCAGTAACCGAGGTTAAGTATAATTTCTTAGACAACATGACTTACTCTAGTTTCTTAAGACTTTTTTCAAGGTTTACTTCTTTAGATGTTTGGGATGTAAGATGGGATAACATAATTTCTGCAAAGGTAAACGACTATATTAATGTTAATTTCTCTGTTACCGTGCTGCACGAAATTAGCCAAACAAAAAAAACACAGTTAAGGGAAGCTTTGCAGATTGGATTTAGCTATTCATTGTTCTAGGAATTTTTTTAGAAAAATCTAATATAATGGAATGAATTAATACTCAAACTTAAAAAATACATCATAGATTTTGATATGCTCATAATTGCGGGGATTGCAACTTTTGTTATAGGTTTCTGAATTGCAAAACTTATTACTAAACTCTTTGAAAAATTTGACAAAGAAAGAATATCCATTCGATTTCCATAAAGAGATATTCATCTTTATCAAAAATAATTTTGCATTTTAAACTTACGCTAAACATTGTCTTAAAAGTCAGTATTTGTCAGTCTCTCTGCTCCAGCGTATTAGCTAAGACTGACTTTTTATTAAATATTCACACTTCGACAGGATCAGTGTGACATAATAACTTTATTTTAGGATAACTTTTTTTTTAGATTTTTTATAAAACAGGATTAAATATGAGCGTCGCAGAAAATTTTATTGCAGAACTTACTGAAGGTTATGCATTTAAAGGTGATTCAATAATTATCGGCACTGCTATTTATAACGATGAACCACAGCAGAATCTTTACATAAAAATTCCACTTAGTACAATAAACAGACACGGTTTAATAGCCGGCGCAACGGGAACAGGCAAAACAAAAACAGTACAACTGTTCGCTGAATCCTTATCAGAAAAAAGCATTCCCGTTCTGCTAATGGATATTAAAGGTGATTTAAGTGGTATCGCTGCTGCAGGAACTTTAAATCCTAAAATAGAAGAAAGACATTCTAAAATTGGAATTGCATATCAACCAAAAAAATTTCCTGTTGAGTTTCTTACATTATCAGAAGAAAAAGGGACAAGATTACGAGCAACGGTTTCTGAGTTTGGTCCAATTTTAGTTTCAAAAATTTTAGAGCTAAATGATACCCAAGCCGGATTGATGGCAATTTTATTTAAGTATTGCGATGATAATAATTTACCGTTACTTGATGTTAAAGACTTAAAAAAAGTTTTACAATTTGCTTCCGCCGAAGGGAAAAAAGAAATCGAAAAAGATTACGGCACAATCTCTCCTACTTCTATTGGAACTATATTAAGAAAAGTTGTTGAACTTGAACAACAAGGTGCTGATAAATTTTTTGGTGAAAAATCTTTTGAGGTTGAAGATCTGCTTCGCATTGATGAAAATGGAAACGGAATTATTTCCGTTTTGCGTTTGATAGATTTACAGGATAGACCAAAACTTTTTTCTACTTTTATGCTTTCTATGCTTGCAGAAATTTATTCTACTTTTCCTGAGCTTGGTGATAAAGCCGAACCAAAATTAGTTATTGTGATTGATGAAGCGCATCTAATTTTTAAAGAAGCGAGCAAAACATTGTTAGATCAGATAGAGACCATTATTAAACTAATACGATCTAAAGGTGTGGGGATTTATTTCTGTACACAAAATCCAACCGATGTTCCGCAAGCAGTGCTTAGCCAGCTTGGATTGAAGATACAACATGCATTGCGCGCTTTTACTGCTCAGGATAGAAAGATGATCAAACTTACTTCAGAAAATTATCCGCTTTCAGAATACTACAAAACAGATGAACTACTAACTTCACTCGGAATTGGTGAAGCAGCAATTAGCGCACTTAATGAAAAAGGTGTTCCAACTCCGTTAGCAGCTACTTTACTTTGTGCACCAAGATCACGAATGGATATTTTAACAGAAGACGAATTAAATGCAAAAATCAACACATCAAATTTGATTGGTAAGTACAATCAAGAGGTTGATAGAGAAAGCGCATACGAAATTCTAAACAAAAAATTAGATAAAGCCCGCGAATTTGATTTGCCAGTTCCTGATGCACAAAATAAAACTTACGATTCAATTCCAAAAACAAGCACACGTAGAAGTACGAGACAAGAGAAAAGTACAATGGAAAAAGTTATTAATAGTCCATTATCAAAACAGGTTGGAAGGACTCTTGTTAGAGAAATTACGCGTGGAATTTTTGGAGTGCTCGGTATAAAAGGGAGAAGATAA
>JAGOXU010000224.1 GCA_018059515.1 Ignavibacterium sp.
AATTCGTGATAAGTTTGGATATGAATCATTACTATTCGGTAATACAGGTGAAGATAAAAAATTAAAGGGAATGGAAAATTATTTTCAAGTTTGATTTCATTTTCCCTTCCCTATAGGGGAAGGGTATGGATGGGGCTATCCCGGAGGCCATTTCATTTTTCTTCCGCCAAGAAGATGCAAATGCAAATGATAAACTTCCTGCCCGCCGTTATCGCCGCAATTAAAAACTAATCTAAAACCGTCATCAGCAATACCCATTTCTTTTGCAATTTTATTTGCAGTATCAATCATCTCTGCAAGAAGATTTGCATGCTCAGTGCCACTTATATCAGTTACTTTAGGAATTTCAATTTTAGGGATGATTAAAATATGAACAGGTGCTTGAGGATTAATATCTTTAAATGCTAAGACATTATCAGATTCAAAAACAATATCAGCGGGTATTTCTTTATTAATAATTTTCGTAAAAATTGTTGGCATCATTCATCCTTTTCGATTTCATACTTTTTCATTTTGTTGTAGAGATGGCTGCGTTGAATTTCAAGTACCTCTGCAGTTTTACTAATGTTCCAATCGTTTGCGCGAAGCTGTTTAAGTATAAATACGCGCTCAGCTTTTTCTTTAAACTCCTGGAATGAATTACTAATATCAACAAGCTCATCAACCGAGTGCTGATTACCTGCAAACATAAATGAAATATCTTTTGCTGTAATTTCTTTTTTACCAACTATAATGATTACGCGTTCAATAATGTTTCTTAACTCGCGAACATTTCCTGTCCACGATTGATTTTTAAGTATTTGGATTGCATCATCCAAAAACTTAGTTACAGGTTTTTTATGTTTTACAGAAATTTCATTAGTAAATTTTTCCACCAATATTGGAATATCTTCAGCTCTTTCTCGTAAAGGGGGAACGTTTATTGGAATAACATTCAAACGATGAAAAAGATCTTCTCTAAAATTTCCTTTTTCAATTTCTTCTTTTAGATTTTTATTTGTAGCCGCAATTAGCCTTACATCAACTTCTATCTTTTTACCGCCGCCAACTCGTTCAATTCTTCCATCTTCAATTGCACGTAAAACTTTTGCTTGTGCTTGATGGGACATATCTCCAACTTCATCTAAAAACAATGTTCCTTTATTTGCAAGTTCAAATCTTCCGATTCGCTGCTGCACAGCTCCGGTAAATGAACCTTTTTCATGTCCAAATAATTCTGACTCAATAAGTTCATTTGGGATTGCAGCACAGTTAACCTCTACAAATGTTTTATCTTTCCTTTCACTTTTTTTGTGGATTGCACGCGCAACTAATTCTTTTCCCGTTCCATTTTCACCGGTTATTAAAACTCTTGTATCAAGCGGAGCAACTTTATCAATCATCTGTAAAATATTTTGAATTGCTTTACTCTTTCCCAGAATTTCTCCATCGCCCACCCAAACTTTTTTAATCTCTTCGTATTCTTCTTTTAAAGCTGCACTTTCGGTTGCGTTGCGTACGCTTATTAAAAGTTTATCGCGGTCGATGGGTTTTTCAAGAAAATCAAATGCACCAAGTCGTGTAGCCTTGATTGCATTATCAACACTTCCGTGGGCTGATATTATAATTACCGAAGCAGTAGGTTTTTGTTCTTTAATTTTTTTTAGAACCTCAAATCCATTCATCTCCGGCATTTGAATATCAAGAAAAACGGCAGCAAAATCTTTGGAAGAAAATTTTTCAAGTCCTTCAATAGCACTTGTAGTAGATTCAACCGCATAACCCTCATAATCCAGTATCATGCTTATGCTTTCGCAGATTTGAATTTCATCATCGATAATTAAAACTGATTTCATAATTGTACTCTAAAAAAACTTAATGATCTTAATAAAAATATTTGTGATGGTTGCAGCTTTTTGTTTTCTTTAAGTAAAGTTCCGAATAATCTACCGTAATCGTTTACATCTAAATCTCGCGCATCAACACTTGATTGAACTTTAAAACTTTCTTCAAAAGCTTCCACAAAATAACCAATTAGCTTTCCCAAATCAAAAATGTTTGATTCAAATGAAAGATATGCGCTTCCAAAAAAATGCGCAAGTTTATCTTTATCGCCGTAATCATTTTGCGGCGTATCAAAAAATAAATATCGCGGCAGGTTTTCATTCTTTTTCAAAAATGTTTTTTCATCAGCAGATGTTAATGGATAATTTACAGTAAAATCTAAAATTGGAATCTGAACAGGAACTTCTCGATAAGGAACTGTTGCAAACATCAAAGCTAAAAGTGCATCGGATATATTTCCATTTGTAATTTTAATAGCTTCATTATATATGGAGTCGGCTGATGCTAAATCATTATAAACATTTCTTATCTCGCTAAATTTTTCTGATGCAATAAATTCTGATATATGATTAACTGATTTAGAAAGATCACTTTGTTGCCCAAATAATTTATTTGCCGTAAAAAAGATTGCTATTGAAATGATAAACAGCTTTAATATATTTAATGTCAATTCAAATAAGTTTAATTAAAGATACATTTTTGGTTAAGAAATCTAATCACAGAAAAGAAAATATCTAAATCATTGTAATGCAAAAACGAATACACTTAGTTATAATCCTTGAAATATTTCTTTGCAACTCTGCAATATTATTTGCTCAAAATTCAAAAGAATTAATTGATTCAGTTAACTCCATTAATTTTGAAGAGATGGTTTCCGATCTGGATAAATCAACAAAAATTTTTAGTGATAATCTAAACCGGGCTCGTAAAATTACTTACCCGAAAGGTGAAGGGGTTACATTAAGCAACTTAGCATTAGTACAATATTTAAAAGGCAATTATGATAAATCAACACAATATCATATTGAAGCTATAAAAATATTTACAGATAATCAGATGTATAAAGAGTTGAGTAATGAATATGGTGAATTCGGTTATCAGCTTAAAAGAAGAAATTTAAATAGAGCAATTACCTATATGCAAATTGCGATTAAAACTGCTGATGAACATAGTGTACCTAAAATATTTAGAAGTAAACTATATGATAATTATGGTGTGCTGAAAGAAATGCAGAATGATGCCGATAGTGCAATTTATTTTTATAAAAAAGCTTTAGAGATTAAAAAGACAAGTAATGATTCAGTTGGTATTCCTTATAGTTTAAATAAAATTGCTGTTTTAAATGCATCACAAGGTAAATTCTCCGAAGCTTTTGGATATCTAAATTTATCTGATACTTATAGAGATAAAGAATTCGGAAATTTTGGTAGAATGGAAAATTTATCTTTTCGTGCCGATTTCTTTAAAATGCAAAATCGGACTGATGAAGCAATTCAATCATACGAAAAGGCTGTTAAAATGGCAGAGGAAATAGACTATGCATATATGATTTTGTACTGCTATAAAAATCTTACTGAACTTTATAAACAGAAAAATCAGTTTGAAAAAGCTCTTTTGTATCACCAAAAATATACAACTTATAAAGACAGCATAAATAATTCTGAAACTGATGCAAAGGTTGCACAATTGGAAATTGCATTCGAAACAGAACAGAAAAATAAACTGCTTGCCCAAAATCAGTTTGAGATTAAAAGTAAAACACAGCAGTTAACTTTTTTATTAATAACTCTCGTTCTGCTGATTGCAATTATAATTGGTGTGTATAAGTTCCAACAGCAAAGGCGTAAAAGAGTTATTGAAGAACTTGAGTATAAAAATCAAATACAAAACTCACGGTTTGAGAAAAAAATGTTTAATGAAAAATTGAACATATCTAGAGAATTACACGATAATATAGGGTCTCAATTAACCTTTCTAATAAGTTCATTGGATAATATTACCTATTCTGAAAGATCTAATGTATTGTTACCTAAATTGGAAATGTTAAAGGATTTTAGCAGAGATGCGCTATTTGATTTACGAAGTACAATTTGGGCGATGAAGCAGGAAGATGGCGATATAGAAAAACTTGTTCTCAAGATAAATGAAACAATTCAAAAAATAAATTCGAGTGTTGGAAATACTTTTATTGGTGTAGAAAATAATATTAGGGATAATAAAATTCTCTCATCTACTCAAATGCTAAATTTATTTAGAATCATTCAAGAGGCATTACAGAATTCAATAAAGTATTCTTCAGCTAAAGAGGTAAAAATTATTTTTAGTGAGATTAAAAATGGATTTGAATTAAAAATCACTGATAATGGAATCGGATTTAACATTGAAAATGAAATTAATGGAAATGGAATGATAAATATGAAAACAAGATGCGAATTAGCCGGTGGAAAATTTAATATCAAAAGTGATAGCAACGGAACCACTATTTCGTGTGAGTTGACATCAAATTAAAATAGTAAGCTTAGTTTACTGCATTTGCCTTATTGTGATAAGCAGATAACCAGCTTAGTTTCTAATCTATAATTAAACTATTAAATGTATGAAAATAAATATCGCATTTGCAGAAGACAATGATTTTTTAGCTTCATCACTATCTGAAAAGTTAAAGATGTTTTCAGATAAGTTTTCCATTTTGTATCGTGCAAGAAACGGTGCTGAGATGATTGATTATCTGGAAAACAATGAACAAAAAATTCAGGTAATTTTAATGGATATTGAAATGCCCGTTATGGACGGAATAAATGCAACTGAAAAAATTTCTAAACTTTATCCAAATATTAAAATTATTATCCTTACTGTTTTTGATGATGATGAAAAAATATTTAGTGCAATAAAAGCCGGCGCTAATGGTTATCTGCTTAAAGATGAATCGGTTGATAAAATTGTTGATGGAATAAATTTGGTTCTCGATGGCGGCGCACCTATGTCCCCAACAATCGCTTCAAAAACACTTCAGTTACTAAGACAAAGTAATAAATCGATTGAAAGAAAATCTGAGCAGGATTTTAATCTATCAAAAAGAGAAATTGAAATTTTGGAAAACTTAAAACTCGGGCTGGATTATCAGCAAATTGCGGAAAAACTTTTTATTTCTCCATTTACAGTTAGAAAACATATTGAAAATATTTACAAAAAACTTCAAGTAAATAATAAAATGCAGGCAGTTCAAAAAGCTTCGTTGCATAAAATAGTTTAGTCACTTCCGTGTTCTAAAATAAGGCAACCGACTTATTTCTATAAATTAAATACAACTATAGGTTACAATCATTAACTGAATAAATTAAAAATATTCAGTTTCAATTTTGATCAAACACTAAACAGCATTGATACTAAAATAATCAACAATGGATATTACTTACTCAGTTAAACAGGATGCATTCACAAAAGAAATTGTTTTTTGTATTGATGACGATAAATTATCAGCAAGCATCAATGGAGTAATTGTTAATAAAATCGATTTAATAAAAATTGTACAAGTAAGAATGAAGTATGCTCCTACAAGGTATGTAAAAAATAAGTTCGTTATGGAAGTAAAAGATTTATCAGGACAAAGCATTACTATTTCAAATGCACATTATTTAAGCCTCGGAAAATTTGAAGATAGAGGTAATGAATACAGAGAATTT
>JAGOXU010000225.1 GCA_018059515.1 Ignavibacterium sp.
CCGGAAGAAATTAGAAGATTGCTTAGTGCGGAATATAAAATTAATAATCTTAGTAAATCCTTAGTAAAACTTTCTGCAAAATATTTCCACCAATTTATCTCAAGAGATGTTGAAAATATTCCAGGTATAGTGCAATACGCTCCTGCAGGAAACGGTCAGCCGTTGCGCAGAGTTAGTGTTATAAAAATTAGTCCGGGTGCAGATCATAATGTTGATGGATTTCAAACTCAAGCAGATTTTAAATTTACAAACCATTATATAATTGCCGGGTTTGATTTCTGGAACAGAAATTACAACGGAATAAGAACTCGTGATCAAAAAATTGAAATACTTAATTCGGTGGATTCATCAGTAGTAAAAACTATTTATAAAACAGTTTATGAGAAACCTTTACCGGATGCTGATTTTAGCAGTGCGGGCTTTTACTTACAGGACGAACTTAATCTTTTTACAAATTTTAAATTAACTCTTGGCGGGCGTTATGATTTTATTTGGTTAAGTAATTCTGAAACTTTAAACCCACTCTATGAAACTAATGATGGAGTTGTAAATACTACTCCCTCCGGGCAAAAAATAATCTGGAATTCTGAATCAGCCAAAAATAAGTCTTATGTTTTTAATATTGGATTGCTGTACTCATTAAGTGAAAATTCTAATTTAAGTTTTAATGCAGCACGTTCATTTCGTTCACCATCGCTTGAAGAAAGATATCAATACATAGATTTGGGAAGTGTTATAAGAGTCGGTGACCCAAATCTTAAACCTGAACAAGGATATTTCTTTGATCTTGGTTTTAGATTATTCCCAGATAATTTGAATCTAACAACAAGTTTATTTTTAAATTCATTAACCGATCTTGTAACTGAAATTCCGGGGACTTATGAAAACAGGAATGCATTAATAAAAACAAATATCGGTGAAGCACTTATGTATGGATTTGAATATTCAATCAACTATCGTGTATTAAATCAATTTAGCATTTACAATACACTTTCATACGTTCGTGGATTGAATAAAAAAGATGATCAGGATCTTTCGCAAATTTCTCCATTAAATTCAATACTTGGAATTGAATATTTTCCGATTGATTGGATGAGTGCTGATGTATCAGCAATCATTTTTGCAGATCAAAATAAAGTTGCTCCGGGTGAAATAACAACACCAGGTTACGCAACATTTAACTTCAAATTAAATTTTATAAATCTAAATTTAGGAAGTTTTAAAACTGGAGTTAGTATTGGACTTGAAAATATTTTTGATAAAGAATACAGGAATCATTTGTCAACAAATAGAGGTTTTATAATTAGTGAGCCTGGAAGAAATATCTTTGTAAGAGCTAATATTGCATTTTAATTTTAGTATAACTTAAACGGAATAATTTTATGACGTGGTTTGCTGTTGCACTTATTTCAGCTTTTCTTTCTGCCTTTGCCGCGATAACACAGAAGAAGGTGCTATTTAAATTAGGCGCATTGGAGTTTTCATTTTTATTATCAATAGTAAATCTTGTTTTTTCAATTCCGTTTTTCTTTTTTATCGATTACTCAACAATTAACACTTTAAATCTCTCTATACTTTTTGGTAAATCTATAATTGGCGTTGCCGCATTTTATTGTGTAATGATTTCATTAAAAAATTTAGAAATTAGTAATGCACTTCCGTTACTTGCACTTACACCGGGATTTGTAGCTGTCTTTGCTTTTATATTTCTTGGCGAAACTTTAAAAAGTATTGAGGTTTTAGGACTTGTATTTTTAATCACCGGTACATTTATTCTTGAAAGCAAAAACTTAAAAAATATATTCACTTCTTTTGCTGATATAGCAAAATCAGGTTACCATCGTTTTGTTTTTCTTGCACTTTTACTTTTTACCGCTTCATCAATACTTGATAAGCTTTTACTTATCAAACTAAATCTTTCACCAATATCACTAACTGCATTTCAACATATTTATTTTGCAGTACTGTTTTCGCTTATCTATTTATTCTTTAAACATAAAGAAGAGGTTACTCCGATAAGTATTAAAAAAGATAATCTTAGTTGGATTGCATTAATATCAATTCTAACAATTGGTTATCGCTATACACAAATTGTTGCAGTAAGTCTTGCATCGGTTGCGTTAGTACTCGCGATAAAACGTACATCAGTTTTTTGGGCTACTGTAATTGGTGGAAAAATATTTAATGATAAAGACCTTGTTAAAAGAAGTATTGCTGCAGTGTTAATAATTATTGGTGCGATTTTAATTTTAAGGGAATAATTATTTCTCTCTTAGTTTAATTGACGAAATAACTTCCCAATAAACATATAAAGAGAGTTCAAAATTTCTTTTACGTCATTCCCAAGCAACAGGCTGTGTGGAAATTTGTATTTGGCAGGCAGGTATTTTATCCCTATCGGGATTTATTTTTCTTCATCCCAGCGGGATGAAATATTTATAGAAAGAGAAATAAAAAATAGAACAAAATGCCGTAGGTATGACATATAAATAATGCTAAATCAAAACAGTAATCAAACAAAATTGTCTATTTTTAAATAGAATTTGAATCCATCAAGTTGACGTATATGCGTTTTCACAGGAATAAAAATCAGATAATTTAAATCTTTACCTTATTTGTATTTGGCTTGCGTCCCCATCTTTTCTTTTTCTTGCTGAAGTATCCTGATCGTCCAGATTTCTTTTTTGTTTCAGTTTTTTCCGATGTAATTGATTTAGGTTTATGTTGCTCCGTTTTTGGTACTCCATCATTATTTACTTTATAAGGATGATCGTGTATGACAGGAATCTGAATTTTTATCAGCTTGATAATATCCTTTAAGTAAGCTCTTTCCTCATCTTCACAAAAAGAAAGCGCAATACCACCTAAGCCCGCTCTACCGGTTCTTCCAATTCTGTGCACGTAAGTTTCCGGAATATTTGGAATATCATAATTGAATACGTGCGAGAGTTTATCTATATCTATTCCGCGCGCTGCAATATCAGTGGCAACAAGAACTTTTGTTTGTAACGATTTGAAATTATTCAATGCTCGCTGTCTTGCGTTTTGTGATTTTCCGCTGTGTATTACATCAGCGCTAACATTATGACTTAGCAAATATTTTGTAACTAAATTTGCACCATGCTTTGTTCTTGTAAAAACAAGTGCGGAAGATATTTTTTCATTTCTAAGTATATGATATAATAATTTTTTCTTATCCGGTTTTGATACAAAATAAACAGCCTGCTTAATTGCTTCCACAGTTTTAAATTCAGGAGTTATATCAATGCTTACAGGATTATGTACAATTGATTTTGCAAGCTTTACAATTTCAGGCGGCATTGTTGCAGAGAAAAATAATGATTGCCTTTTTGTCGGCAGCTTTGCAATTATCATGTGAACATCATGTATAAAACCCATATCAAGCATTCTATCTGCTTCATCCAACACAAAAAGTTTTATATGATGTAGATTTACAAATTTCTGCTGCATCAAATCTAAAAGTCTTCCGGGTGTAGCAATTAGAATATCAACGCCGGCAGTTAGTTTATCTGTTTGAGCTTTTTGCGAAACTCCTCCAAATATTACGGCGTTAGTAAGTCCAGTGTGTTTTCCATAAGCATTAAAACTCTCCCCAATCTGTATTGCAAGCTCTCTTGTTGGAGTTACGATTAATGATTTGATAACTCTCTTTGATTTTTGCACTTCCTTTTCTCCGTGCAGTATTTGCAAGATTGGAATTGCAAACGCAGCAGTTTTTCCGGTTCCTGTTTGTGCGCATCCTATAATATCTCTTCTATCAAGTATTACTGGAATTGCTTCACGCTGAATTGGAGTCGGAATTTCGTAGCCTTCATTTTTTAAAGCAAGTTGAATAGGCTGTATAAGTTTTAATTTTTCAAATGACATATTATTCCTGATTAATTTTCTGAATCACCAATGGCTTATCAGATAAAAACATAATTACTAAGTTACGAGCAAATCACTTTAGTCGTGGCAGATTATCTTATCATCTCATTATAATAATTAATGAGACCCTGAAACAAGTTCAGGGTGACATATAAGACTTCTAAAATTCATCATTGCCGGTATTTTGATTATCCATCTGTCCATTCTCACGCTTGGCTTTGTAGTTATTAAAATTAATTTTTGCACTCAGCATTATCATTGGTGATTCACGTTCAAAATAGTTGTAGGAATAAAAATCCGGACCTGAAGAACTGTACTCAAATTTTGCAGTTCCAAGTAAATCTCTTATCTGTAAAGTTAGAGAAAGCAATTTCTCAAACAAATCCTGCTTAACTGAAAGATCAGTAGTAAAAAATCCTTTCCAAGTTCCTTGGGATGAAACGCCCGGGCTGTTATAGTTTACATTGATTTGCAGTTGAGTGCTTTGAGAAATCTTAAACATATTATTTAATCTTGCATTCCAGTTAAAACTTTGTCGTTCAAATGGCTGATTATACAACACACCTTCAATTCTGTAATTATACAGATTAGCCATCGCATTTACATTCCAAAATTCTATCGGATCAAAGATCATCATCAATTCGCTTCCTGTTGAAAAATCTTTTCCAATATTTATAACTGAATTTAAACTTACATTTTCTGTCTCAGGATATACCGATCGTACACGATCAATTTTATTATTTGTAACCCGATGATACAATTCAACAGACAAAGAAACTTTTCCAATATAAGTTTGAATTCCGGTTTCATAAGAATCTATTAATTCAGGCAGCAAATCAGGATTACCAACACGCACATTGTTAGCATCAATCCAGGTTAAAAATGGTTCAAGTTCCCATCCGCGTGGTCTTTGAATGCGGCGAGTATAACTTGCCATCATTTGCGTGCCTTCAGAAAATTTATAAGATGTGTGAAGAGTTGGAAAGTAATCCCATCTATTAATTTTCGATTCTGCATTTATATCCAACAATGAAATTGTTCTAAAAGTATATTCGGCTCTAAATCCACCCTGTATTCCAAAATCACCAAACTGATCAGTATAGGTTGCGTACAAAGCCTGATCATTATTTAAATATTTTACATCATGACTAAATTGTTTTTGAAATTGAAAATCATAACTCAGCGAATCAAATAAATAAAAAGAATTATTATCATCCGAGTTTTCTATTTCAGCATCGTAACCGGCTTCAAATTTTCTTTCATCCGTAAATGGAAGTGTATAATCTATCTTTACTTCAAAATCTCTGGATGGACCAAACTCAGTTGTTTTCTTGCCTTTTAAAATCAAATCATTGCTTAAAGCCTTGGTTAAAGTTGATTCATCACCATCATTATATCTAAAATTAAATTCACTTTTTACTTCATGTCCTTTGCTGCCAAAATTATGAATGTAAGTTAGATTTGTTCCACCGTATTTTCCTTCCCTGCTTCTATCGCTAAAGTTTTTATAAGATAAAACAGGAATTGAGATGCTTGATCCTTCGATGTAATTTAAAATTGAATTTTGTTTTCCTTCACGTGTACCGTATCGCGC
>JAGOXU010000226.1 GCA_018059515.1 Ignavibacterium sp.
GCCAAAAATTCCATTGATTAAAAATCCAACCAAAGGAAGAACAACAGTTAAATAGATTAATTCACGCATTAATAAAAAGCCCCTCTCCGGCTCTCCCTTAAGGGGAGAGAGAAAGAACTATAAAATCTGTTAATTATCATTATCATTCAGTGAAATTAAAATTTAATTATCAATCAAAAATGCCCTACCCTTCCCCTTATGGGAAGTTGGTTGGGGCTTTTACCACTTAAGAATATTTATTTCATCAATGTTTACAGTAAGCTTGTTACGGAAAATTGCAATTATGATTGCAAGCCCCACAGCAGCTTCTGCAGCTGCAACAGTCATCACAAAGAAAACAAATAATTGCCCGATTGAATTACCGAGATAAGACGAAAATGCAACCAAGCTTAGATTTGCCGAGTTTAACATTAATTCAACACTCATAAAAACTATGATTGCGTTTCTGCGAGTAAGTACTCCGGCAACTCCGACGAAGAACATAAAAGCACTAAGGATTAAATAATATTCAATTGTGATGTTCATAATTAAAACTTTTTATTCAAACTTCTTTTTTGCTAAAACTATTACACCTATTGTTGCAGCGAGTAATAAAAATCCCGCAGCCTCAAAAGGCACAACATAATTTGTAAACAATTCTCTTCCGATGGATTCAATCGTACCCGCTTCAACACTTTTTGCTAAATTTTTTGAAATGTTTTGTGATGGACGCGCAAAGAAAATAACATAAACAAGCTGTGCAAATACAACAAATGCAACAAACATTGCAAAGATTTTTATTTTTGGATTGGCTTGTAAAAATTTCCGTTCATTTTCAGGTCTTAATAACATCAACACAAAAAGGAATAAAACCATAATTGCACCGGCATAGACGATAATTTGTGTTACTGCAATAAACTGTGCGTTTAATGTAAGATACAAACCGGCAAGAGACGCAAAATTCAAAATTAAAAATAAAGCAGAAATAACAGCGTTACTTCGGGTTATCATTATAACAGCGGTTACTGCTGCAACGATTCCGAATACAAAAAAAAGAATAACGTCTAAATTCATATTTAATATTTCAAACTTATTAAAAAACTCTTTGTCACACTAAAGGAAGACAACTTCTCAGACTAAAGTCTGAGCTACGATTTAATTTTAAGGAGTATTGCGATAAATCATTCTTGGAAATGGAATTGCTTCACGCAAGTGGTCCAATCCGCAAATCCAGCTTACTGTTCTTTCCAATCCTAAACCAAAACCTGAGTGAGGCACTGAACCATACCTTCTTAAATCTAGGTACCACTCAAATGCACTTTGTGGTAGATTGTGTTCTTTAATTCTTTCTAATAGAAAATCTAAATTATCTTCTCTCTGGCTGCCGCCGATAATTTCTCCATAACCTTCCGGTGCAAGTACATCAACAGCAAGAGCATATTTTGGATTTTCCGGATCGCGTTTCATATAAAATGCTTTTATTTCAGCAGGATAATGATGAACCATAATTGGTCTATCAAATTGTGCGGACACAATTGTTTCATCGGCACCGGTAATATCATCTCCCCATTTAATATCTTTACCATTCTTTTTTAAAATCTCAATAGCTTCATCGTAATGCACTCGTGGAAAAGGTCTTTTTACCATTTGTAGTTTTGTTGTATCGCGCTCAAGAACTTTTAATTCTTCCGCCATATCTTTTAAAACTGTTTGAACAATGTTCTCTAAAAATTCTTCAGCCAAATCCATATTGTCATTCAAATCATTGAATGCAACTTCGGGTTCAACCATCCAGAATTCTGTAAGATGTCTTCTTGTTTTAGATTTTTCTGCACGAAACGTTGGACCAAATGTATAAACTTTTCCAAGCGCCATCGCACCGGCTTCTGCGTAAAGCTGTCCGGATTGAGTTAGATAAGCGTTACCGAGATCAAAATATGGAGTCTCAAAAAGTGTGGATGTTCCTTCAACAGCGTTTGGAGTTAGTATTGGCGGATCCATTAATGTAAAACCGCGCTCATCAAAGAAATCACGAATTGCTTTTACGATACGATGTCTGATTTTTAAAATTGCAACTTGTTTACTTGAGCGCAGCCACAAATGCCTGTTATCAAGTAAAAATTCAATTCCATGATCTTTTGGAGTTATTGGATAATCGTGTGCTTCGGAAATAACTTTTAAATCTGTTGCATCAAGTTCAAATCCACCTGGGGCACGTGGTTCTTCTTTAACTTTTCCTGTTACTTCGATTGAAGATTCCTGACCAATCTTATCGGCTTTATCAAAAACTTCCTCGGTTAAATTACCTTTAAAGTAAACGCATTGCAGATAACCTGAACCATCACGAAGAATGATAAATTTTATTTTGCCGCTTGAACGTTTGTTGAATAGCCATCCGCGGAGAGTAACTTGCTGCCCTACGAATTTTCCAAGATCACTAATTGTAATTTTCTGCATTAAATCTGTTTTTTTCTTCAAAAAATGATTGCCAAATATAAGGAGTGAGTGCAAAAAAACCAATCAGAGTGAACTTATCTATGTTTTAATTATTTAGATATTTCCGGAGTAAATTTTTAAAGTTATCCATCACTAAATATTTAGATTTGATAACAAAAAAATCTCAACTTTTTAAATAATTCCTTAGATCAGCTAAATCTGCTAAAACCAAATTAGAGTTCACCATCAGCCTTTCTTTTACTTGATGACCATTTGCGATTAGAATACAATTGATCCCCATAGCCTCTGCAACTTCAGCATCGTGTAAAGTATCGCCAATAAATAAAACTTCACTTTTATTTACATCCAATTCTTCAATAAGTTTTATACCAAGATGAATTTTGCTGCCGGCGTATATGTTATCAAGCCCAACAATGTTATCAAAATATTGTGTAAGGTTATAATGAGTTAAAATGTTTACAAGATTTTCATGTAGATAAGCGGAAAGTACGGATTGCTTTATTCCCTTTTGATGTATTGCTGATAGAACTTCCACTGCATTATCGTGCAAACTGCAAGTTAGTTTGTTAGATTCATATTCATCAATAAAATCTTTGCCAAGAATTTCAAATGAAGTTTTAGAAAAATCTAATCCGGCAGCAACATAATAATCCTGAACAGGAAAAGTAAAAATTTCTCGATATTTGTTTAATGATAACTCGGGAAGTTTGTTATCAACAAGAATACCGTTAATAATTTTTCTGCAAAAGTTCACATCGTTTAAAAGAGTTCCATTCCAATCCCAGATAATGTGCTTGTAATTATTTATCAACTTGTACCTTCATTTTTTGTGATAATTCAAAAATAAGTTCGGCTGTAATTCCCCAAATAATTTCTTCGGAAGTTTTGTAAACTAAAACTCTGTGTTTCCCACGTTTCCAGGGGATTGCGTATTGTTCTGGTAAGCCTAATTGTTTAACGGGAAAATGATCTATCTTATTACCATTTTCATCTATTGTAAAAGGATGTATCTCAATATTGGTATAATATTCGTCAGGTTTATTATCCAAAAAAAAATCTAATGGAATTAAAAATATTCGTTCGACTTCTTTTTTATCGATCTCTAAATCATCCAAAGATTTTACATTTAGAATCCCAATGTAGGCTTCAATCAATACATCCATCGGTGCAACAAGAGTACCAAATTTTCCAAGTAAAGTGATTTGTGACTCTTTAATTCCAAGCTCTTCACAAGTCTCTCTTACAGCAGTTGAAAGAAAATCTTTATCTTTATTAGATTCAAAATGCCCACCGGGAAAACTAACTTCGCCAGGCTGTCTAACATTTATAGATCGCTTTTGGAATAGAATAAACTCATTTCCATCTTCTACAAAAATAGGAATCAACACAGCAGAGTTTAAATATTTTTCTTTGCCGATTATTTCACAATCATTTGTTAGAAGATTTTTTATTGTATTTATATAATCCATTTAAAGTTTCTAAATAACTTGTGATCAACAACTCAAATATATAAAACTTAATTAAATTGCATTTTTACTGCATTGCTAAAATTACATTAACTCACTATTGTTACAAGCAAAATTAAAGAGCGATAAATGAAAATCTATTTGGTCCTAATTCTCTTTGGGCTTACAGTATCTTTTATAGATAACACAGCTTTATCACAAAGTGAAAATAAATTAAATTCAAATCCGGATAAGATCGATAAAACATTTGGGAAAGAATATTTTCCCACAGAGATAAAAAACAAATTGATATATCAATCAACTTTTGGTGATCTTGAATTGAAGATTACAAAAGAAAAAGATAATTATGTGTTTGGATACGACTCTGATAAATTTAAATACAGGCAAAAACTTTTTGTTAATGATAAAGGATTATTTGTGGATGAGACCTATCAAAAAATTAAGCTGCTTTTATTCATTACAAAAGAAGGCAATTACGTTTATGATAAACCACTGCTTAGAATTCCTTTCCCTATAACAATTGGGCAGGAATGGAGTTGGGATGGAAAAGAATTTGTTAATGATGAGACCCACACGGTAAAACTAAAAGGCAAAGCAGCTAAGACTGAAACAATTACAACTCCGGCAGGAAAATTTGAAACTTTAAGAGTCGAATCAACTTTAGAAACTTCCAACGGATCAAAAAATATTTTAACTGAGTGGTATGCAAAAGATTTTGGAATGGTAAAAATGCGAGTATTAATCGAAGGCGGCGGCATGTTAGGTTTTGCTCGTGATGTTTTGGGTTATGGAACGATAGATTTTGAATTAAAAGAAATACAGAAATAAGCACAACATTGTATCATTTAAAAAAAATCTTCAAAACCGAATGATTTAGCAGTCTAAAATGGGCACAGATGGACTTCTCCATAGGAATAACCACCGACCCTCTGAATACTTCAAAAATATTTTAAAATAAAAAACCTCGAATGTGAAATATATTCGAGGTTTTGAAAAAGTGGGCCCAGATGGACTTGAACCACCGACCCTCTGATTATGAGTCACAAGGATTCTGCATTTTCAATTCATTTTCACACCTTTTACCGCTACTCCCTACCCTGTCCCTACCGGATTTTAGGAGGTTTTATGTTTCTATCTAAATCCAATAAGTCACCTTTTTATCAAATTACTTTCGAGGTAAATGGTAAACGAACAACAGTATCAACTAAAACAAAAAACAAAGAAGAGGCTTATAAATTTTTAGGCAGATTTGATATTTCAAATTATAAAAAACCTGTAGCAGTAAATAATAATAATTCGATTTTACTTTCAACCTTCAAAGATGAATACATCAAATATGCAAAACTCCGCTTTTCAAAAAGTTATGTCGAAAGATCAATTGAACCAGCCTTCAAATTCTTAATTGAGTATACTGGCGATATACCATTAAACAAAATTGACCTAAAAACTTTAGATAATTTTATTATTGAAAGATTCAATAAAACAAAGTCCGGTGCAGCGTTATACTATCGTACATTAAAAGCAGCATTTAATAAAGCTATAATTTGGGCTTACTTAAC
>JAGOXU010000053.1 GCA_018059515.1 Ignavibacterium sp.
AAGATATGCACCGCTTAAATGTCCCAGATGAATTGGTCCATTTGCATACGGCAAAGCTGATGTAACAAGTATTTTTTCATTAGCCAAGATTGATTATCCGAATAATGTTTTACCGAATTTGAGAGATAAATATAAGGAAATTTAGAAGGATAAAGACTTGTGATTTATTCAATTGCTTTCAGAACCTGCTTTACAATCTTTGGGTGAAGAATACGCCCACTATGAAATGGAATCACGACTCTCTTATCATCTTTAAAATATATTCGATGGCTTCCTTTAGTCCTAATTAACTTAAATCCATTATCAAGCAATAATTTTTCAGCTTCAACTGCATTAAGACGTGGATCTTTAGACAATTGAAACCTCGTAACTTGTAGTTAAAATCTCACGGGCTGTTAAACTTATTTTGTCTTTATCCGAAAGTGTTTCAAGATAAAGCTCAATTGCTTCTTTAATATTCTCTGTAACTTCATCAAGTGTATCGCCTTGAGTTTGACATCCTTCTAAATCCGGGCAATAGGCATAATAGCCAAATTCATCTTTTTCAATAATGATGTTTAATCTTTTTGACATAAAAAACCTTTCTATAATTCAAGTTAAAACTAAGAAATTATCATATTAAAATCGTTGTAAAAAATTCACAATGATTGTAAAGTTCGGAAAACCAGTCAACACATCATTCAACAAATTTCACTTTTAAGCCAGCTTTTTTTGCAGCGATTGTTTGTCTTTTATCAGCCGAAACAAAAAGTTCAGCTTTCCAAATTAATGCTGAAGCAATGTGAATGGCATCCAAAGTTCTTAAATTATTTTTTTCTAACAACGTACTTGTTTTCCCGATAACTTCCGGCACTACATTAATAATTTCTATACTTTCAAATTCTTCAATCATTCTTTCTTTAATTAGATGATATTCCTTTTTTGTAATATCATTTTCTCTCAATCGTCTATTCAAAGCTGAAATGATTTCCGGGAAACAGAGACTACTCAATGCTATCGAATCAGATTCAAGACAGATCTTCTCAATTTCATCACTACCGGTTTCTTCAATAAATCTCTTTGCAAAAGCTGATGAATCAAAAAAAGTAAGCATTTAGGATTGTTCTCTTTCGGATATGATTGCAGAAGAAAGTTTTTTTCCTTTTGATACTAATCGTAAAGCAGGTTTTTTCCAGTGTGGGAGATTTTCATGAATCATTCCAGGTGGAGATATTTTTGCTATTGCTTTACCGTGACGCATTACAATTACAATTTCACCTTTTTCTACAGCAGACAGGAGTACGGAAGCTTTGCTTCTAAATTCTGTAAAGTTAACTGTTCTCATTATAAATCCTTTTTAGTAATTCTGTACACAAATGTACAGAATTATGCACATTGCTGCAAAATTTTTTATTACCCTTTTTATACGAAATGCTCTGGAAGCAGTTCATCACAATTGACTAATTTTTCTTAGTTTTGTCTATCAATGTTAAAGGAAATATCATGAAAAAGTTTTATACAATTACTTCTTTACTTCTTGTTTTATTCTTGAATGCCTATGCTCAGGAAACACCTTCATTTATAACCGATAGCCTTGACAACTATGTAAACAGAGCTCTTGGAAATTGGCAGATTCCTGGAGCTGCAGTTTTAATTGTTAAAGATGGGAAAGTTATTGTTGCTAAAGGATATGGAGTAAAAGAACTTGGAGCGGACGATAAAGTGGATGAAAACACTTTATTTATGATTGGATCAAATACAAAAGCTTTTACCGGAACAGCACTGGCAATACTTGAACAAGAAGGAAAATTAAAACTTGATGAGAAGGTAATAAAATATCTACCTGATTTTAAGATGAAAGATCCCTGGGTAGCAAAAGAATTAAATCTTGTTGATATAGTAACTCACAGAATGGGACTGCAGACTTTTCAAGGTGATTTTATGTACTGGACATCTGATCTTAGTTCTGATGAGGTTATTGAAAAATTCGGTCGGATTATTCCCAAATATGATTTCAGAACAAAATATGGTTATACCAATGCAGGGTATGCAATAGCCGGAAAGGTCATTGAAAAAGTATCAGGTATGAAGTGGGAAGAGTTCATTAAAGAAAAAATATTTCTTCCATTAAATATGACTCGAACAACAGCACTTTCCGTAAATTATTCAAAATCAAATAACATTGCTAAACCACATACTATTATTAATGGAAAAATATCGGTTTTGCCTTTTGAAAATATTGATAATCTCGCTCCCTGCGGAAGTATCGGCTCTTCAATTAATGATATGAGCCATTGGATCATTACACAACTTGATAATGGCAAATACAAAGGAGAAGTTATTATTCCATCCGATGTTATTAAAAGAACCAGAAAGCCGGAAACTATTATTGGAAGAGTTAAACATCTGTTTAACGAAGGACATTTTAATTTATATGGATTAGGGTGGGGCTTAATGGATTATGAAGGAACAGAAATAGTTTCGCATACCGGCGGAGTAAATGGATTTGTTACTTCTGTTACACTATTACCTGAAGAAAATCTTGGTATAGTCGTTTTAACTAACACAGACCAGAATTCTTTCTTTCAATCATTAAAATGGGAAATAGTTGATGCCTATCTTAATCTTCCTTACAGAGATTACAGCGGTTTCTCTTATCAACAAACTCTTAAACAAAATGAAGAAAAGGAATATCAACTTAAATCTTTAAGAGATTCTGTATCGATGGGTTTACAACCTGAATTAGAACTCTCTGAGTTTACAGGCAAATATGAAAATGATCCTTACGGTTTTGCAGAGTTAAGCATTACAAATAGTATTCTTGAATTAAGTCTTCAGCACCACTCAAAGCTGAAAGGTAAACTCGAGTACATTGGAAATAACCGTTTCCTCTGTACTTATTCTGATCCAACATACGGAATAAAAGTATTTCCATTTGAAATTGAGAACGGTAAAGTAAAATCATTCAATCTGTATGTAGATGACTTTATTGATTATCAAGCTTATAAATTTGTAAAGAAATAATAAAATAAAACCTTTCTAAATGTAATAAAGATGACATCCACCAGCTAAGATGTCATCTTTATTCTGAAAGAATATTAAATCTCTTTCCAATCCTTTCAAATATTTTCCTTAATTTTGATTAACAAATTTTAAAAATACTTTAACGGAATAAACATCATGAAAAATCACTCAAAAACAGATTTCCAAACAAAATGCGTTCATTCAGGTATTGATGAATATGAATACGGTTCAGTTGTTCCTCCGATTTATCAAACATCTACTTTTAAATTTAAATCTGCTCAGCACGGAGCTTCACTTTTTGCAGGTGAGGAAAAAGGTTACATCTACACAAGAATGTTAAATCCAACTGTGCAGGCAATGGAAGATGCAATTGCAGAACTTGAAGGCGGGCATAAAGCTCTTGGCTGCGGAAGCGGAATGGCTGCAGTGCACACAATATTCGGCGCACTAACACAAGCCGGTGATCATGTTGTTTGTTCTTCTGCCGTATATGGACCAACCACAACTTTGTTAAACACAGTGATGAAAAAGTTTGGTGTTGAAACTACTTTTGTTGATACAGCTAAGCTTGATGAAGTTAAAAAGGCAATCAAACCAAACACAAAAGTTGTTTATGTAGAAACTCCGGGCAATCCAACACTTTGTATTTCTGATCTTGAAGAGATTTCAAAAATTGCACATAAAGAAAATGCAAAAATTGTAGTTGATAATACTTTTATGAGTCCTGCTCTGCAAAATCCAATTGCACTTGGTGTTGATGTTGTTATGCACAGCCTAACAAAATTTTTAAATGGTCATGCTGATGTTGTTGGCGGAATTATCGTTGTAAAGGATGAAGAAACTTATCAGCATTTTAGAAAAACATTAAACCAGCTTGGCGGTGTTATTGATCCTTTCAATTCTTTTCTTGTTCATCGCGGATTAAAAACCCTTGCAATAAGAATGGAAAGACATTGTGAAAATGCACAAATAATTGCTGAGTGGTTAGAGAAACATCCTTTAGTTGAATCAATTCGTTATCCAGGATTAAAATCTCATCCGCATTATGCTGTTGGATTAAAGCAGCATAAAGGTTCAGGCGGAATGATAACAATAGAACTTAAAGGTGGATTAGAAGCCGGAAGATTGATGATGAATTCTGTAAAACTTTTTCAACTTGCAGTAAGTTTGGGCGGAGTTGAAAGCTTGATTCAACATCCAGCAAGCATGACGCACTTTTCTATGGGTAAAGAAGCAAGATTAGCCGGCGGAATTACAGATGGACTTGTTCGCATTTCTGTTGGAATTGAAAATGTAAACGATCTTATTGCTGATCTTGAACAAGCGCTCAATAAAGTTAAAGATGCTAATTTAAAGGAAGTTGAAGTTCACGTGTAGATTTTATTTATTGTTAAATTTTTCAGGGAGCTTCGGCTCCCTTTTTTATTTAAAACTCACTGGCATAATAATGGACTTACATATCATAATTATAACAGGATAGAGTTATGAAAACATTACTTCTACTACTTGCCTTTACTATAATTTTTAATTCTAATTTTTTCGCTCAAAGAAACACCGGCACTGTTAGAAATCCACCAGGCGATAGGATTGATCGGATCGATCAGCCAAAAGTTGAGAATCCAGTCCGAAATCCGGAGCAAAAGCGCGAACCAATCAAGCCGCCGTACAGAGAAGAATTAAATCCAATTCGCCCATCACGTCCGGAAATGCCTGGTAGATATGAACCAGTATGCAATCCTTATAATCCTGTTCCGATTGAAACTGAACCAATTAGTCCAATTTATGATCCATCGTTGCCGCTAATAATAGACATTGAACCAAGATTAGAAGAGCTTACTCTTTCTGAAGTTTACATACTTGGAATAAAAAATCTCGATCTTGAATTGTACAACAAGGCAATTAAGTGTTTTAATTTTTTGTTGGATGATGATCCGCTTAACTATGAACTTTATTGCTTCAGAGGAAGAGCATATCACGGCTTGGAACTATATGACAGAGCTATAAAAGATTTCCAAAAATCAATAAAAATTAATAAGCGTTTTGCAGATAGTTATTATTATCTCGGTTTGACTGAAATAAGCATCGATGATATTGATGCAGCTATTGTAGATTTTCAAATTGCAGCAGATATGGGAAACGAAAAAGCAAAACAAATAATGAAAAAATACTTTTCCAAACAATAATTAATCAATTAGTTTATGCAAGTGGCAAAAAAAACCTTGAAGCTTTTAACTTTTGTGTAACTTGACTTAAACATAAAAGATGAAGTTAAAGATTTTCATTTACATCATTCCTAAATTGTATTTATCATCAAAAAGTATGATGTCATCTCTTTCAAAAGTTGTTTAAAACTTCAATTAGAATTATCATAAGCCAATTACCTCCATTTACCGATAAAAACTTTCAATTCACCGATTTTTACTTTCGCGATTGTTATCTTTGTATTACTTTTCCGCCAGAAAACGATATATCTTTTTAAGGAGCAGACAATGGAAGAAAATAAAAACTCAGTTGATAAAAGAGTATTGCTCGGCAGCATACTTATTGGTTTGGGCGGACTATTTTTTCTTAATTCATTAGACATTTTTAGTTTTAATTTTGGCAGAGTAATTTTTTCCTGGCCTTTCTTTTTTATTGTGATAGGAATGTATCTTACTCTTAATACAAACAGGAAAATGTTAGGCGGCATACTTGCCGGATTAGGATTTGTTTTTATTATCCCAAGAATTTTTCCCTCAGTTGATTATGATGGTTCTGTTGTGCTTGCAATATTTTTAATTGCAATAGGCAGTTATATTGTTTTAAATCAAAGAAAAAAAACTGATGAAGTTGATGAGCTTGGCAGAATTACAAAAGATGTAATTGATGATGTTGCAATCTTTGGCGGCGGAACAAAAATAGTTACTTCGGATAATTTTCGCGGCGGAAATATTACCGCTGTTTTTGGCGGTTCGGAAATAATACTTAAGGGTTCTAAACTTGCTGAAGGAACGAACTCCATAGATATTCTTGCAGTGTTCGGCGGAACAACAATCGTTGTTCCAAACGATTGGAATGTTGTAATGAATGTAACTTCTATCTTTGGTGGTTTTTCAAACAAAAGTGTTAAAGACCCAAGTGCCAATATTGATACAAGCAAAACGTTGATAATAAAGGGATTGGTTGTTTTTGGCGGCGGTGAATTGAAAACATATTTGTAATTATGAATTATGTCTATCAACCCGATATTAAAAAGTCCTAAAAACATTTTATTATATTTACTTTTTGTAATTGCAATTGCGATTCTTTATGTAAATCTGATTACACTCGAATACAAAGATACATTTACAATATCCGTAGTTGATGCTGTTGTATTTAATCTTTTAATTGCTGCTCTCGGGTTAAGTTTTTGGTATTCCTCAGTTTATCTTTCCATAGAAAATAATCCAATAACAAAGGTTATACTTACACATTTTGGTGGTGGAATTTTAATTTCCGTTGTGTGGCTTGCACTTGGTTATTTTGCCATAATCAGTTTGATAACCGATACGGAAATGTTTAGTGATTTTTTTGTTAAAACAATTAAATCAAGATTTATTATTGGAATTCTTTATTACTTTTTATTAACTGCATTTTATTACATAGTAATTTATTATTCCGGATTTCAGGAACGTACTTTAAAAGAAACTGAATTAAAAAATCTTGTTACTGAAGCAGAATTAAGATCGTTAAAATTTCAAATCAATCCGCATTTTATTTTTAACAGCCTCAATTCTATGAGCGCACTTACTGAGATTGATCCTAAAAAAGCAAAGCAAATGATTATTAAGCTTGCAGAATTTTTACGATACACGCTTGCAAATAACGATAGACAAAAAAACTCGCTTAATGAAGAATTAAAAAATATAAAATTGTATCTTGATATAGAGAAGATAAGATTTGATGATAAGTTTGTTTATGTGGAAGAGCTGCACGAAGAATGCGGCAAAACAGAAATTCCGAGTATGATTTTACAGCCGCTTTTTGAAAATGCAATTAAGCACGCTGTTTATGAAACTCTTGATGCAGTTACAATAAAACTTACATGTACTAAACAGGATGATTTTCTAAAGATTACACTTTGTAATAATTTTGAAGGCGAATCTCATAAAAAGGGCGCCGGAGTTGGGTTAAAAAATATTAAGGATAGATTAGCATTAATTTATCAGCAGGATAATTTGATGGAAATAAAAAAAGAGAATGGTAAATTTATTGTGAATATTTTTATTCCATTACAAAAAGAAATAGTTTAGGCTTATGGCAAACAAAATAAAAATTATAATAGTTGATGATGAATCACTTGCAAGACAAATAACAAAAAATTATTTGGCAAACAGAGATGATGTTGAAATACTTGCAGAGTGTTCAAATGGATTTGATGCAATAAAAAAAATTAACGAATTAAAACCCGATTTAATTTTTCTTGATATTCAAATGCCAAAATTAAATGGATTTGAAATGTTAGAACTGCTGGAAGATCCGCCGATAATAATATTTACAACTGCCTACGATCACTTTGCAATAAAAGCATTTGAAGTAAGTGCAATCGATTATCTTCTAAAACCTTTTTCCGAAGAACGATTTACAAACGCATTGCAAAAAGCAATTGCACAGCTCGGCGATCGCTTTCAACAAAATTCTGCAATCCAAAATATCATTAAACAGCGCGATGAAAAAATTGAATTTCTTGAACGCGTTGTAATAAAGGATGGCGGCAAGATTACTATAATTCCCGTTGAAGAAGTTAAATGGATAGAAGCACAAGATGATTATGTTCTGATAAATTCAGAAAAAGGAAGATTCCTAAAACAAAAAACTATGAAGTATTTTGAAAATCATCTTAATGAAAATCAATTTGTAAGAATTCACAGATCATATATTATTAATTTGGATTTTCTTCAGCACCTTGAGCAAACCGACACAGAATCATACCGACTTGTGTTAAAGAATGGCAAAGAATTACCGGTTAGCAAAACCGGATTAACAAAATTAAAATCCACACTTTAAGCTTCTTTCAGCCAAATCTGCTCAATTCAAAAATTCATCTTGACTTTAAACAAAATTCGGGTTAAGTTTTTAACGTTTGAAAAATTTCAAAAGTTAAAATCTAAATGACATCTGAAGAAAAAATCAAAAAAGAACTTATTCAACGATTTGGTGATGCTTATAAAGCTTTCGGCTTAAGTAAACTAATGGGGCATATAATTGCACTCTTACTATTCTCCTCCGAACCATTATCACTTGATGAAATAACAAAACAACTCGGAAGAAGCAAAGGTCCTATAAGTCAGCTTGTAAGAAGGTTGAGAGATAAACATCTAATCCGCAAAGTCTGGATGCCCGGAAACAACAGAAAAGATTTTTACGAAGTTGAACCTGAAGTTTTTGAGCATGCATTTAGGAATAATCTGGAATTGATTAAAAACAACACACGCATTGCCAAACAGCTAAAGGAAAAAGTAAAAACTGCGAAAAATAATTCCCTTCTTCCTGTTGATAAAAGGATGCAAGAAATGGAAAGTTTTTATTTATTAATGGAAATTCATTATGACAATTTTCTTAAAGCCTGGTCAAGAGAAAGAAAAAAATTATACAAATAAATCTAAAAATATTTAAGCTTATCGTTTGATAATTTTCAAACGTTAAAAACAAAGGATTAAAAAATTATGAAAAGATTAGAAAACAAAGTAGCTGTTATTACCGGCGGCGCACAGGGAATTGGGAAAGCAACTACTAAACGTTTTGCTGAAGAAGGTGCAACCGTTTTTATTTGGGATGTTAATGACGCTAAAGCATTAGCAGCAATAAATGAATTAAAGACAGTGAGCGAAAAAATAGAATTTCAAAAAGTTGATGTTACAAGTTTGGATTCTACAACTGATGCAGTTTCACAAATAATTGCAAAACATAATAAGATTGATATCCTTATTAATAATGCGGGCATTACTCGCGATGCATCACTAATTAAAATGACTGCGGAACAGTGGAAACAAGTTGTTGATGTTAACCTTACCGGAGTTTTCAATTGCACAAAAGCTGTTGCTCCATTTATGGTTGAAAATAAATCCGGCAAAATTGTTAATACATCTTCCGTTGTTGGATTATATGGAAATTTTGGACAAACAAATTATGTTGCAACAAAATCCGGAATAATCGGAATGACAAAAGTTTGGGCACGTGAACTTGGCAGAAAAGGAATAAATGTAAACGCTGTTGCCCCTGGTTTTATCGCAACAGAAATGGTTGAAACAGTTCCTGAAAAAGTTATTGAAATGTTAAAAGAAAAAACTCCTCTTGGCAAACTTGGTGATCCGATAGACATTGCAAATGCATATTTATTTTTAGTAAGTGATGAAGCAAAATATATTACAGGTACGGTTTTAAGCGTTGATGGCGGATTAGTTTTATGATTAGAAATGCTCAAATTGCTGCAAGTGGAATGTTTGTTCCCGAAAGAGTAATACCAAACTCTTTCTTTAATGAATTGCTTGGTGAAGATGTTGATACATGGCTTCGAGAAAATCTTACAATAAAGGAACGAAGATGGTGTAATGAAGATCAATCGACTGCTGATCTTTGCGTTGAAGCTGCAAATGTTATTTTAGAAAATGCAAATACATCGGCGAGAGAACTTGATTTAATAATTATTGCAACCGATACTCCTGAATACATTTCTCCTTCAACTGCTTCAGTGGTGCAATATAGACTTGGAGCTGTAAAAGCAGGCACATTTGATGTTAATACTGCTTGCGCAGGATTTGTAACTGCGCTTGATATTGCATCAAAATATATTCGCTCTGATAAAAAATATAATAAGGTTTTGGTAATCGGCGCTTACGCAATGAGTAAGTATTTAAATATGCAGGATAAAAAAACTGTAACGCTTTTTGCAGATGGTGCGGCAGGAGTTCTTCTCAGATCAATCGATAATGAAAATGAAGGCTTTCTTACAAGCAGTCTTTATACAGAAGGACAATATGCAGATTGGATGGGAATTTATGCAGGTGGAACTCATCAGCCTGTTACGCCAAAAGTTTTAGAAAACAAAGATCATCTTTTGAAGTTTGTAAAAAAATTTCCTAAAGAAACAAATCCAATTACATGGACACGAATGATTAAAGAAGCGTGTGATGATATCAAAATAAATCCAAAAGATATTAATCATTATTTCATCACACAGATAAATATTAATTCAATTTGGGAGACACTTGATAATCTTGGAGTTGAAAGATCTAAAGGACATACTATCATGGAGTACTTTGGTTATACAGGATCCGCATGTATTCCAATGGCGTTTGATGATGCAAATAGAAAAGGTTTGATTAAAAAAGGTGATTTAGTTTTATTCATTGGTTCGGGCGGCGGATTAGCTTTCGCGCTTTCAATTTTTAAAATCTAAGAAATAATTAATTATGGATATCGCTTCAAAAGAACTTGTTACAGCCGGCTGGATACTTGTAATCGCTTACAGCGCTGTTATTTTATTTTTTGTAGTGCGCGGTGCATTAAAAATAAAAAACTTAAGTGATTATGCTGTTGGAAATATTGCGTTCTCTCCAATTGCAGTCGGTCTTGCATTAGCAGCTTCAATGACAAGTGCGGCAACTTTTATTATCAATCCGGGCTTTATAGCATTTTATGGAGTCAGTGGAGTTATATCTTACGCATTTGTTATGCCTGCAGCCGCAATGATTTCAATAGTTCTGCTTACAAAAGGATTTCGTAAACATGGCAGCAGTGTAAAAGCATTAACAATGGCACAATGGATGGGAACAAGATATAAGAGTAAAGCTTATTCGTTGTTCTTTGCATTTCTGACTCTCCTGCTGATAACATTTATCGTATTGATCTGTGTTGGTTTAACTAAAGTACTTTCAAAAACTTTAAACGTTAGCGAGCTTTCGGTTTTAATCGGATTGGTTGTTTTTATTTTTGGTTATATGATGTTCGGCGGTGCAAACTCAATGGTTTACACTAACACCGTGCAGGCTGTAATTATGATTGTTGTTGCATTTATACTTCTCGGATCGGGCTACGAACATTTTTCTAACGGTGTTCATGGTTTCTTTGAAAAATTATCTGCAATTGATCCGAAGCTTACACAGATTACAAATGAAAGTAGTTTTTTATTCCGGGATTATTTTGAAATTATTTTTGCGCAAGTTGTAATTGGAGTTGCAATAGTTTGTCAACCTCATATCATTACAAAATCTTTACTGCTTAAAACTGATAAAGATGTTAACAAATATTTAATTGCGGGAATCGTTACGCAAATGTTATTCTTTCTTGTAGTAATAGTTGGACTTTATGCACGAATTGTTTTTCCTGATTTAACAGTAAACGGTGTTCCATTAAAACTTGATGGTGTTGTTTCCGCTTATGTTGTGCGCGAGTTTCCTGTTTACATCGGATTGGTTGTTGTCTTAGGATTAATCTCCGCAGGCATATCAACACTTGAAGGATTAATTCAATCGGTTTCTACATCAATTACTGCGGATATTATTAAACCATTGTTCGGAAAATATTTTCCTAAAGATGAAAAGAAAAATTCATCCGCTTCAATTTTAACAAATAGAATTGTAATAGTATTTATTGGTATTGTATCAATCTTTTTATCTTACAACCAGCTTGTTAATCCAAATTTAAGTGTAGGGATATTTGCACAAAATGGAGTATATGCATATTTCTCTGCAGCATTTGTTCCAATTTTATTTGGAATGTTTTTAAAAGATACTTCTAAAGCCGCTGTTATAACTGCATCTGTTGTTGCGATTGTTGTTCACTTCAGCTACTTCTACGGAAACCTTGGCGTACCATTTAGTATTGCAACAGGTCAAAATCCCGGAGTATCTGCTGCGATTGCAATTACGGCATCAATAGTTACTGGCGGAATAGTTTACTTCTTTACAAGGAGAAAAGCCGATGCATAATTTTCAATTAGACTGGCTTGCTAATTGGGCAAAATATACTCCCAACAGAATGTTTTTACACGAGCATCAACGTGATGTTCAGTGGAATTATTCTGATTTTAATTTAAGAGCAAATGCACTTGCTGATTATCTTCTTAATCAATACAAAATTAAAAAAGATGATCGCATTGCAATTTATTCAAAGAATAAATCCGAACATGTGATTTTATTTCTTGCCTGCATAAAACTTGGAGCGCTACTTGTTCCACTTAATTTTAGATTGATGCCTCGAGAACTTAATATTTTAATTAACGATGCCGATCCAAAATTATTTTTTTATGATGAAGAGTTTAAGGATCACATTCCAAAACTTTCATCTATTGATAAAATTGAATTTGTAAATACTCTTGATGAGATTACTAAATTCCTTTTTGAAAATAATATTAAATCCGATTTTGTATCATCGCAAATACTCACCGAAGATGATGCCGTAATGATACTTTACACCGCAGGCACAACAGGTCTTTCAAAAGGTGTAATCATTACACACAAAATGCTTTTTTGGAATTCGATTAATACAGGCTTGCGCCTCGATCTTCATTCAAGCGATCACACACAAAGCTTTGCACCATTTTTTCACACAGGTGGATGGAATGTATTATTTACCCCCTTTTTACATCACGGTGCTTCGCATACTTTGCTTACGCAATTTGATGCGGATTTAATTTTACAATTAATGGAAAAAGAAAAGGCAACAATACTTTTCGGTGTTCCAACAATGCTTCAAATGATGGCTGATTCACCCTACTTCAGTAAAGTAGATTTATCTTCAGTTCGATATGCAATAGTTGGCGGCGCACCAATGCCGATTCCACTAATAAACACTTGGCACAACAAAGGCGTGTTTATCAGACAAGGTTATGGATTAACTGAAGTTGGCCCAAATTGTTTTTCACTTCATCAGGATGATGCAATTAGAAAAAAAGGATCGATTGGTTTTCCAAATTTTTATATCGAAACAAAAATTGTTAAAGAAGATAAAACCGAATGTGCATCTAATGAAGTTGGAGAGCTGTGGTTAAAATCTCCGGTTATTACTCCTGGCTATTGGAAAAACGATAAAGCAACTAAAGAATCAATTACAGATGGCTGGTTTCATACCGGTGATTTAGTTAAGCAGGATGAAGATGGATATTTTTATGTTGTTGACCGCAAAAAAAATATGTACATAAGCGGTGGTGAAAATGTTTTTCCTGCAGAAGTTGAAACCTATTTATACACAAACGAAAAAGTAAAAGAGGCAGCCGTCATCGGAGTTGATGATGAAAAGTGGGGTGAAGTTGGTAAAGCTTATATCGTTTTAAAGGATGATCAATTATCAAACGAAAAAGAAATTATAGATTACTGCAAAGGAAATCTTGCAAAATATAAGATTCCAAAATATGTAGAGTTTTTATCCGAGCTACCTAAAACTGAAGCGGGTAAAATCGATAAGAAGAAACTAATTCAAATGCACAAGGATTCATTAAATAACAGATCATAATCATAAAAAAGGAGAAAGTATGAAACACTTACTTTTATTTTCGTTTTTCGTATTGTTTACTTTTGTTTACGTTGGATGTGACAGCAAAAGTGATGATACGGTTACACCACCTGTTGAGCAGGATAAAATTGTTAACACCTGGATTTCTGAAGGTGCGGGCGTTGCACCAGGTTTAGCAGCAACTTTAAAAACTGTTAAGATTACAGCTACATTTAATGCAAACAACACTTATACAGTTGTTGCAAAAGACAGTTCTGGTGCTGATGTAACTTATTCAGGAACTTATACTGTAACAGAAAATACTGGTACAACAATAAGGTCTATTTCACTAAATCAAACCGCCCCAACTTCCGTAACATCTCAAGGAATTTATGAAGTAAATTCAAAAGGAATGATGAGATACGAAGTTGTTCAAACAACACCTGCCATTTCTGGAATTACAGCTCCAGTTCCTGCAGAAGGCTTTGGAAGTACAAAATATTTGGGAACTCCGCTCGGTGCAACCTGGATTCAGGGATTTGTTCCTTCAGCACCCACAACTGAATTATTGGTTGGTGGTTGGGTTTCTGAAGGTTCTAACGTTGCACCAGGTTTGATTTTAACATTAAAGACTATAAAAATTGTGGCAACATTTAATGCGAACAATACTTATACCGTTGTTGCAACAGACAGCAATAATGTTGATGTAACATACTCTGGAACATTTAGTACAACAGCAAATGCTAATACTACAATCAGAGGCATAACTTTAAATCAAACTATTCCTACTTCTGTTACCTCAACAGGAATTTATCGCGTAACTACAAAAGATTTAAAATATGAAGTAGTTCAAACAAATCCTGCAATTACAGGATTTACTGCTCCAGTAGCAGCAGAAGGTTTTGGAAGTACCAAATATAATGGGATTCCTTTAGGCGCCACCTGGATTCAAACATTTATTTATCAATAATTATCTTACTTGACGGCGGTTTAATCCGCCGTCTTTTTTTCAACAATCATTGGAGGTTAACCAATGAAAATATTTATACAGATTATCTTTTTCTTATCTGTTGTAAACCTTTTTGCTCAGGATGATATCAGGTTACAAGATCCTGCACAAAAAGAATTTCAATTTATAGGCTACTCATTTACAAGAGCAACAGGTTCAAATGTTACTCCAACTAACGATATCCTTCAGGGACAAGTTATTGGAAGACTGTTTGGTCCAAATTCAACTAACACAGTACCACTAACATCTGTTTACGCTGAACAAAGATTTGTTCCGATGTTTATTTATAAGCCCTCTATTCTGGATGGCTTTGCAACTTTCAGAGGATTATTTAAAATAGATTACACCTGGGGCGATCAAGCATACGGTGTTGGAAATAACCGCGGCGGTGCAATTAACGGTGGACAGGTTAATTTGCAAACTTTACTTGCCAACGTAGATATAAAACCTGAAGATTCTGACTGGAATGTTGTTGTTGGTATGCAGCGCTTATTTGATAACGTGAGAGATCCGAATATAAACACTCTTCAAACAGCACAAACAAGCGGCTACAAACTTTCTTACTGGGGAACCCAAGCAGTTGGCGCAAGTTTGTTTTATGATCTATCCCCTGTTACAAAAAGTAGATTTAGCTACTTTCAATTATGGGAAAATGAAATCAGCAAAAATGATGATGTAACTTTATGGATGCTTGATATTGAATCACGCACTGAGCCGCTTTTAGAAGTTGGCGGAAGTCTTTGGTTCGTTTGGGATAGAGGCAAAAATGCTGGGGGAATTTCTGTGCTTGGTCAGGGTCTTGCAAGTGCACTTGCTGAATATAACGGCGCAACAAGATTAAAATTTGGCGGAACAAATCAAAAGTATGAAGCAAATATTGGCTGGATTGGCGGTCACGCTGCATATAACAGAGATTTTCTTGCCGGCAGAATTTGGGCTGATGCTTTTGTTGTTGCAAACATCGGTGTTATTGATACGGTTGGAATTGAAACCGGTAAAGCTGCAAACTTATTTGGAGTATCCGCAAACGCAAACATAAGTTATAAATATGGAATGACTGCGAATGATAAAATTTCATTAGAAGCTCTATACACAAGCGGTGATGAAAATGGTGCAAGTGATGGAACTGTTAATAGTGTAATTACAGGAAATGTGTATGGTTCTCCTGTTGGAATTTACAGTGCACACCGGGCATTACTTCTTTTTCCTGATGCACAGGTTGTAAACAGGTATTATTCTGTGGTGCATGATATTTCTAATATGGGATTAGGAGTAACTGCTGCATTTTTAAACTTGCATAAGGATTTCATTCCAAACAAATTTAGCGGCAAACTTGGTATTGCATCCGCACTTTCAAATGTTACACCAGCCGGTGGTGATTCTTATATGGGCACAGAAGTTAATGTTGAGTTTAAATATAATCTCAAAGTCTTCTTAACGCTTGGTGTTAGTGCCGGTTATGCTGTGCTTGGTGATTTTTTTAATGCACCCTCAGCAACCTATTCAAATACGCGCCCCAAAGATCCGTGGGTGTTTTTTACAACGCTTAGCTGGCTAATGTTTTAAAGGAGGCGCTTTATGAAAATTTTTTTATTTGTAATAAGCTTTTTTACTCTATTATTTTTTGCAGGGTGTTCCGGCGGATATCTTTACTGGGATAAACCGGCATTACAATTCTCTGAAATAGATTACGGCTATCCTACAAAATCATCTTTAAACTATCCTAAGATTTCTTATATCGATCAAGGCAGCGGCGATAAAACTATTATTCTTGTTCATGGTCTTGCAAGCAACGCCGGATTCTGGAGATACAATATTCCGGAGCTTGCAAAAAAATATCGGGTGATAGCAGTTGATTTACCCGGTTACGGTAAATCGCAAAAAGATAATTACCTATACTCAATGTCATTTTATGCTGATCAAATCAAAAAACTTGTTGATGATTTGCAGCTTAAAAATGTTGTCTATGTTGGTCATTCGATGGGCGGACAAATCGGAATTAAGCTTGCGATAAAATATCCAAATTTGATTAGCAAATTAATTCTTGCCTCCCCTGCCGGATTTGAAAGATTTCAAAGAGGTGAGGGCGATTGGTTAAGAAGTGTTATGACAATGAAGGGTGTTAAATCAACAACTGAAGAAGGCATCCGAAGAAATCTTGCTATGAATTTTTATAACTGGAATGATAAATGGGAATGGATGGTGGAAGAAAGAGTTAGAATGCGTAAAGCAACTGACTTTGATGAATTTGCTTACACCGTTGTAAGATGTGTAAATGGAATGCTTGATGAACCAACTTTTGATAAGTTATCATTAATAAAAACTCCAACTCTTGTTATTTACGGCAGGTATGATGGTTTAATTCCAAATCCATATTTAAATCCAGGATGCACTTCTGATGTTTTTGAAAATGGAGCTAAAGATATAAGTAACGTAAAACTAATTGAGCTTGATAATGCAGGTCATATGATTCAGATTGAAAAAGCTGATGAGTTTAACCAAGCAGTTTTAGATTACTTAAAATAAATTATTCACAGCCGCAGGCTTCAGAGGTTGTGTGAAATTTTGTATTCGTCAGGCTGAGCAGAGA